>JAFAZC010000011.1 GCA_019239965.1 Kutzneria sp. | reverse complement strand
GGCCTGGTCGAGTACCGCCCAGACGTCATCGACGATCATGCCGCGATGCTCGCTGCCACCAACGCGCTCGCCCGCCTGCGCAGCCCGACCAGCTCCTCGATCTCGCCGGTGATGCTCTGGTTACGTCTGGTGCGCGCGGCAACGTCGGCGCTGGCCAGCTCGCGTGCGCGGCGGACCGACTCGTTGATCGCGTCCTGGACCAACTCGGTCTGCTCGGTGAAGTGGTCGCGCAGCCTGCGTTGGACGATGCGCAGTCCGTCCTTGCTGTGCTTGCCGACCTGGAACACCAGCTCGTCGACGTGGCGTTGGACGGCGGTTTTCGCGGCCGCCTGTCTGCGTTTGAGCTGCGCCTGCCGGTCCTCCTGCAGCGTCTTGGCGCCCAGCAGCGCGCCAGCGGCGACCGATACCGGGTTGATCAGCGGCATGCCGAGCAGGCTGGTCAGCAGGCCGAACATCAGCATGCCGCTGTAGGAGCCGCGCAGTCCCGTGATCATCTTGTGGCCGATCTTCGGTAGGCTCAGGTCGGGGTCGGTCACCGGGCCCATCCGCTCGACCGCCTGCATCGGATCGGTGAGACCGAGGTCGGGCAGCAGTTGCCGGGTGTCCTGGCCGAACTGCTCGGCGACCTGCTCGGCCAGCCAGTGGATACGCGCGACCGTCCAGTCGAAGTTGTCGGCGACAGCCTCGGCGAGCGTTGTCGACAACCACGTGCGGTACTCCGGCCAGGCCTTGGCGGGATCCATCGTGTCGAAGGTCGCGTCGGTGTGCCGGAGCACTCCTCTCGTGCGTTCCCGCAGATCGTGGTCGATGTCGGCGACCAGGTCACCGATTCCGTCGTGCAACGTGCTCTGCCACCTCGACGAGCGGCGACGCAGATCCTCCGCGGCGCGCTGGGCCGCGTCCATGTCCGCGGCGGTGTCGGGCCCCTGGTTGGTCAGCTGGGCGCGTAGCCCGACGGCGGCTTGCTCGGTGACGGCGAGCACGGCGTCACAGGTTGAACGTCTGGCCAGCGCGCCGGCCTGCCCTTTGATGGCGTTCTCCAGGTGCTTCACCAGCGCCGGGAATCCGGATTCGGCATTGAGCCCCTGGTCGCCGCCGAGTGCGGCACGCTCGCGCAGCACCGAGGACACCGGCAACAACGGAATCGACATGCCGGCCTCGGCCAGCAGGGCACGGTCGCGCTCGAGGCACCGGCGCCACTGGGTGGACAGATCGATCTTGGTAAGGACCCCGACGACGTTCGGGCACAGGGCGGTCACCAGCCGCAGGAACCGCAGCTCACCGGGGGAGAGGTCGTTCACCGCGTCGGACACGGCCAGTACCGCGTCAGCCTCGGACAGTTCGACCAGCACCGAGCGGCTGCGTTCCGGGTGTTTGCTGTCGATGCCGGGGGTGTCTATCAACACCAGGCCGCCGTTGAGCAGGGCGCGGGGCACACCGACCTCGACGCGGGTGACACCGGGGCCGGCCGCACGGGCCGCCTGCTCGATCGGAACCTCCATTCGGCCGGTGGGACTCACCAGGTTGGCCCATGGCTGGTCCGAATGCCGTATCACGGTGGGCGCGTGGGTGCGGACGTCGTCGTGTACCGGGCAGACAACGGCGTTGATCAGTGCGTTGACCAGCTGGCTCTTGCCCTGTTTGAGCTGACCGACGACGACGATCCGGAGCGAGGGGTCCACGAGCCTGCGGCGCAGCTGGAACAGCCGTCCGGACAGTTCCGGCTGCCGGCAGATGGCGGGATGCCGGAGCGTGTCGTCGAGCACGTCGAGCCATGCGGTCACCACCCGATTGTGTCGTGTTGGAGTGCGAATGCACTACTCCCTGTTTTGGAGTTGGAACGCCGTGTCGTGTGACCGGTGCTACACCGCCTCACGGCGATGCCGGCCGTTGGGCACGACAATGGGCCCCCAGCTCGCTGGGGGCCCATCCGCCGGTGCGTTACCGGAGTGGACGACTGGTTAGAGACCGAGGCCGTCGGTCAGGTCGCCGATGCTGATGATGCCTTCGGCATGCACGTTGCCGGCGTCCACCGCGACCGCGCCCAATCCACTGGCGTGCACGTCCTGGCCGATGTTCAGGTCGTGCGCCGCCTCGCCCACGGTGTGGGTGACGTGGTTCAGAAGGTGCTCGGGATGGGCGCCGTGGTCCACGGCATCGCCGAGCGTGTTGGTGACCGAGTTGACGCTGCCACCCAGGTCGCCGCCGATGCCACCGAGGTCGTTCGGGTGGGCCATGCCACCGCCGAGCGCACCACCGAGGGTGTCGGTGACCACGTTGACGCTGCCACCGAGGTCGCCGCCGATGCCACCGAGGTGCGTGGGGCCAACGACGTTGGTGATGTTCCCAACGCTGTCCACGGTGCCGACCAGGTGCCCCGGGTCGAGCAGGCCACCGAGGCCGGGCAGGCCACCGTGAGCGGGGTCCTCCGCACCGCCGGGCACGGGCGCCGGCACGGGCATATCGGTGCCAGGCAGGTCGCCGAGGCCCGGCAGGTGACCCATGCCGGGGATGGGCAGGTCGCCGATGCCGGGCAGGCCGCCGCCGATGCCGGGAACGGGCAGACCACCGAGGCCGGGCAAGCCGCCGCCGAGACTCGGCAGACCGCCCTCCACAAGGTGGGTCGGGTCGACCATGCCGGCGATGCCCGACAGCTCACCCAGGCCGGGCAGGCTGTCCAGACCAGGCAGGTCACCGATGCCGGGCAGGCCGCCGCCGATGCCGGGAACGGGCAGACCACCGACGGCTCCCGTGACGCTGCCGGCGACGGTGTCCAGCGTGTGGGTCACGTCGCCACTCGCGGTGAAGTCGGTGTCCGGGGTGGCCGGTCCGCTGTCGGGCAGCGCGTGGCTGCCGCCGGGAAGGAACGAGAAATTCTCGGTGATGTGCTGCAGGTGGTCGATGGCGCTCATCGGGTTGCTCAGCGAGCCGACGATCTGGTCGCCGGTCGAGCCGAGGCTACGCTCGAAGGACTCAACGACGCTGGTGGGCGCGTAGTCCATCACCAGCGGGAGGACTTCGTGCACGTCGAGAGCGGTGATCCCACTGAGGCCAGCGGACTGCAGAGTACCCGTCGGGTCGGCGGCGAACAGCGACCGAGCATGCGCGTCACGCATCAGGTTGAGGACGAACTCATGCAGTGTCTGGACCGGATCCATAGGGTGATTCTCCTCGTTCGATTCGGAGAGCTGGCTGTCCTCGATGGGGTGATCCACCGATGGTGACGAACCGTAGGGTTTTGCGTGCTCACCGCCATCAGGAGTCACTCCTAGTTCTCAAAGCCACCCCCTAGGGGGCTCTGCGGATACCCCAATTAGGGGACTAGGGGTGCCTAGTGTTACGCCCTGGGATTACCGGTGGGTTACGTTTTCCCCGTGCCATGGCCCTACGCGCTCGGGATCGATGTCGGCGTTGCCCATACCGTGGCGGCGATCTGCCAGCTTGACGGCCCCCACCCTGGTGAGCGTGCCGCGGCACGGCCGATCAGGCTAAAGCGCGGCGGCGGCGAGGACCCCCATGCCGGTGCCAGCATCGCCGGCGCCTCGGTGATCGACAGGGTCGGCGACGCCGTGCCGATCATTTGGGAGGACACCGCCTACGCGGCGCACGAACTGGTTGCCGCGCTGATCGTCCGGCTGGCGGGCCAGCTGGCCGCGGCACGGGGTGCGGCGGAACAAGTCGTCGTCACGCACCCGCCGGCGTGGGGGCCCTACCGGCTGGATCTGCTGCACCAGGCGCTGCACGCGGAGGGGCTGGCCAACGTGGTGCTGGTACCCGAACCGGTCGCGGCCGCCGTCGGCATCGCCACCCGACACCGCCTCGACGGCGACACACTCGCGGTGTACGACCTCGGTGAGGGCTCGGCCAGGGCCACCGTTCTGCGAGCCAACGGCGCGGGATTCGAGATCCTCGGGCGGCCCGCGGCCGCCGCCCAGCCGGCTGGGGCGGACTTCGACGACGTGCTGATCAGCCTGCTGACCGGCAACGAGCCGGCCCGGCGGTGGGAGGAGATGGCGCGACTGCGCGGTGAGTGCGCCGTGGGCAAACGGGCCCTGTCCACTCGCGCGGAGATCACCGTTCCGCCGGGAAACGCCCGGGTGACGAGGGCCAGCTTCGAGGAGGCGATCCTGCCCGACGTGCAGCGGGGCGTCGAGGTGCTGCTGCGTGCCATCGCCGGCGCCGATACCGGACCCGACCAGCTCGCCGCGATCGCGCTCGTCGGCGGCTCGGCCCGGATTCCGCTGGTCAGAAAGGTGATCGGTGAGCGGTTACGCCGCCCGGTCCTTGTCGACGACGCTCCGGAGACCACGACGGCGGTCGGTGCGGCCACGATCGCCGCCGGGCTGGTGCGGGCCCGCGGTGACCAGGCCGCCGCGATGGAGCGGACCGGGCCGCTGGCCAGGCTGACCGCTCCCACGGTGATCGACGGCCCCGGTGAGCCGGCGCCCGACCAACCTCCGGCCCGGCCGCCGGTGAAGGTGGGCGCGCCAGCGGTGGACGGGGTCGCGAAGTCCAAGACACGCCGCGCCGACCGGGCGATGACGATACGAGGGACGATTCTCGGCGGAATCATCGCCCTCCTGCTCGCCGCGGGCACCTGGCTGGTGCAGCAGCACTTCTTCGGCCCGTCCACACCGCCACCGGTGACGACAAGCAACGGCACCGGGCACCGATGAGCGCCGCGTCCGACGGGATCGCGATCGACCCCACCAGCCCTTGCGTCCTCGGCGTGCACGCGCCCGGCGGATACGGCAAGAGCACGCTGCTGGCCGGACTGGCCCGGCTGTACCGGCAGGCGGGTGTCCCGGTCGTGGACACCGACCGCATCCGCGCCACGCCCGACAGCGCCGTTTCGGGCGGAGCCGCGCCGGACTGGGCCAGCCCGGCGTTCGCCGTTCTCGTCGACGATGCCCACCTGCTCGGCGAAGCCCCGCTGCGTGCGCTGTGCCGGCTGGCCGGGACCGAGGGAGCCCGGCTGGTGGTCGCCTACCGGCCGTGGCCACGGCCGCTGGCGCTGAGCGAGCTGATCGACGTGCTGGCCCGGAGCCGACAGCAGGTGGTGCTTGGACCGCTTGACCGGGACCAGGTCGCCGGGCGTATCACCGAACTCGGCGCCGAATCGTCCGCCGAACTCGTCGACATGGTGGTCGCGCAGACCTGCGGCGTACCGAGGTTCGTCGACAGGCTTGTGCTCGCCAAGCCGTCACCGGCCGAGCCGGCGGTGCCCCGCGCGGCCATCGACGGATTCCGATACGAGCTCGACCACCTCGACCGCACGGTGCGCGGCGTGCTGCTGGCGACGGCACTCGGGGCCGGCCGCCGCATCGACCTGCTCCAGGCGCTGCTGGGACTCGACCTCGACGCTCTCGGTGACGCGATGGACAGCGCGCGGGCCAGCGGACTGCTCGCCAGCGACGGGACGCTCCTGCCGATCGTCCAGCGAGCGCTGGTGACGCTGAGCCCGTGGGAGCGACGCCTCGGTCTGCACCAACGGCTCATCGAGCTACGGCTGGCCAGCGGTGGCTCGCTGCTGCCGCTGGTCCGCCCGCTGCTCGGCACGCCGGTGAGCGGACAGGTGTTCGCCGACGCGTTCGCCGCCGCGGGAGACGAGGTGCTCGCGGACTCCCCGCCGCTGGCCGCGGAGCTGTTCGCCGCCGCGGCGGAGGCCGGCAAGCCGGCGGTCGAACTGGCCGCACGCAGGGCCGCGGCCGTCGTCCTGTCCGGGGACCTCGACGCCGGGGTCCGGTTCGCGGATACGGCCATGGCATCGGACAGGCCGTCCGACCGCGTGGACGGCGCGCGTGTCGCCGCGGCCGTCCTCGCCCGCCGCGGCCTGCTCGGCGACAGCGCCGAACTGTACCGGTGGGCCGGCGGGACGCCGGCTGTGTCGTTCGCGGCCATCGGATTTCTCGGCGCGGGCCGCCTCGCCGATGCGGAGGAAGCGCTTACCGCTGGCGACGACGGACCGCCAACGCTGCTGTCCGCCGCCGCCCGGCACTTCGCGCAGGGGGTGCACGAATCGGTCACCGGCTCGGCCACCGTGGCGCTGTCCACGCTGACAAGGGCGTCCGCGCTGCTGGAGCCGCTGGGACATACCGTGGTGCTTCCCGACACGCCCGCCGCGATCGCGGCGCTCGTCGCGATGCACTGTGGTGAGTTTGCGATGGCCGAGTCCGCCCTGTGCAGGGCGATCGACGGCGGCACGGGTGGCACGATCGCGACGCGTCGGCACGTACTGCTGCGCGGCTGGGCCGCCATGCTGCGCGGGGATGTCGACGCCGCGCGGGCAGACCTGACCGCGGGGACGTCCACGACACCCCTTGAGCCGCGGGACTGGTTGGCGGCAACCGGCCTGGAGCTCGGCCTGGCCCGCAGGGGCGGCGACCTCCCGGTACTGAGGGCGGCCTGGGAGCGCGCCAAGGAGGCGATCGTGCGTCACCCCGTCGACCTGTTCTCGCTGCTGCCGCTCGGTGAGTTCACCGTCGCCGCGGCCCGGCTCGGTGACGCCGACCGGCTCGCACCACACCTGGCCCAGGCCACCGGCCTGCTGCGTGATCTCGGCGACCCACCACTGTGGACGGTGTCGCTGCACTGGAACCGTGTGCATGCGGCGATCATCGCCGAACTGCCGGAACTGGCCACGGTTCATGTGGAAGCGGTCGCCGCCTCGGCCGGGCACCATCCGTACTTCGCGGTGATCGCGACGGCCGCGCGGGAATGGCTGCGGGTGCTGACCGGCGACGTGGACCCGGCGGCGACTGATGCCGCGGCGCGGGCTCTGGCCGAGGCTGGACTGCCATGGGACGGCGCCCGGCTCGCGGGTCAGGCCGCGATCAGGACGACGGACCGGGTCGCGATGCTCGCGCTGCTCGATCGTGCTCGGCTGATCCAGGGCAAGCTCACCCAGGGCCGGCATGCGCTCCAGCGGGAGTCCGTCGCCGAGTCGACCACTCTCAGCGGCCGCGAGCGGGAAGTGGCCGAACTGGTGCTGGCGGGGCTGACCTACAGGCAGATCGGTGAGCGGCTGTTCATCTCGGCGAAGACCGTGGAGTACCACGTCGCCCGGATGCGCCAGCGGCTCGGCTGCGACAACCGCGGTGATCTGATGAACCAGCTGCGCGCACTGGTGCCGGCGGGCCAGCGGGCCTGACCACAGCGCGCCATCCGGACCGCCGGTGCGATGCTGGGACGGGTCACTGTGTCAGTGACAACGCCCCGGACGGGCACAGCCGCACCGCCTCCTCGGTGGCGGTGCGGTGCTCGGCGGGTGGCTCCGGCAGCAGCAGCATGACGGTCCCGGTGTCGTCCTGGTCGAACACCTCCGGCGCGGTCAGCGCACACATTCCCGCCCCGCAGCACAGACTCGTGTCAGCGTGGACCTTCACCGAACCTCCCGGAGAACGCGACTGGACCGTCTCGGCGACTCATGTATGTGCAGGTGATGTAAAAGTATAGCAAGTGTAGAAATGTTCGGTGTCGCGGAATTCTCTGACGTCAGCGTTTGAAGTGCTCGACCAGCCGGTCCAGCGTTCGCTGCATGGCTCGCTTGTTGCGCGCTGGCACGTTCACGAGCCTGAACAGCAGCGCCGCCCTGGCATGCGTCCAATCGAAGGTCTCGGTGACCTCGGTGCCGTCCTCGCCGAGGGGACGCAACCGCCAGCGCCACCGGTGCCCGCCGAAGTGGCGCCAGGCGATCAGCCGGCCCTCCTCGAACTCCACCACCGTGTTGGTGATCTTGTACGGCAGGCCGACCCGCATGTCCATAGCGAACCTCGCACCCTTGGCCAGCCTCACCGGAGCATCGGCCGCACACTTCAGGACGGTGCCGGAACCGTCAATCAAGGCGTGTTTGCGGGGATCGGCGAGCAGGTCGAATATCTCCTCGGCACGCGCGGGAACGGTGCGCGTCACCGAGACCTGCCGCAGCGTCATCCAGAACTCCTCGGTGTCGTCCGGAACTCCTCGGGCCGGGCTCGTGCGGTCGGCGCCGGCAAGTTCAGCCTAGTGAGTCCGCGTTCCTACCCGTCGTTGGCCTCGATGGCCAGCAGGGCCACGTGGAGCGACAGCATCGATTCCGGATCAGACAGGGACATCCCGAGCACGGCCTCGATCCGGGACATCTGCTGGTAGTAGGCGGTACGCGACAGGTGCGCCGTGGCCACGGCGGCCGACTTGTTCCCGGCGTACTCGCAGTAGGCCCGGCGGCGGCGTGTCCCGCCAGCGGCGCACCAGTTCGATGACCAGTCCGCTCGCGCCCGCGGCGGCAAGCCCGTCGACGTAGGTGTTCAGTGATTGCTCATCGGCGGACAGCGCGATACCGGTTGTCAGCACCAGCTCACCGCCGCGCAACAGGTGTCCAAATGTCGGCGATCTCGGCGACGTGTACCCATCTGGCCGCGCTGCTGAACACAGCGTCAGGGTATTACCGTGATCTGGCGACATGTTGTCCATGGCGGTCACGGGTCCGGTGCCGACACACTCCCTGAATCGGCGCACGTCAACCAAGGAGGTCCAATGGCGCACGAGGAGCTGCTCGCCAGGCACCGGGCGGTGCTGCCGAGCTGGCTTGCCCTGTACTACGACCATCCGATCGAGATCGCGCGTGGCGAAGGCCGACGGGTCACCGATGGCGAGGGCCGCACCTACCTGGACCTGTTCGCCGGAATCCTCACCAACGCGATCGGCTACGACGTCGCCGAGATCAGCGACGCGGTCCGGGCGCAGCTGGACCGCGGAGTCGTGCACACCTCGACGCTGTACCTGATCCGTCAGCAGATCGAACTCGCGGAGAAGATCGCGAAGCTGTCCGGAATACCTGACGCCAAGGTGTTCTTCACCAACTCCGGGACCGAGGCCAACGACACGGCCCTGCTGCTTGCCACCCAGTACCGGCGCAGCAACCAGGTCCTCGCGCTGCGGAATTCCTACCACGGACGGAGTTTCGGCACGATCGCGATCACGGGTAACCGAGGCTGGTCGGCCTCGTCGCTCAGTCCGGTCAACGTCAGCTACGTGCACGGCGGCACCCGGGGAAACGGGCCGCTCAGCGGCCTGAGTGACGCCGACTACGTGCGAGCGTGTGCCGAGGACCTGCGCGAGGTGTTGGCCACCATGACATCGGGGGACGTCGCCTGCATGATCGCCGAGCCGATACAGGGAGTCGGCGGATTCGTCGTCCCGCCCGACGGACTGTTCGCGGTCTTCAAAGGGATTCTCGACGAAGCCGGCATTCTGCTGATCTCCGACGAGGTGCAGACCGGCTGGGGGCGTACCGGAGAACATTTCTGGGGTATCCAGGCACATGATGTGGTGCCCGACATGATGACCTTCGCCAAAGGGCTCGGCAACGGGCTGGCCATCGGCGGTGTCGTCGCGCGGGGCGAGGTCATGGACTGCGTCACCGCCAACTCCATCTCCACCTTCGGCGGGAACCCGGTCGCCACCGCGGCGGCCAATGCCACCATCGACTACCTGCTGTGCCACGATCTCCAGGCCAACGCCCTCAAGGTCGGCAACAGGCTGATGCACGGGCTGCGCGCGATCGCACGCGAACAACCGCTGATCAGCGACGTGCGCGGCAAGGGGCTGATGATCGGTGTCGAGTTGGTCGGCCCCGGCGGAGAGCCGAGCCCGCGCGCCGCGGCGGTGATGCTGGAACAGACCCGTTCCCGCGGCGTGTTGATCGGCAAGGGCGGCCTGCACGGCAACGTGCTGCGGTTGGCGCCACCGATGACACTGATCGAGCAGGAAGCCGACGAGGCACTGGCCGCCGTCGGCGAGGCGGTCGCCGCCACACGTGAGGAGCTCGCCCAATGACCATCAAGGACCGTCCGGCCAGGATCACGCACTGGATCGACGGCAAGCCGTGGAACGGCACAGCTGAGCGGTCGGGCGAGGTCTTCGACCCGGCGACGGGGGCCGTGTCGTCCACCGTGGACTTCGCGTCACCGGCCGAGGTCGACGAGGCGGTCGCCTCCGCGCGGCACGCCTGGCAGGGCTGGCGCGACACCTCCCTGGCCACGCGGACCGCCGTGCTGTTCGCGTTCCGGGAGCTGTTCAGCTCGGCGCGATCCGAGTTGGCCGCGATCATCACCTCCGAACACGGCAAGGTGCTCTCCGACGCGGCCGGCGAGGTGCAACGAGCACTGGAGTCGGTGGACTTCGCCTGCGGTATACCGCACCTGCTCAAGGGCGAATTCAGCGAGAACGCCTCCACCGGTCTGGACGTCTACTCCGTCCGGCAGCCGCTGGGTGTCGTCGGCGTGATCTCCCCGTTCAACTTCCCGGCCATGGTGCCGTTGTGGTTCGTGCCCAACGCGATCGCCTGTGGCAACGCGGTGGTGCTCAAGCCGAGCGAGAAGGATCCGTCGTCGGCCACCTTCATCGCCGAGCTGTGGGCACGGGCCGGGCTGCCGGCCGGTGTGTTCAACGTCGTGCACGGCGACAAGGTCGCCGTCGACAGGATGTTGGAACACCCCGACGTGAAAGCGGTCTCGTTCGTCGGTTCGACCCCGGTCGCCCGGTACGTCTACCGGACTGGCACGGGCAACGGCAAACGGGTGCAGGCCCTGGGCGGTGCCAAGAACCACATGGTCGTGCTGGCCGACGCCGATCTCGACCTCGCGGCGGACGCGGCGGTGTCGGCCGGGTTCGGCTCGGCGGGGGAGCGCTGCATGGCGGTGTCGGTCGTGGTCGCGGTCGAGGAGATCGCCGACGAGCTGGTCGCCAAGATCGCGGAGCGGATTCCGCGCCTGCGTGTCGGCGACGGCCGCCGGCCCGACAGCGAGATGGGGCCGCTGATCACCGCGGCACACCGGGACAGGGTGGCCGGCTATCTGGACAGGGGAACCGCCGAGGGTGCCTCGCTCGTGGTGGACGGCCGCGCGCATGGCGTCGAGGGCGGCCGCGACGGCTTCTGGCTGGGACCGTGTCTATTCGACCGTGTCGAGCCGGACATGTCGATCTACACCGACGAGATCTTCGGTCCCGTCCTGTCCGTGGTGCGCCGGCCCACCTACGCCAGCGCGGTAGAACTGGTCAACGCTAACCCGTACGGCAATGGAACGGCGATCTTCACCAATGACGGCGGTGCTGTCCGGCGTTTCCGCCACGACGTCGAGGTCGGCATGGTCGGGGTGAACGTGCCGATCCCGGTCCCGGTGGGGTACTACTCGTTCGGCGGGTGGAAGGACTCGCTGTTCGGTGACACGCATGCATACGGTCCCGAGGGCGTGCGCTTCTACACCCGGGCCAAGGTCGTGACCAGTCGCTGGCCCGGATCCTCGCACGGCGGAATCGACCTGGGCTTCCCGCACAACACGTGATCAACTCAGAACACGTGACCAGGTCGGCGCCTGACAGGCGTGGTGCCGGTCAATGGTCGCCCCGCTAGGGTGCGTCGGATGAGTGAACCGATGGCAGCCCTGGCCGTGCCGGTCACGGAGGAACTGTCCTTTCCTCGGCAGCAGGCCCGCACGCAGCGGTTCACCCTCGGTACGCCGAGGGCCTTCACGGTGGCGCCGGACGGTTCGCGAGTGGTGTTCTTGCGCTCGGCGTCGGGCACGGACCGCTGCACCGGACTGTGGACCCTCGACGTGCACACCGGACAGCAGCGGCAACTGGTCGATCCGTCGGGTGGAGCGGACGATCTGTCCGTGCAGGAGCGGGCCCGCCGCGAACGCAGCAGGGAACAGGCGGCCGGCGTGGTCGCCTACAGCACCGACGCGGCGGTCGGCATCGCGGCGTTCGTGCTCTCGGGCCGGGTGCACGTCGTCGATCTCGACACCGGACGTTCCCGCGAGCTGGCCACCGCCACGCCGGCGATCGATCCACGGCTGGATCCGACCGGTCAGCATGTGGCCTACGTGGCCGGAGGCGAACTGCGGGTCGCCGGGGTCGACGGCGCCGACGACCGCGTGCTCGCCGCCCCGGACGGACCCGAGGTCACCTGGGGGCTCGCCGAGTTCATCGCCGCCGAGGAGATGGGCCGCTCGCGCGGCTACTGGTGGGCCCCAGACGGCCAGCGCCTACTCGCCGCACGTGTGGACGACTCACCGGTGCGGCGCTGGCACATCGCCGACCCGGCCAATCCCGATCTCGCGCCGAACGAGGTCGCCTACCCGGCGGCGGGCACCCCCAACGCCGAGGTCGGCCTCGCGGTGCTCGGCCTTGACGGCTCCCGCGTTGACGTGCGGTGGAACCGCGACGAGTATCCGTACCTCGTCACCGCGCACTGGTCGTTCGGTGGCGCACCGCTGATAGCCGTGCAGACCCGGGACCAGCGATCACTGCGCGTCCTCGCTATCGACCCCGACTCCGGCCTGACCACCGTGCTGCACGAGGAGCGCGACGAGCGGTGGGTCGAGATCCTGCCGGGTGTTCCGGCCTGGACGGGGAACGGACGGTTGGTCCGGATCACCGCACGCGCCGGTGCGTACCGGCTGGTCGTCGGAGAACAGGAGATGACCGACGATTCGTTGCAGGTCCGGACCGTGGTCTCGGCCGGCGCCGATGACGTGGTGATCACCGCCTCGGCGTCCGACCCGACACAGGTGCACACCTATCTTGTCGACTCCACCGGTGTGCGGCGGCTGTCCGAGGTCGATGGTGTGCACGCGATCAGCCGGGGCGGCGACGTCACGGTGCGGGTGTCCAGAGAGTTGGGCCGAGCGGGAACCCGGGTCAGGGTGTTTCGAGGCGATTCGTCTGTCGCCGACATCGCCTCGCTGGCCGAGACGCCGTCGGTGAGCCCGAGGGTGCGCCTGCTGACCGTGGGGGAGCGGGAACTGCGCTGTGCCCTGCTGCTGCCGACCGGCTACCGGGACGGACCCCTGCCGGTGTTGCTCGACCCGTATGCGGGTCCGCACGCACAACGTGTCCTGTCCCTGCACGACGCCTACCTCGTCCCGCAGTGGTTCGCCGACCAGGGATTCGCGGTGCTCGTGGTGGACGGCCGGGGCACGCCGGGCCGGGGCCCCGACTGGGACAGGGCCGTCCACAACGACTTCGCCGGCGCGACCCTGGACGACCAGGTCGACGCCCTGCGCGCGGTGGCCGCCGAGCATCCGTTCCTCGACTTGACCAAGGTCGCCATCCGGGGTTGGTCCTACGGCGGGTTCCTCGCCGCCCTGGCGGTGCTGCGCCGTCCCGAGGTGTTCCACGCCGCCATCGCGGGTGCGCCGGTGACCGACTGGCGGTTGTACGACACCCACTACACCGAGCGCTATCTCGGCCACCCCGGCGATCAGCCGGGGGTCTACCAGGCCAACTCGCTGATCGACGACGCACCGAACCTGCGCGGCGAGCTGATGATCATTCACGGGCTGGCCGACGACAACGTCGTCGCGGCACACGGTCTGCGCCTGAGTTCGGCGTTGCTGGCCGCGGGCCGCCGGCACGTGATGCTGCCGCTGTCCGGGGTGACCCACATGACGCCGCAGGAACAGGTCGCTGAGAACCTGTTGCTGCTGCAGGTCGACTTCCTCAAGCGGGCACTCCACGTGAGCTAGTAGGGCAGCCGCACTTTGATCTCCTTACGCCGTAAGGACCTGTCGGCGGAGCCGGGCGCGGTGGTGGAACCAGCGAGTACGGGCTTGGTGCCGCCGTCGCCACCAGACCCAGTAGAGGTGGTGGGCTTCGGGCAGCAGCCGTCGAGTGACCAGCATAAACAGGTGTTTGACCTCAGCCACGGTCAGCGCGATCACCCAGGGATCCTCCGGCGGCTGCTCGTCGGGTGTCGCGGGCAGGATCGCGGCGGGTGTGCAGGCTTTCGCCTGGGCGGCGTAACCGCGCAGACGGCCAGAGCGGCCAGGGTAAGCACGATATGCCGGAACAACGCGGTGTAGAGCCGAACCTGAGAGTGATCGAGTCCGAAGTGGTCTTTGCCGAACTCGAAACCCTCCTCCACCGGCCAGCGTAGGCACGCCACCCGCACCAGCGTCATCAGCGTGACGGGTCGGCCGTCGGGCACGAAGCAGTAGTGGAAGGCCAGGTCACCGGTGGCCAGATGCCGGCGGATGAGCAGGTGATGCCGAGGGCTGGCGGTCGCGATCCACGTCCAGGCGTAGCGGCGTTCGCCCTTGGACCGGCCACCGAGCAGACCTGCCACGCGCCCGGCCCGACGTGCCGGGCCACCAGGTCCTCGGCGCGGGCGCTGACCCCAGCCACGACCGCGGCGTGGAAGGCGCGTCCGACCCGCATCACGTAACCAATCTCGTTGTCTTCCAAGAGCTCTCGCAGTTGACTGGAACGGCCGTAGACCTCATCGCCCGCGGCCCAGGCAGGCATGGTGGCATCGGCGAGCATGTCGCGGCAGATGTCAATGGCTAACTGGGGCTCGGCCACGAACCCGCGCACTGCCCGCATCGTCTGCTCGTGGTCCCACACCGCGTGGTTGAGCAGCCGCTGGGTGGGATCGGGTGTGGCGTCTCCGGTGTGCACGGCGATGGTCCACCCGTTCTTGCGGGGCGGATCGCTCATCAACGCCGCGATGTACTTCCCGGCCTGGTCATGGGGTCGCGCGCGGGAGAAATACGGCTTGAGCCGCTGGTGCAGCGTGGCCAGGTTCGACACCACATGGTCGCCCTCTACGATGGCAGCCGCAGCCGCATCACGGTCTTCTTGCCTCACAACATGATGATCTTGAGGCGGTTGTCTTCATGATCAGCGGGGTCCCGCGAACGCCTTCACCAGCCATGATCCTAAAGTGCGGCTGCCCTACTAGGCACGGTCGACCTCACTCGACCGGTTCGCTGGCGACGCTGCGCCGCATGCCCTCCAGCCAACGGTCGCGGTCGGCCACCTTGCCCGCCTCGAACTCCGCCACCTCAGGGTGTGGCAGGATCAGGAATCGCTCCTCGGCAAGGCCGTCCATGGTGGCCTCGGCCACCTCCTCGGGGGTCAGGATCGGGCCTGCGGCCGCCACCGCCAGCGCCGCCTTGCTGCCCCGCTCGATACCGCTCATGAGCATCTCGGTGCGCACCCCCATCGGACACAGCGCGCTGACGCCGACACCGCGATCGCCGTAGTTCACCGACAGCCATTCGGCGAAGCCGATCGCTGCGTGCTTGGTGGCCGTGTAGGGCGCGTCGCCGGTGGTCATCAGCAGTCCGGCGGCGGAGACGGTGTTCAGTAGGTACCCACGCCCGCGCGCCAGCATCGACGGCAGCACCGCCCGCGCCGCGTGCACGTGTGCCATGACGTTCACCGACCAGGCCAGCGCCCATTGCCCCTCGGTGGCATCCTCGACACCGCAACCGGTGGACACGCCGGCGTTGGAGCAGAACAGGTCGACCGGCCCGAACTCCCGCTCGGCTGTCTGGACGAGCCCGGCGACCTCCTTGGCCACCGACACGTCGGCGCGCACGGCAACCGCCCTCGTGACGGCGGCCAGCTCGGTGGCCACAGCCTGCGCGGCCTCGCCATCGATGTCGCTGACGACGATCCCCGCGGCGGACTCGGCGGCGAACCGGCGGGCCAGCGCCGCCCCGATGCCCCGCCCTGCCCCGGTCACCACGATCACACTGTCCCGCACGAGCACGAATAGCCTCCCCTGGCGATGAGCATACCGACCAGTCGGTATCGTAGCGGGACGATCACTTATTCGGGAGGGATTTCACGGTGCCAACCGAACTGGCCGGCAAGACCGCCCTGATCACCGGGGCATCACGGGGTATCGGCAAGGCCATCGCCTTCGCACTGGCGGAGCAGGGTTGTCATGTCGTGCTGTGTTCACGCAAGCAGCAGGCGCTCGACGAGGTCGCCGACCAGATCCGGGCACGGCACCCTGACGTCGGCGTGCTCGCCAAAGCGGCCCACGTGGGTGTCGCCGAGCAGGCGCGGGAGTGTGTCGACGCGGCGATGGCCGAGTTCGGCGGCGTCGACGTGCTGGTGAACAATGCTGGAACCAATCCCTACTACGGTCCGCTTGTCGACCTCGACGCGCCGCGCGCGGAGAAAACGGTGCAGGTCAACCAGTTCTCCGTCGTGTTGTGGACCCAGCTCGCGGTGAAGGCCTGCATGGCCGCCCGTGGGGGAACGATCGTCAACATCGCGTCGCTCGGCGGTTTGGTCCCTGAGCTCGGAATCGGCTACTACAACGCCACCAAGGCCGCCGTGATCCACCTGACCCGGCAGCTCGCCATGGAACTCGCGCCGGCGGTACGGGTCAACGCGATCGCACCCGGCGTGGTGCGCACCGATCTCGCACGCGCACTGTGGGAGAACCACGAGGAGCGGCTGACCGCCGCACTGCCGCTGAACAGGATCGGCGAGCCGGCCGACATCGCCGGCGCCGCGGTGTTCCTCGTCGGCGCGCAGTCGTCCTGGATGACCGGGCAGACCCTGGTCGTCGACGGCGGGGCGTCGGTCCGCCCCATGATCGTCTGAGGCGTCCGAATGGGACGCTGGGGAATCACCTTTCCGCTGGCGGGCATGCCGCTGCCAGCACAGCGCGAGCTGGCCAGGTCGCTGCCCGACCTTGGTTACACCGACGTCTGGTCGGCCGAGAGCGCGGGGACCGACGCGTTCACCCCACTGGCGCTGGTCGCCGAGTGGGCTCCCCGGCTGCGACTGGGGACCGCCATCGTGCCGGTGTCCACCAGGGGGCCGGGCCTGTTGGCGATGAGTGCGGCCACCCTCGCCGAGGCGGCACCCGGCCGGTTCGTGCTCGGCGTCGGCTCCTCGTCACCGGTGATCGTGTCCGGATGGAACGCCCGCGAGTTCACCGATCCATACCGGACCGTCCGAGACACACTGCGGTTTCTCCGCCGGGCACTGGCCGGTGAGAAGGTCGACGGTGATTTCGGTTCCTTCTCCGTCGCGAGGTTCTCCCTGGAGCGCCCGCCGGAACCGGCTCCGCCGATCATGCTCGCCGCGCTGCGCCCCGGCATGCTCCGGCTGGCCGCGCGAGAAGCCGACGGCGCGATCACGAACTGGCTCGCACCGCACGACGTGCCCAAGATCCGCGCCGAGCTCGGTGCGGAAACGGAGTTGGTGGCACGAGTGTTCGTCTGTCCGACCACCGACGCCGCCGCGGCCCGAGGTCTTGGTCGGCGGCTGATCAGCAGTTATCTGACGGTGCCGGTCTACGCGGCCTTCCACGACTGGCTCGGTCGGCGGGACGACCTGCGTGCGATGCACGAGGCCTGGGCTCGCGGGGACCGAAAGGCGGCCAACGCCGCCATCCCCGATCATGTCGTGGACGATCTGATCGTGCATGGCGGCGCCGAGGAGTGCAGGCAACGCGTTCGGGAGTACGTGGCACGGGGAGTGGACACCCCGGTGATCACCGTGCTGCCCACCGGTGCCGACCCGGCCGCCGCGGTGCGGGCGCTCGCGCCGTGACGCCGGCGGAAAGGTGGAGATCGTGACAGGTTCGGCGCGTGGCCGGGGCGAGCCGACGACGACCGAGCGCAGGATCCTGCGTGCGGCCGTGCGGTTGTTCGCCGAACAGGGATTCGACGCGACGACGGTGCAGCAGATCGTCGACGCCGCCGAGGTCACCAAGGGGGCGCTCTACCACTATTTCGACGCCAAGGACGACCTGCTCTATGAGATCTACCATTCGCTGATCGGGGTGCAGGCGGCCGAGCTGGACCGGATCGTGGCACGTGGGCTCGGTCCACGGGAGACCGTACGGGCGATCCTGGTCAACCTGGTGGAGACCACCGCGGCACGGGTGGACGAGACGGCCGTGTTCGTCCGCGAGATGCACAAGCTCGACGCCGAGCGCATGGCGGCCTTCCGTGCCGACCGACGCCGCTATCACGAGACGTTCCGGGCAGTGGTGGCCGAAGCCCAGCGCGGCGGTGAGTTCCGCGACGCCGTTCCGGCCAACACCGTCGTGTTGATCGCGCTTGGCGTGATCAACCAGCTGCCGACCTGGTACCGGCCGGACGGGCCCACGACGCCGAACCAGCTCGGACAGCAGATCGCCGACTTCGTGCTCGCCGCGCTGGAAACCTGATCACTCTCCTGGCGGGCGCACCGCCGATGTCTCGGCCAGTTTCGCTGACCGGCTGCGCAAGGGTTGCCTGTCACATCATCATCGTCTTATGACGGCAGACGACACCCCGTTCGTCCGGGTGCTGATCGCCGACGACCGCCCTGCGGTTCGCGCTGCGCTCGGCACGGTGTTGAGACTCCTGCCCGGTGTTGCCGTGGTGGGCGAAGCGGTGCGCCAGTGGCAGGTGATCAGTCAGCTCCAACGACACCAGCCGGACGTGGTGCTGCTCGGGCTCGCCCTGCCCGATGCGGACCCGGCCGGGCTGACCAAGCGGATCAGGGCGAGACACCCGACGACCGGTGTGATCGCGGTGACCGCCGCTCCGGCCGACGAGGTCGTCCGAGCGGTGCTCATGGCCGGCGCCGCTGGCTGTCTGCCGCCGAGCGCGGGCCGCGACGCTATGGTCCGCGCGCTGCGGGCAGCCACGGCGAGCACCAGTGACCGGCGGTCGACGGCGCGAAACAGACATGACGAGCTGACCGATCGCGAGCGGGCGGTGCTCGCACTCGTCGCGAGCGGGTTGACCAACGCCGAGATCGCCCGACGATTATCAGTGAGCGAGGCGACCGTGAAGACCCATCTCAACCATGCGTACACCAAGGCGGGCCTGCGTAACAGGGCCGAGGCCGTCCGCTATGCCAGGCGCAACGGTCTCAGTCCCGTCGACGAGCGGGACTGAGCGACGGCTCCCCGTCGCGCACGGATGCCGTGTTGTGACTACCTGTTACCTTCGCCGGTAAGGTACCTTTAACTACGAGTTATATGGCGATCAAGTTGAATGGTGGCCACCGGGATGCCGAGGGACCCGCACGAAGAACTGCTGGCCCTGCTGGGTGCCGAGGTCAGTGCCACCCAGGAGACCACGGACGCCGCGGACGAGGCGGTAGCCGTCTATCTCGGGGTGAACCGGACCGACCTGCGCTGCCTGAGTCTGCTGTTCCGGGAGATCGACACGGCGACGCCGGGCCAGCTGGGAACCGTTCTCGGGCTGACCACCGGCAGCATCACGGCGATGGTGGACCGCCTTGAGCGACAGGGATACCTGGTCAGGACACCCGACCCCGCTGACCGGCGCAAGATCGTCATCCGGCTCACCGCCGAGGTCGTCGAGCAGATAACCGCCCTGTACCGGCCGTTGATCGAGGCCGGTCTGCGTGAGCTCGCCCGCTACACCGAGGCCGAACTGGAACTGATCATCGACTTCCAGCGACGCAGCCGGCGCCTGCAGGAGGAGCACCGGACCAGGGTGCTGCGTACCTCAGAACAGCGTTCGCGGTAGCGCGTCCGAGCTCGCCACCTCGTTCGCGGGCATGACGGCGGGACAGTGCGTGTCCCTGGGCGGAAGGGCCAGTGTCATCAGATAGCTGTCGACGATGTCCGCGACGCACGGACTTTTGTCGTAGGAACCATGCCCCCAGCCCTCGTAGGTGAGCAGCGTGGCGCTGGGAATCTGGCTGGCGGCGTCCACCGCCCAGGCGTACGGCGTCGCGGGGTCGTACCAGTTGTTGACCATCAGAATCGGCGGGGCCCCCTGGATTCGGTAGGGGTGCTGCGGATTGGGCACCGGCGCGGTGCGGCCGAGGCAGAGCAGCCCGACGGACCACGCGAGACCGGAGATCCGCAGGTGTGGGGCGAGCTGGGCGTCGGCGGACCGCTGCCCGGCCACCCCCGCGGCGCTCGTGAGTTCGATCCGCCAGTCCGAGCAGAACGCGGGCATCAGGTAGTAAGGCAGCTGGATGTCGGCGGCCCCGACACGCAGGGCCGAAGGGGTGCCGTTGTCGAGCGAGGCAAGCTCGTCGGCCAGCTGTGGCCACTGCGGCCCATACAGCAGGCGAACCGGCAGCATGCTCAAATCGTCGGGGGTGATCGGGTCCCTGGGCTGGTCCGGGTAGTGCAGTCTGCCCTGCTTGGCACGCTCGTAGAGCCGGTCGAACAAGGCGCCGACGTCCTGGCCGTGCAGCGAGCACTTGTCCGAGGCTGCGCACCATCTGGTGAACTCGTCGAAGGCCGCCTCGTCGGCCCAGGCCTCCTCGGCGAAGAACTCGCTCGTATGGCTGCTGTGGTCCATGTTGCTGTCCAGCACGAGCGCCCGGATCCGGTCCGGGTAGAACTCGGCGTACTGCTGACCCATGAGAGTGCCGTAGGACACGCCGTAATAGGTCAGCTTCCGTTCGCCGAGGGCCGCCCTGATGGCATCGATGTCCCGCACCACGCTGAGGTCGTCCACATGGTCGAACAGCGGTCCGGAGCGCCGGCGACAGTTGTCGGCGAGCCGGCGGTTGTAGGCCACCCTGTCGGCGAAGCCCTGGGAGGTTGCCGGGTCGCTCCTGGGGCTCGCGTCGAGCACCGACTGGTCACAGACGAGGGCCTTGCTGTCGCCGACACCGCGTGGATCGAATCCGACGATGTCGAACCTATCCTTGAGCTGCGAGGAGAAGATGGCGTCGCTGAGCACGAGCTGTACCCCCGACCCACCGGGCCCGCCGGGATCGACGACGAGGGAACCGATGCGCGCGCGGGGATCTTTGGCCTTGCGACGTGCCAGCGCGAGTTGCACGGTGCCGTCCTTGGCGTCGGACCAGTTGACGGGCACCGCCAGCGTGCCGCAGTCGATGGTGGCGTCCTGCCGACACGGTGACCAGGTGATCGCACCGGCGGTCGGCGCTTGGGCCGCGGCGGCCGGCGGAGCGGCGGCCGCCGTCGTCAGGACCACCACCGGCACGGCGACCGCGGCGAGCGTTCTCATCGTGATCAGCACCTGCTCTGCCTCCCCATCCGGACCCGAGGTCGCTGTCGGATCTCCACCGTGCCGTATTCCGGTCGCCGCCGCGTCATCCCGCGGTCGGATTCACGATGATCACCCCACAGTGGGGGCGTCGGCCCTGATCCGCAGGCCCTTGGGGTCCACGAGCGGATCCCGGACGACGGTGCCGGACACCGGCTGGCCGAACAACTCCACCGACACCGGTGTCGCCTCGGCAAGGCCGACGGGCAGGTATGCGTAGGCGATGGGTTTGGTGACGGTGTAGCCGAAGCCGCCGGTCGTCACCCGTCCCACGATCTCGCCGTCCACCCTGACCGGTTCGCTGCCGAGCGGAACGGCGTGCGGGTCATCGAGCACGAGACAGCGCAGCCGCCGCCGAATGCCATCCCGCCTCGCCGCCAGTAGCGCGTCGCGACCCAGGAAAGGCTTGTCCTCGTTCACACAGAAGCCCAGCCCGGCCTCGTACGGGTTGGTCTCCGGAGTCAGGTCCGAGCCCCATAGGCGGTAGCCCTTCTCCAGCCGCAGGCTGTCGATTGCCCGGTAGCCGGCGGCCACCAGACCGTGCTCACGGCCGTTCTCCCACAGCGTGGTCCACAGGCCGGCGCCGTACTCGGCCGAACAGTACAGCTCCCAGCCCAGTTCGCCGACGAACGTCACCCGCAGGGCATGCACGGGGACGTCGCCGACGGTGGTCTGTCGCGCGGTCAGGTACGGGAACGAGGCGTTGTCCAGCCTCGCCGGAGTCAGTGGGGCGAGGATGTCCCGAGACCGGGGGCCCCACAGCGCGAAGCAGGTGTACTGGCCGGTGACGTCGGCCACCCGGACCGAGCCGTCCCGGGGGGCGTGCCGGCGGATCCACGCGATGTCGCGCGACCCGTACGCGGTGCCGGTCACGATCAGGAATACGTCCTGCTCGATCCGGGTGACGGTGAAGTCGCACTCGATACCGCCGCGCGAGTTCAGTGCCTGGGTGTAGGTCACATCACCGACGGCCCGGTCGACGTCGTTGTCGCACAACCAGTTCAGCAGGCCGGCCGCACCGGGTCCGCTGACCTCGATCTTGGCAAAGGACGACTCGTCGAACAGCCCAGCGGTCGTGCGCGTCGCCCGGTGCTCGGCCACGATCGCCGGCGACCAGCCCATGCCGGCCCACCCGCGTGGCTGAAGGAACTCGTCGCCGTCATAGGCGTTGCCGCGATAGTAGTCGACCCGCTCCCAGCCGGACTTCTCGCTGAAATGGGCCTGCTGCTGGACATGCCAGTCGTAGACGGGCGAGACCCGCAGCGGGCGGCCCGCCGACCGCTGCCGATGCGGATAGGGGATGTCGTAGTAGGTCTGGTAGTTCTCGGTGACCCGGGCCAGGGTGTAGGCGGGGGAGAGGTACTGTCGGCCGAAGCGGCGGATGTCCATATGCGACACGTCCATACCGGCCTCGCCGGAGACGATCCATTCGGCCATCACCTTGCCGATGCCACCGGCTCCCGCGATGCCGTGCGCGCAGAATCCCGCCGCGACGAAGAATCCGCCGACCTCGGTCTCGCCGAGGCAGAACTCGTTGTCCGGGGTGAACGCCTCCGGGCCGTTGATCAGTTTTCGGACGCCAAGCTCGGCCATGGCCGGCACTCGGCGCTGGGCGTTCTCGGCGATCTCGGCGAAGCGGTCCCAGTCCGCAGGGAGCAGCTTGCCGTTGAAGTTAGCCGGGATGGCGTCGAGGTCATGCTGGTCGAGCGCCCACGGCCGTGAGTCGCGCTCGTAGCCGCCCATCAGCAGGCCGTCGACCTCCTCGCGCCAATACACCAGGTTGTCCGGGTCGCGCAGGGTGGGCAGACGGGTGCCGTCGTGGTGGCGAACCGGCTCGGTGACGAGGTACTGGTGCGACATCGGCACGATCGGCACCCGCACGCCGGCCATTCTGGCGATCTCCGCGGCGTACATGCCGCCGCAGTCGACCACGATCTCCGCCTCGATGTCGCCGCGGTCGGTGCGCACCCGGTGCACCCGGCCTTCGCGCACGTCAATGCCGACCACCCGGGTGTTCTGGTGGATGCGGACCCCGCCGGCCCGCGCGCCGGCGGCGAGCGAGTACGCCAGCCCGGCCGGGTCGACGTAGCCGTCGGTGGCCAGGTACGAGCCGCCGACGACGCCCTCGGTGCTCATCAGCGGGAACATCTCGGCCGCCTGCCGTGCGGACATTTCCTCCAGGGGCAGCCCGAACGAGCGTGCCCAGCCGATCTGTCGGCGCACCTCGGCCATCCGGTCGGGGGTGCTGGCCAGCCTGATACCGCCGCACTCCACCCAGCCGGGTGGGCTCTGACCGGCCTGAAGCCGGCGGTACAGCTCGGCGGAGTAGGAGTTCATCCTCGTCAGCGTCGGATCGGCACGCAGCTGGCCGACGAGGCCGGCGGAGTGGAACGTCGAGCCGCTGGTCAGCTCGCTCCTGTCGAGCAGCACCACATCGCGCTCACCGAGCTCGGCGAGGTGGTAGGCCACGCTGGTGCCGCCGACGCCGCCGCCGATGATGACGATCCGTACCCGGTCCGGGAGTGCCGTGTCTGTTGCCACGCCGCTCTTGGTACCCCATTCGTGGCCTTGATCGAAACCGGTGCCGCCGAACAGGCTCCCATGGGTTGACGCTGGCCGGAGGCCAGCACAGACTTGTCGATCACCTCATGTGCGGGAGGGGCGGTTCATGCCGGCAGCGATCGGCACCGTGGTGGCGGCGGCCCTGAACGCACTCGGGTTTGACGCGCCGGGGGACGGCCACCTTGGCGCGTCGGCGCGCTGGACCCCGATCACCGGCGGTCTGAGCCATCAGGTGGTGCGCTTGGACGCCGGGGGCCGCCGGTTCGTGCTGCGGGTGCTGGACGACTCGGTCAGCCGGGCCGGTCTCGGGATACCGCTGGACCAGGAGATCGCCAACACGGTGCTGGCCGCCAAGACCGGGGTCGGTCCGCGGGTCCTGCACGTGTTGGCCGAACACGACGCGCTGGTGCTGGAGTTCGTCGACGGCGCCACCCTGTCCGCCTCGGAGGTTCCCGCGCACCTCGCCGGGATCGCCGCGGCGTGCCGACAGCTGCACGCCGGCGAAGCGTTCGGCAACACCTTCGACGTCTTCGATAAGCTGGCCGAGCTGATCGCGTTGTGTCGGGAACACGGGCTCGGCCTTCCGGGCGGATACGAGCCGCGGCTGAGGCAGGTGGCCGGTATCCGGGCCGTGCTCGCGGCGCGTCCGCTGCCGACAGTGCCGTGCCACAACGATCTGCTCGCGGAGAACTTCATCGCCGACGGCGACCGGGTCCGGATCGTCGACTACCAGCTCAGCGGCATGAACGATCCCGCGTTCGAACTCGGCGACATCGCGGCCGAGGCCCAGTTGCCGGTCGCGGCGGTGGAGGAACTGGCCGGCGCCTACTTCGGAGCCGCGCTGACCCCCGCCCTTGTCGCCAGAGTCCGCCTTTTCCAGCTGATGTCGGATGTGACCTGGACGCTGTGGTTCCGTGTCCACCACGGTCTGCTGCCGGGAAAGGCCGCCGCGGGCGGGAATGCCGCGTCGTTCGACTATGCGGCGGAGGCGGAGGGCAAGTGGGCACGCGCGCTGCGGGTGCTCACCGGTTCGGAGCTGAGCGGGCTGCTGGCGGTGGCCGGTGAGTGAGGCGTCCAGCCTGGAGGAGGACGCCGCACGGCTGGCCGCCCTCGGCTATCGCCAGGAGCTACGCCGCAGCTGGAGCGGTTTCTCCAACTTCGCGATCTCCTTCTCCATCATCTCGATCCTGTCCGGCTGCTTCACCACCTTCGGTCAGGCATGGAACAACGGCGGTCCGGTAGCCATCTCCTGGGGCTGGCCGGTGATCTCGGCGTTCATCCTGGTCATCGGACTGTGCCTGGCCGAGCTGGTGTCGGCGTATCCGACGGCGGGCGGGATCTACTGGTGGGCGGCCACTCTCGGACGCCCGGTGCACGGCTGGTTCACCGGCTGGTTCAACCTGGTCGGCCTCATCGCGGTCACCGCTTCGGTGGACTACGGCTGCGCGTCCTTCGTGTCCTTCCTGTTCTCGTTGGTCGTTGCCGACTGGGCGGGGACCGCCGGCCAGGTTTTCCTGATCTTCATCGTGGTGCTGGCGCTGCATGCCTTGGTCAACATCTTCGGCAGCCACCTGGTCGCGCTGCTCAACAACGTGTCGGTGTACTGGCACGTGCTCGGGGTCACCGTCGTGGTGGCGATCCTGGTGTTCGCGCCGACCCAGCACCAGAGCCTCGGGTTCGTGTTCACCCAGCGGATCAACAACTCCGGGTTCTCCGATGGCACGTTCTTCTTCTACGTGCTGCCGCTGGGTTTCCTGCTCACCCAGTACACGATCACCGGGTTCGACGCGTGTGCGCACGTGTCCGAGGAGACCAGGGGAGCCGCGACAACGGCGGCCAAGGGCATCTGGCGGTCCATCCTGTACTCGGCGATCGGCGGGTGGATCCTGTTGCTCGCCCTGTTGTTCGCCGCGACCCACTCCGACGAGGTCACCAGGCAGGGCGGATTCGTCGGTGCGATCCTGACCACGGCGCTGAGCACCCGGGTGGCCGTCGTGGTGGTGACCATCTCGGTGATCGGGCAGTTCTTCTGTGGGATGAGCTGTGTGACGAGCACCTCCCGGATGGCGTACGCGTTCAGCCGGGACGGCGCGGTCCCCGGCCACCGGGTGTGGTCGAAGCTGAACCGGAACCGGGTGCCGGTCAATGCCGTGATCGGTGCGTGCGTCGCCGGACTCGTGCTGACACTGCCCGCGCTGTACCGCGGTTCCGCCGGCGTGCCGACCGCCTTCTACGCCGTCGTCTCCGTCGCCGTGATCGGGCTCTACCTCGCGTTCCTCATTCCGATCGCGTTGCGGCTGCGGGCGGGCTCCGCGTTCCAGCCGGGGCCATGGACGCTGGGCGGCAAGTACCGCTGGATGTGCTGGACGGCGATCGTCGAGATACTGGTGGTCTCCGCGTACTTCGTGCTTCCCGTGGTACCGGCCGGCATGCCGGGCGATCCCGACTTCAGTTGGACGGCGGTGAACTACGCGCCGGTCGCGGTCGGTGGTCTGATGCTGCTCGTCGGGACGTGGTGGCTGGTGTCGGCACGCAAGTGGTTTCGTGGTCCGCAACGAACTGTGGAACCGGTGCCGGGGGAACAGCGCTCCGTTGGGCCGGAACCGCGGTAGCGGCCACCACGGCACACTAGGCTCGCGGCCTATGCGTGTCGTTCTCGCCTCCTCCGGAGGAACAGGCCACTTCAACCCGCTGCGCCCCGTCGCCGACACTCTCGTCCGTCGCGGGGACGAGGTACTCGTCGTGGTCCCGCCAGATCTCACCGAGACCGTCGAGGCCACCGGCCTCCCGCACCGGATCGGCGCGGCGCCGCCGGACGCCGAACTGGCGCAGGTCATGCGGAGTCTGGCCACCATGCCACCGGCGGAGGCGGGCAGGGCCTTCCGCCGCGAGGTGTTCGGCCGGCTGTGCACCGCCGCCATGTTGCCGACCCTGGACGAGGTGTGCGAGCAGTGGCGGCCGGATCTCGTGCTGCGTGAGCCGGCCGAGTTCGCCTCGGCCATCGCGGCCCGGCGGCATGGTGTCCCGCAGGCGCGGATCGCTATTTCGCTGGCGACCGCGTCGACGAGGGCGACGACCGCCGCTATGCCGTCGCTGCTGCCCTACGGCGACCAGCTCGCCGACGAGCTGCACGCCTCCCCGTACCTGACCCGTCTGCCCGCCGCGCTGGATCCGTCACCGTTCCCGGTGACCCATCGGTTCCGCGAGCCCGCCGAACCGCCCGGCGGGCCGCTGCCGGACTGGTGGAACGGACAGGACACACCGCTGGTGTACGTCACGTTCGGCAGTGTCACCGGCGGGTTCGACGACGCCGCCGCGGTCTACCGGGCGGCTCTCGAGGCCGTCGCGGACCTGCCGGTGCGGGTGCTGCTCACCGTCGGCCGGGACATGGACGCCGCCGCACTCGGCTCCGTGCCGGCCAATGTCCACGTCAAGGCGTGGGTGCCGCAGACGGAGGTGTTGACGCAGGCCGCGGTCGTGGTCTGCCACGGCGGGTCGGGAACGACCTATGGCACGCTCGCGGCCGGTGTGCCGCTCGTGATCGTCCCGCTGTTCGCCGACCAGCCCGACAACGCACACCGGGTCGCCGAGGTCGGTGCTGGCCTGGCGGTCGAGCCCGAGCCCGGTCGCGCCGGACAGCGGGCCGGCGGGCTGATATCCGGCGCCGGCAACCTGGACTCCTCGCGTATCCGTGCCGCGATCTCCTCGGTGCTCGCCGAGCCGTCCTACCGGGAGGCCGCCGGCCGGATCGCCAGGGACATGCGTGCGCTGCCCACGCTCGATGAAGTGCTCGACACACTCGTGTCCACGCTCGCGCGACGGTGATCGTCGGCGGAGCTGGACCGCAGGTCGCGGGGACGCCCGACACGCTCACACCCACCCGGACGCGACCGTGGCTACGTCCAACCGGGTGGCATGCTTCGCCGTCGTGCCGGCCGTGTGGTTGACTGTGCACGGTCTCATTCTGTGTTCGTGTCACATTCACGCTCGCGGAACGACGTCGCGGGCAGGCAGTCCTTCCTCGCAGGGAATCGGGCAACACGTCCGCCACGTGGTCAGGCCCATGGCGCCGCACTTGCGGCTCCATGACGTAGTACCTGTTGAGGAGATAGCGAAGTGGTCCAGGGCACCGTCAAGTGGTTCAACTCGGAGAAGGGCTTCGGCTTCATCGCCCCCTCCGACGGTGGCGCCGACGTTTTTGTGCATTACTCGGAGATTCAGGGCAACGGGTTCCGTAGCCTTGAGGAGAACCAGAAGGTCGAGTTCGAGATCGGCCAGGGCACCAAGGGGCCGCAGGCCATGGGTGTGCGCGCCGTCTGAGCGTAGAACCTGTCACGACAGGGCCCGCCGGGAACACGGCGGGCCCTGTCGTCGTCTCGGCTCCTCGTTGCCGCTTCAGCCGGGACACGGCGGCTGGCCCGTGCGGTAGCGTTGCCCCCGATGTCACTCATCGCCACCCTGTCGCTGGCCGCACTCGACGTCCTCTGGGAGGACCTGAGCCTCGGCACCGTGCCGCCCTACCCCTTCGAGGTTCCCAGCCACGGCGAGACCTACGCGGAGCGGGCCAGGATCCGAGCGGCCGTGCACACGGACCTCGACCAGCGCGGTCTGCTCACCCAGGGACTGCTCGCCCCACGACTGGTCACCGCACTGCACCTGCTCGCCCGGCCCCAGCTTCAGGTGGACACCGTGTCCGCCCTGGAGATCAGAGGCGGATCGGTGGTGCCCAGTGCCATGCTGCACGCCATGGCCGCGGCACGCGGCCGCAATGCCGTCCTCGCCGCACAGGACGGCTTGCTGATCAGGCTGACGGAGATCAGCGACACCGCGCTGGCCGCATCACTGGTGGGCCTGCTGCCGGCCAACCACGCCGGCCCCGGTGCCCCCGTGTCGCTGCCGGCACATCTTGTCGGCGCGCCGTTGCCGAACGCCGACGGCTCCGACGAGCACGACGGTGCGGCCGTGGTGACCCGGCGTACCGCGTCCTCGGCGTCCCCGGAGCAGCGCAAGGCACTGGCCGCGATGCTCGAACCGCCCAAGCTTCGGGTGGGACAGATCGGCATCGGGCGGGTCGACGAGCACGGCACGTCGCGGCGGCTACCCGGTATCGGCTGGTTCGACACCGCGGGCGGGCGGTATTTCACCTC
>JAFAZC010000003.1 GCA_019239965.1 Kutzneria sp. | reverse complement strand
TGCTCTTCCGATCTTGGGGCTTTCCCCGTGCGCAGTGCCGGGATCGAAGAGACCGCGCTCGCGCCGGGCGGCCATGGCCATACCGACCGCGGCGGCAAGACCCTGGCCGAGCGGACCAGTGGTGATCTCCACCCCCGGGGTGTGCCGGTGCTCAGGGTGTCCGGGTGTCCTTGAGCCCCAGGTGCGCAGCGCGGCGATGTCGTCGATCTCCAAGCCGTAACCCGACAGGAACAGCTGCAGGTACAGGGTCAGGCTGGAGTGCCCGCAGGACAGCACGAAGCGGTCGCGGCCGATCCAGTCCGGGTCGGTCGGGTCGTGCCGCATGATCCGCTGGAACAGGAGGTAGGCGGTCGGCGCGAGGCTCATCGCGGTACCAGGATGACCGTTGCCGACTTTCTGCACCGCGTCGGCGGCGAGCACCCGGATGGTGTCCACCGCGCGCCGGTCCAGTTCTGTCCAGTCCGGCGGCAGGGTGGGCGTTGTCAGCCTGGTGAGTTCGTTGGTGTCGGACACAGACCTGAGCTCCACTCTTCACGTTGTACGACATGTTCGGGCGGTGTCGCTCGACGGCACGGTCGCCGGTCACTCCGGCGGATCGGCCTCGCCCTGCCCGCTGGCTGTCACTCGTCCGTGACAAGCCTAGTCCGGTACCGCCGGTGGCGTGGCCTGAGCCTGTTGGCGGCCACCCCTGGCACGCCGGTCCCACCGGCGAGGTTACGATTCCCGCGGGCCGGCAAGAGGGCCGGGAGCCGCTCGTGCGGTCGGACTTCGCCACCGCCTGGCACCATCCGGACCGCCTGATCCTGTAGGGAGCGAGATGCCGTCGGCGAGCACGGCCATCGACGCCACCACCACCGGTCGTCGAACGCGTGACGTGCTCAGGGCCTACATTGCCCTGACCAAACCGCGTGTGATCGAACTTCTGCTGGTGACGACCATCCCGGCGATGGCGCTCGCGCAGCGGTGGAGCACGTCCGGGGCGCCGGGGAGGATCGCGAGCGGCATACCGCCGGTCGGGTTGGTGTTGGCCACCTTGCTCGGTGGCGCGATGGCCGCCGGAAGTGCCAACGCGCTCAACTGCGTCGTCGATGCGGACATCGACTCCGTGATGAAGCGCACGAAGGCTCGCCCGATCGCCACCCATCAGGTCACTGTCCGCGCCGCCCTCGTCTTCGGTGCCGCGCTCGGCCTCGGCGCCTTCGGTTGGCTCTGGGTGACCGCCAACCTGCTCTCCGCCGTCCTCGCGGTGGCCACCATCGGGTTCTATGTCCTGGTCTACACGATGGGGCTCAAGCGCCGTACCTCGCAGAACATCGTGTGGGGCGGCGCGGCGGGCTGCATGCCGGTGGTGATCGGCTGGTCGGCGGTGACCGGTACGGTCGGCTGGCCGGCGCTGGTGATGTTCGGTGTGATCTTCTTCTGGACGCCGCCGCATTTCTGGGCGCTGGCGATGAGGTTCCGTGCCGACTACGCGGCGGCCGGTGTGCCGATGCTGCCCGTGGTGGCCAGCCGAGCCCAGGTGTCCCGGCAGATCGTGATCTACTCCTGGGTGATGGTCGGCTGGACGCTGCTGCTGCTTCCGGCGACCAGCTGGATCTACGGCGTGTTCGCCGTCGGTTTCGGCGGCTGGTTCCTGCTGTTCGCCCATCGGCTGCACCGTGCGGTCCGCCGCGGCGAGACCGGCAGTCCGATGAAGCTGTTCCACCTGTCCAACACCTATCTGATGCTGGTGTTCGTCGCGCTCGCCGTCGACGCCGTCCTCGGCCTTCCCGCCGTCGCCGTGCCCTTCTGACTGAGTGGCGCGGCCCCGCGACGTTCAGCCGCGTGCCGCGTCCTGGTAGGCCCGGAGTGCCTGTGGGTCGTCGATGCTGCCGTGATGGTGGAATTGCCGCCAGCGGTGATCGTCGGTGTAGCGGAAGTACCGGGTGGTGCGGATCTCCAGGGGCACGTCGTGTCCGTCCCGGGTGGTGTAGGCGCCCAGTTCCCTGCCCGCGAAGACGGCATGCGTGGTGTGCAGGTACTCGACGATGTCGCTGAAGGTGATCCGCAGCCGCAGTGGACCGCGGAAGATCCGGTCGTACACCGCGCAGACCGTGTCGTGTCCGCGGAGGATGCCGCCAAGGGGATTATTCAGCTGGACCAACGGGTGGTTCGACCACACCTGGGCCAGGACGTCGGGGTCACGGTGGTTGAGTGCGTAATAGAAGGACTCCAGAGCGGCTCGGGCACCGTCGGCGGTCGGAGTGCCGGCCAGGGCGAGCCGGTCCCGGGAGCCGGGTCCATAGCGGTGGTTCGGTTGCTGGATCACTAGACACCCTTCCTAGACTGTTCGATGGAGGTCGACCAGATGAGTGTACGACGGGAGTCGAACAGTTTGCCGGTGGGTGCCGGCACGGCCCGTGCCCGCGGCCTAACCCACACCGACCCCCAGCGGGTGTCACTGCAGACCGTTCTTGGTGCGCTCGCCGATCCCGTCCGGCGGATGATCCTGCGTGAGTTGGCCAGTCAGCCAGACTGGACCAAGGCCTGCGGCACCTTCGACCTGCCGGTGCGCAAGGCGACCCGCAGCCACCACTTCGCCGTGCTGCGCGAGGCCGGCCTGATCGAACAGCGCGACGAGGGTGCCCGACGCCTCAACCGGCTGCGCCGCCCCGAGTTCGACGAGGCGTTCCCCGGACTGCTCGACCTCGTTCTCGCGGAGACCACCTAGTGTGGTGAGGAGCGGTGCGGCGGGCACCGTTAGGCTGTCCGGCCATGCGCGCAGCGGCAGTGGGCACAGTGGTCCTCGTCTCGGCCTTGACGGCGGTCGCCGGTTGCGGAGCCAAGACTCCGACCGGCTCGGCACCCTGTGCCGCCGATGACGTCAAGGTCGACGGGGCGTTCGGCACCAAGCCGACGGTCACCATTCCGGACACCTGTACGCCGCCGACGCAGCTGGTGATCAAGGATCTCTCGGTCGGTACCGGCCCCGCGATCAAGGACGGCGACGCGGTCGACACCGACTACCACCTGGTGGCCTGGTCGGACAAGACCGTCCTCGACTCGGTCTGGAAAGGCGGCCCTCCGCAGCCCTACCTTGTCGCCCCGGTCGGACAGGCCACGGTGATCCAGGGATGGAACGAGGGTCTGATCGGACAGAAGCAGGGCGGTCGGCGGCTGTTGATCGTCCCACCGAACAAGGGGTATGGCGCCGACCCGCCGAGCACACAGATCAAGCCCAACGAGACACTGGTGTTCGTCATCGACGCGGTGAAGGTGACCAGTGCCACCGGCTGAGCGAAACGACGGGGACACCGGCTCCACCGCCGAACCTGTCGACGCCAAGGCGCACACCCTGTGCCATCACTGCGGTGGCTTCGGCGCCGCGCCGGCGCCGGTGCTCGCCGTGGTCGGCGGCGTCGGGCGAACCGCTACCGCCAGCAGGGCGTGCGGCCTGTGCGACGACGTGGGAAGGTTGCCCGGGATCGTCCCGCCCCTGTGATCCGGCCCCGACAACGGTGCGAGGCGTCGGATAGCATCGCCCCATGCATCAGCCCGCCCTCAACGCACTCGTCGACGTCGATCCCGAGCTCGCCGGTCTCGTCGAGGGCGAGGCGCGGCGGCAGCACGACAAGATCAGGCTGATCGCGTCGGAGAACTACGTGTCCACCGCGGTGCTGGAGGCCACCGGCACGGTACTGACCAACAAGTACTCCGAGGGCTACGCCGGCAGGCGCTACTACGAGGGCCAGCAGTTCGTCGATCCGATCGAGACGCTCGCCGTCATCCGCGCCAAGGAGCTGTTCGGCGTCGACCACGCCAACGTGCAGCCGTACTCCGGCTCGCCGGCCAACCTCGCCGTCTACCTCGCCTTCCTCCGGCCTGGCGACAAGGTGATGGGCATGGCGCTGCCGATGGGCGGCCACCTCACCCACGGCTGGTCGGTGTCGGCCACCGGCAAGTGGTTCACCTCGGTGCGTTACGCGGTCACCAAGGAGACCGGCCGGGTCGACATGGACGAGGTGCGCGACCTCGCACGCGCCGAACGCCCCAAGCTGATTTTCTGTGGCGGCACGGCGATTCCCCGTACGATCGACTTTCCGGCCTTCGCCGAGATCGCCCGCGAGGTCGACGCGGTGCTTGTCGCCGACATCGCACACATCGCCGGCCTGATCGCGGGCGGAGCGCACCCGTCGCCGGTCGGGCACGCACCGGTCATCTCCACCACGACGCACAAGACGCTGCGCGGTCCGCGTGGTGCGATGCTGATGTCCGACGCCGAGCACGCCAGTGCATTGGACAAGGCCGTGTTCCCAGGTCTGCAGGGCGGTCCGCACAACCACACGACGGCGGGTATCGCGGTGGCACTGAGGGAAGCCGCGACGCCGGAGTTCAGCCGCTACGCGCATGCCGTCGTGGCCAATGCCAAGGCGCTCGCCGAGGCGCTCGTCGACCGCGGCTTCGACCTGGTCTCCGGTGGCACCGACAACCACCTGATCCTGATGGACCTGGCGTCCAAGGGCATCGCCGGCAAGCCGGCCGCCAAGGCGCTGGACCGGGCCGGCATCGAGCTGAACTACAACACCGTTCCCTTCGACCCGCGCAAGCCGTTCGACCCGTCCGGTCTGCGGTTGGGCACCCCGGCCGTCACCACCCGCGGCCTCGGTGTCGAGCAGATGCCCCAACTGGCCGCGTGGATCGACCAGGTGGTCGATGCGGCGAACACCGGGCAGGACGCCGTGATCGACCGGATCGCCGGTGAGGTCGCCGAACTGATGGCTGGCTATCCGATGCCCGGCTGGGCCTGACGTGCTCTGGCCGGCTGTGTCCTGGTGTGACGGGTACTGAGCGCGGATGACCAGGCTCGGCGCCGTTGTCCTGCCCCAACTGCCGCCTGAGCGGCTGCGCGATGTGGTCCGTGCGGCCGAGGACGCGGGCCTCGACGAGTTGTGGCTGTGGGAGGACTGCTTTTGGGGAAGCGGTGTCGCCAGCGCGGCCGCGGTGTTGGCGTGGACACGGCGGATGTGTATCGGGATCGGCGTCCTTCCGGTGCCGCTGCGAAACGTCGCCCTGACCGCGATGGAGATCGCCACGCTCGACCGGCTGTTTCCGAACCGGCTGAGTGTCGGCGTCGGCCATGGTGTTCAGGAGTGGATGGCCCAGGTTGGCGCGCGAGTCGAGTCACCAATGACCCTGTTGCGCGAGTACCTCACCGCGCTGCGTGCCCTGCTGCGGGGCGAGCGGGTCACGGCGAACGGCCGCCACGTGCGGCTCGACCAGGTCGCCCTCGACTGGCCGCCTCCGACGCCACCACGGGTGTTCGCCGGGGCGACCGGGCCGCGATCCCTGCGGCTGTCGGGTGAAGCCGCCGACGGAACCATCCTCACCGCCGGCAATCCGCCGGAACAGGTGCGGCGGGCTCGTCGGCTGGTGGATGAAGGACGCGAGGCGGGCGGTCGCACGCAGAGCCATCCGCTGGTCGTCTATGTTCTCGCCGCGCACGGTCCGGGGGCGATGGAGCGCCTGGAGGCCGAATGGCGGCGCGCTGGCCACGACTCGGTGCCGGACACCGGGCTTGCCGGCGATGCGAAGGCGGTTGCCGACGCCGTCCACCGGTGGGCGGACGCCGGCGCCGACACGGTGGTTCTCCAGCCGGCTGTCGGCGACGATATGGCGGCATTCGTGCGTTTCGTGGCCGAGGACGTCCGCCCCCTTGTGCGCTGATCAGGATCGTGCCTCGTGCACCGGCGGTCCGCCGGTACGGCGGCGTCGGATGGCTGGGCTACGGTTCGTGTCATGACCGCGTCCGCGGAGAAGTACGGTTACGCCGTTGTCGAGGGATCCCTGGAGCGGATCACCTACGTCAACGAGGACAACGGGTACACCGTCGCGAAGGTGGACACCGGTCGGGGCGCCAACGATTTGCTCACCGTGGTTGGCGCGCTGCTCGGTGCGCAGCCGGGGGAGAGCCTGCGGTTGGAGGGCCGGTGGGGCAGTCATCACCAGTACGGCAAGCAGTTCCACGTCGAGTCCTACCGCACGGTGCTGCCGGCGACCGTGCAGGGCATCCAGCGCTATCTCGGGTCCGGGCTGATCAAAGGCATCGGACCGAAGATCGCCGAACGCATCGTGCAGCACTTCGGGGTCGACGCGCTCGAGGTGATCGAGAACGATGGTGCCCGTCTGATCGAGGTGCCCGGCCTGGGCCCCAAACGGACCAAGCTGATCGCCGCCGCCTGGGAGGAGCAGAAGGCGATCAAGGAGGTGATGGTCTTCCTGCAAGGGGTCGGAGTGTCGACCTCGCTCGCGGTGCGGATATACAAGAACTACAAGGACGCCGCCATCTCCGTGGTGCGCAACGAACCCTACCGGCTGGCCGCCGACGTCTGGGGGATCGGGTTCAAGACCGCCGACGCGATCGCCAGGGCCGTCGGCATCCCGCACGACAGTCCGCAACGGGTCAAGGCCGGCCTGCAGTACACGCTGTCGGAGGCCAGCGACGACGGCAACTGCTTCCTTCCCGAGGACACTCTTGTGGCCGACGCGGTGGAGATTCTGGAGGTACCCGGCCCTCTGGTGACGTCGTGTCTTGCCGAACTGGTCGAGGAGGAAGGCGTCGTCCGCGAGGACGTGCCCGACGCCGACGGTGAACCGGTGTCCGCGATCTATCTGGTTCCCTTTCACCGGGCGGAGATCTCGCTGGCTAACCAGTTGCTGCGGCTCGTCGGCACCGGCGTCGACCGGATGCCCGCGTTCGCCGAGGTGGACTGGGACAAGGCGTTGGCCTGGCTGCGCGCCGGCACTGGCACCGACCTCGCGCCCGAGCAGGAGCAGGCCGTTCGCCTCGCGCTGACCGAGAAGCTCGCGGTGCTCACCGGGGGACCGGGATGCGGCAAGAGTTTCACGGTCCGTTCGATCGTCATGCTGGCACAGGCCAAGCGGGCCAAGGTGATACTGGCGGCGCCGACCGGTAGGGCGGCCAAACGGCTTTCGGAGCTGACCGGCTGCGATGCGGCGACGGTGCACCGGTTGCTCGAACTCAAGCCGGGCGGCGACGCCGCCTATGACCGGGATCGGCCGCTGGACGTCGACCTTCTCGTGGTCGACGAGGTGTCCATGCTGGATCTGTTGCTGGCCAACAAGCTGCTCAAGGCGGTGCCACCAGGCGCACACGTGCTGTTGGTTGGCGACGTCGACCAGCTGCCCAGTGTCGGAGCCGGCGAGGTGCTGCGGGACATGCTCGCGGCCGACCCGATTCCCCGGGTGCGGCTGACCCGGATCTTCCGGCAGGCTCAGCAGTCCGGTGTGGTCACCAACGCGCACCGGATCAACGCGGGCCGGCCTCCGGTCACCGACGGAATGCCGGACTTCTTCCTGTTCCCCCAAGAGGACAACGATCTGGTCGCCGAGCTGACCGTGGACATCGTGGCCAACCGGATCCCCCGCAGGTTCGGCCTTGATCCGCGTCGGGACGTGCAGGTCCTCGCGCCGATGCACCGTAGCGCGGCCGGGGCGGGCGCGTTGAACGTCCTGCTGCAGGACGCCCTCACCCCGTCTCGGCCGACGCTGCCGGAACGCCGCTTCGGCGGCCGGGTGTTCCGGGTCGGCGACAAGGTCACCCAGATCCGCAACAACTACGACAAGGGCGTCGCCGGGATCTTCAACGGTACGGTCGGGGTGGTCACCGCGCTGTCGGAGGAGGACCAGACCCTGACGGTGCGCACGGACGAGGACGAAGAGGTCGACTACGAGTTCGGCGAGCTGGACGAGCTTGTGCACGCCTACGCGATCACGATCCACCGCTCACAGGGCAGCGAGTATCCCGCGGTGGTCATCCCGCTGACCACCAGTGCCTGGATGATGTTGCAGCGCAACCTGCTCTACACCGCGGTCACCCGGGCCAAGAAACTTGTGGTCCTCGTCGGCTCGCGTCGCGCCCTCGCGCAGGCCGTTCGCACCGCCTCGGCGGGCCGTCGGCACACCGCCCTCGCCCACCGCATCCGCAGCGGCCGGCCGGGCGAGGGAGGGTGACCAATTCGGTCAGCCAATCGGGACGGCCGAGCCGGTCACGGTGGCACGCCGGTCGGGCGGTGACAGTGTTACCAGCAACCGGCTCGGTCGTCCCATGTCCTCGCCCTGCCGGATCGTCACGGTCGCCGGTTCGGTGATTCGACCGGTGGCCATCAGGTAGCCGCCGAGCGCTGCCGCGGCGGCGCCGGTCGCCGGGTCCTCCACGACGCCGCCGACGGGGAACGGGTTGCGCGCGTGGTATGTCCGCGCGTCGGCCTGCCACACCAGTTGCAGTGTGGTCCAACCGAAACGGGTCATCACGCCGGCGAGGCCGTCGAAGTCGTAGTCCAGTTCGGCCAGTCGACGACGGTTCGCCGCGGCGAGCACAAGGTGCTCGACTCCGCCGAACGCCACATGAGGAGTGTGCCCAGCGTCCAGGTCGCTGGCGGCCCAGCGCAAGGCCGCCAGTGCCTCAGCGACCTCGTCGGGGGTGGCTTCGCGGGATCGCGTCGGCACGCTGGTGAGACTGGCGGTCGGCGGCCCGCCAGGAGTCAGTGCTGTGTCGACATCGACGTCGCCGGACCGCGTGCTGAACAACAGAGGTCCCGGCCCGATGCGCTCGGCCAGCGCGACGGCCGTGGCGATGGTGGCGTGTCCGCAGAACGCCACTTCGGCCAGTGGACTGAAGTAGCGCACCTGGTACCGCCGGTTCCGGCGGGGAACAGGGACGAGGAAAGCGGTTTCGGAGTAGCCGACCTCGGACGCGATCCGCTGCATGTCGGTCGCGTCCAACTCGGTGGCGTCCAACACGATCCCGGCGGGGTTGCCGCCACCGGGGGCCGAGGCGAACGCTGTGTAGCGCAGCAAGTCAGGGCTCACGCACCCACTCTGCTGCGCCGGCGCCATCGCATCCACGGCGTCCACCCATTGGACTGCCGCCCGTCGGCGGCCCGTACGGCTGTTCCTGGTCACCGTCGCACGGCGACGAGAGCGGGGACACGCTCGCCGAACACGAGTTCCTCCTGATCGACCAGAGATGTTCCTACAGTGGACGGGTGCCACGTACACGTGCCACACCGCGGAGGAGCCTGCTGGAACGTTCCGGTTCGGCAGTGCCGAGGCGGCCGGTGGCCGTGTGGCCGGTGCCGGGCACGTGGCGGACGGACGAGCACTCCGCCCGCTGTCCGGTGCTGCTCGCCCGTCGACGTGGACCGCTCGGGCCAGCCGTTCGAGCCGCAATCGATGCGTTGTGGCCGCCGGGTGGCGCTAGACCTTCGCACGATCGATAGTCATCCTGTGATGGCAGCCATCTGATCGGCGCGATGCCGGGAGGATGCGAGAGGGGGATCGCCGTGGCACTGGCAGTGATCACCCGGGTGGGGGCGGTGCCGAGACTGCCCCACGGGCTGCTGCGTGCCCTTGTCCGATTCCTCCGCACCACTCCCGGCCGATTGATGGCACTGCTGCTCGGGTTGCTGCTGCTCTGCCTGCTGATGGCGACCGTGACCGTCGCCGGTGTCCAGCGCAAGGCCGGCGAGATCCGTGACCTGGTCACCGGCAGTGAACCGCTCACGGTCACCGCCCAGGACATCTACCGCGCGCTGTCGGACGCCGACGCGACGGCGTCCAGTGCCTTCCTCGCCGGTGGCGTCGAGCCGGCCTCGACGCGGGCGCAGTACACCGCCGACATCACACAGGCCGCCTCGGCCCTTGCGCTGACCGCCGGAACCAGGACCCCGGGCGACCCGCTGCTGACACTGTCCGCCCAGTTGCCGGTCTACACCGGCCTCGTGGAGACCGCGCGCGCCAACAACCGGCAAGGCTTCCCGGTCGGTGCCGCCTACCTGCGGGAGGCGTCCGGACTGATGCGGACCACGCTGCTGCCCGCCGCCGAACGGTTCTACCAGGCCGAGAACGACCGGCTCGCGAACGAGCAGAACGCCGCGGCCTCCTTCCCCGTCGCCGAGGTGTTGTTGGCGGCGGTGATACTCGGCTGCCTGGTCGCGGCGCAGCGCTATCTGCTACGCCTGACCAACCGGATGTTCAATGTTGGACTGGTCACCGCGACGGCTGCGGTGACCATTTCACTGCTGTGGCTGCTGACAGCCATGATCCTGGTCTCGGTGCACCTGGCGAGTGCCCGCCAGGACAGCTCTAACCAGATCGCCGTGCTCGTTCAGGCCCGCCTGGCCGCCGTGCAGGCCAGAGCCGACGAAACGCTGACCCTGGTGGCCAGGGGCACGGGCCAGAGCTACGAGCAGGACTTCGTCGCCGCCAGTGCCAAACTGGGCGGCTCGGACGGCGCGGGCGGGCTGCTCGGCAAGGCCCGCGCGCTGGCAACGAGCCCGGCGGTGCGCGCCGATCTCGACGACGCCGTGTACTACCAGCAGAGCTGGACCAAGACCCACGCCGCCATCCGCAAGGCGGACGACGCCGGACAATACGATCAGGCCGTTGCCACCACGGTCGGGGCGGCCGACACCAGCAGCGGCACGATTTTCGCCCGCTTGGACCAGAGCCTGGTTGCCGCGATCAACACGGCAAGGCAGGCGTTCAGTGCCGGCACCGACGCCGCCGCGGCGGCACTGACCCTGTTGACTCCCGGGTTGATCGTGTTCGCGGTGCTGGCCGGGGCGGGCTCGGTGTTCGGCATCTGGCAGCGGCTGCGGGAGTACTGGTGAGGCCCGCCGCCGTTCCCGGTGCGCTGCTGGTGGCGGCGGCCGTGCTCGTCGCGTGCGGAACGACCACCACCTCGTACCCGCCACCACCTGCCGCGGTACCCGGTGGCCCGCAACCGCTCGGGGTAGGCGGAGGTCCGAGCACAGTCAGCACGCCGCCGCCGGCGCCGGACTGCGATCCCACCGCCAGTCTGCGACCGGATGGCCCCCTGCCGCCGCCCGGCAACCCGCCCGCCGGGTCGACCATGGCCAGGATCGCCGAGCGGGGCCGGCTGATCGCCGGTGTCGACCAGACCACCTACCCGTTCGGGTTTCGCGACCCGTTCAGTGGCGAGTTGACGGGATTCGACATCGACATGCTGCACGCGGTGTCGGCCGCACTGTTCGGCGACCCCAACCGGATCCAGTTCAAGACGATCACCTCCGCGGAGCGGATCTCGGCGCTGACCCAGGGGCAGGTCGACATCGTGGCGAGGACGATGACGATCGACTGCTCCCGGGCGCAGCAGGTGGGTTTCTCCACCGTCTACTACGTCGCGGGACAGCGGGTCCTTGTCAACAGGGGTTCGTCGGTGACCGGGATCGGCGACCTGACCGGACGGAAGGTCTGCGCCACCAAGGGATCCACCTCGCTGGACGCCATCGCGGCCGCCGCGTCGCATCCGGTGCCAGTGTCCGTGGACAACTGGACCGACTGCCTGGTGATGATGCAACAGGGCCAGGTCGACGCGGTGTCCACTGACGACACAATCCTGGTCGGACTGGTCGCGCAGGATCCTTACACGGTCATCGTCGGTCCTCGGTTCACCGACGAGCCGTACGGCATCGCGGTGCCCAAGCAGGACGAGGACTTCGTGCGGTTCGTCAACGCCGTGCTGGAGCGGATGCGCGCCGACGGCGACTGGCGCGCGAGCTACCAGCGCTGGCTTGGCACGCGGCTCGGACCGGTCCCGGACCCACCACCGGCTCGGTACCGGGACTGAGCATGGCTGGCATCAGGGAGGAACCAGCCGACACCGGTCTCGCCCCCGCGACCGGGCGGGGCACCGACGGGTGGGGTCCGCCGAGCCGTCCTTCGTCCCGGCCGGCGTCGGCGCGGACCGCGGGCCGGGGCCGGCTCGGCGCCGGCCTCGTCGAGGTGCCGAGGGTGCCCTGTCGGGATCCCGTGGCCGCGGTGCTGGACAACCCGGTGGTCGCGGAGTCCAAGCGGTTCTGCGGCCACTGTGACGCCCCCGTCGGGCGTGGTGAGGACGGCCACCCAGGGGAGTCGGAGGGTGTCTGCCCGCGGTGCGGCACCCGGTACTCCTTCCTGCCCAAGCTGAGGTCTGGCGACCTGGTCGGCGGGCAGTATGAGGTGCTCGGCTGTCTGGCTTACGGCGGGCTCGGCTGGATCTACCTCGCCCGTGACCACAACGTCAACGACCGATGGGTGGTGCTGAAGGGTCTGATCGACACCGGCGACACCACCGCCATGGCCGCCGCCGTTGCTGAGCGGCGCTTCCTCGCCGAGGTAGAGCACCCCACCATCGTCAAGATCTACAACTTCGTGCAGCACCCGGAGCCGGGAACCGGCCTGATCCTCGGTTACATCGTCATGGAGTACGTGGGCGGCAGTTCGCTACGCGAGCTCGCCTCCGCACACCGCGGTGCGGATGGGCGGCGTGAGCCGCTGCCCCTGCCGCAGGTGATCGCCTACGGCCTTGAGGTGTTGCCGGCGTTGGGGTATCTGCACGGTCTGGGGTTGCTGTACTGCGACCTCAAGCCGGACAACGTGATCCAGACCGACGAGCAGCTCAAACTGCTCGACCTCGGTGCGGTGCGCAGGATGGACGACTACGAGAGCCCGCTGTTCTACACCGCCGGATACAGTGCACCCGAGCTCGGCAAGCGCCCGCCGTCGGTGGCCTCGGACCTCTACACCGTCGGCAGGATGCTCGCCGTGCTCAGCATCGACATCCCGGAGTACCGGGGTCGGCACAAGCACAGCCTGCCCGGCGCCGACCAGGCTCCGCTGCTGGCGGTTTTCGAGTCCTATCACCGGTTCCTGCGACGTGCGACGCACCCGGATGCGGATCTGCGGTTCGGCTCGGCGCAGGAGATGGCCGACCAGTTGGTCGGAGTGCTGCGTGAAGCTGTCGCGATCGGCGGCGACCAACCGCCCCCGGGACTGTCCACAGTGTTCAGTCCACAGCGGCACACCTTTGGCAGCCGGGCCGAGTTGGTGGTACCCGAGCCGGTCGAGGTGGCCGCCGCGCTGCCGGTGCCACAGGTGGACGCCGACGACCCCGCGGCCGGCTACCTGGCGACAGTGACCGGAACCGATCCGGCGGCGGTTGTCAAGGGGCTCGACTCGGCTCCCGTGGTCACCGCCGAAGTACTGATGCGCAGGGCCCGGGCGCTGATCGACCTGCGTGAGGTCGCCGCCGCCGGCGAGGTGCTCGACTCGGTGTCACCGGAGGCGTCCGACGGATGGCGGATGCGGTGGTATCGCGGGCTGGTGGCGGTCGCGCGGGGACGCGCCACCGAGGCTCGTGCCGCCTTCGACGCCGTGTACGACATGCTGCCAGGCGAGCCGGCGGCACGGCTGGCGTTGGCGGCCAGCCTCGAGCTCAGCGGGGACCAGGAGGCCGCCGCGCGCTACTACGAACTGGTGTGGCGCACCGATCACACCTATGTCAGCGCCGCGTTCGGACTGGCAAGGACCCGGTTGGCGCAGGGGCACCGCTCATGGGCGGTGGCGGCGCTGGACTCGGTACCGGACAGCTCGAGCCACTATGTCGCCGCGCAGGTCGCCGCGATCAAGGTGCGCACAAGCGGCCGACTCGCCACCGAACTGGCGGTGATCGACCTGATCGAGGCCGGCGAGCGGCTCGAACGGCTGGGATTGGACTCCGAGCGTGGTGCCGAACTGACCGCCCAGGTGCTGTGCGCCGCGTTCGACTGGGTGCTCGCCGGCGGCGACGGTACGGATGTCAGCGTGCTGGGCTGTCCGCTGACCGAGCGGGACCTGCGGTTCGGCCTCGAGCGGTGCTACCGCACGTTGGCCAGGCTGGCCAAGACGCGGCGGGAGCGGACCACCCTTGTCGACAGGGCCAATGCGGTGCGGCCGAGGACGTTCACCTGACCGTGCGAGGGGTCGACGCCACACTAAGGTCATCTTATGACCGATCCAGTGTTCCTGGTCACGGGCGGCTCGGGAGGACTCGGCGCGGCCACCGCACAGCTGGCCGTCGACGCCGGTTATCGGGTCGTCCTCGCCGCACGCGACGCCGATCGGCTCGCGGCGTTCGCCGCCGGACTCGGCGGGCCGGACCGGGTGGTCGACGTCCCGTGCGACGTCGGCGACTGGACACAGGTCACCGAACTGGTCAGCCGTGCCGAGCAGGCGTTCGGCCGGATCGACGCGGTGTTCGCCAACGCGGGTATGAGCCTGACAACCTCGTTCCTCGGCGCGGGAGGAGAGAGCCCGCAGCGATGGCGGGACATGGTCGTCACCAACGTGTGCGGGCCGGCGCTCACCTCGCGGGCGGTGCTGCCGGCTCTGGTTCGCACGGGGGGACACCTGGTGCTGACCGGGTCGGCGTCCGGACGCGGCGTCCGGCCGGGCAGCCTGTACTCGGCCACCAAGTGGGCGGTCACCGGACTTGCCCAGGCGATCAGGGCGGAATGTGTCGGCACCGGCGTGCGGGTGACGCTGATCCAGCCGGGTCTGGTCGACACCGCCGCGATCCCGGCTGATCGCAGGGACGATCCCAAGCTGGAACCGCACGACGTGGCGCGGGCCGTGCTCTACGCCGTTGGACAGCCGGCGACCGTCGACATCAACGAGATCATCATCCGTCCGGTCGGCCAGCACGCCTATCGGTGAGCCGTCGGTGACAGGTGCCGGACCTGGTAGGGCGGCACCGAACACCCGGCAAGCGCCTGTGCGTCGATGGAGGTGGGTTGGTAGGCGCAGCGGGACAACCGATCGATCATCAGCGCGACCGGATCGGGCGTCTCGTCGGCTTTGCCGAACAGGAAGGCCCACTCGTGTTCGTCCGAGCCGAAGTAGGCGGTTGTACCGAACGTCTCGGTGTAGCGCCGCCACGACGAGAGCAGAGTCTCGTTGCGCCACAGCGTCGGACAGCCGGCCTGGTTGGCGACCACTCCTCCGGTGGCGAGAATCGACCGGCACATCCGGAGGAACTCCGTGCCGTACAAGCGGTTGTGCTGAGCCGAGGCGTCCGTGTGCTCATCGGGCAGGTCGATGAGCACGATGTCGTACCGATGTGAACCGGCTGCCGCGTCAGCCACGAACGCCCACCCGTCGGTGTAGTGCATCCGGATCGGACCGTCACCGCGCTCGGCGCTGGCCAGCTCCGACACGGTGTAGCCATAGGGCAGGTGTTCCGCGCAGCGCCGGACCGCCTCGGTGTCAATGTCGACATGGTCGACCCTACTGGCGCCGGCGGACGCCGCGAGCTGGCAGGCCACCCCTTCGCTCGAGCCGATCACGAGGACGGACCCCACCTGGTCGGCGAGCAGCAGTGCCGGCACCACGAGTGCCTCGTGGTAGACGAGTTGGCTGAATTCGGTGCTCTGCCGGTCGCTGTCGCAGAACAGTGAGATCCCCTGGGCGGTCCTCGCGATCACGACGTGTTGGAAGGGGGTGTCGCCCTCCCAAAGGACTTCCTCGATGTCCCAGACCCTGGTCAGCCCTGTGCCGACGGGCTCCCGGATCCGCAGGGTGCGTTCGGTGGTGGTCAACGTGCCCTCACAATCCCCCGGTAGATGGTGGTGCGTCCGGACGCCAGTCGTCCCTGCCGCGGCGGATGGTCTTGGTGTGGGCCACCGGCGTGTGCAGCGCCTCGGCGAGCAGGTGCACGGCGAACTCCGGGTCGGCGCGGTGGCCACAGGTGAAGACGTCGACGAAGACCGACCCGAACTCCGGATAGGTGTGCAGGGAGGCATGCGACTCCGACAGCAGGGCGAGCACCGTGACTCCCTGCGGCGAGAACCGTTTCGAGGTCACCTCGAGCACGGTGGCCCCCGCCTGGTCGAGCACGGTGGCCAGGATCTCGCGCAGCCGATGCTCGTCGTCCAACAGGGCCGGTTCGACGCCCTCCATGTCGGCGAGGACGTGCTGCCCGGTGAACGTTCTCACGGTCTGGACCGAGCCGTGTGCTCCGGCCATCTATCACTCCCGTCTGTGCTCCCGGCCCCATCGGCACCCCGACACCACTGAAGCGGCGGTTGGATCGTATTGCGGTACAAGGTTGTTGCGACAAGGTCAGATGCAGTGGGTCACCAGCGGCGGGAACCCGTTGAACGCCACCGAGGAGTAGCTGGCGGTGTAGGCACCCGCGCTCAGGAAGTCGACAGGGTCGCCCTGGCGCAGGTCCATCGGTAGCTCGTACACGGTGTGTTGGTAGAGCACGTCGTCACCGTCACAGGTTGGCCCGGCGAGGTACACCGGCCCCGTCGGGCCGCCACGTCCCGGCGTCTCCAGCCGGTAGGTGATGTACTCCTGCTCGGTTTCGGCCAGCCCGCCATAGCGGCCGACGTCGAGGTATACCCATCTCCGATCGTCCACAGTAGACTTTCGGGAGACGAGCACCACCTCGGCCCGCAGCAGACCCGCGTCGGCGACGAGGCACCGACCAGGTTCGAGCATCACGCGCGGAGCGGCGAGGCGGACCCGATCGAAATGCCGGCACACTGACGCCGTGATCGCCGCGGCGTAGCTCGCAAACGGCGGTACGGCCTGGGTGTACTGGCCTGGCAGCCCGCCGCCGACGTTGAGCATGGGCAGCATGATGCCTCGGGCGGCCAGCCTCGCTGTGATGTCGGCGGCTGTGGCGATGCCGGTGTCCCACACGCCCGGGTCCGGCTGTTGCGAGCCGACGTGGAACGCGACGCCGGCCGGCCGGAGACCGAGTCGTGCCGCGGTGGCGAGCAGATCCTCGGCCATGCTCGCCGAACAGCCGAACTTCGCGCCGAACGGAGTCAGCGATCCCGTGTCGGCCAGCAGTATCCGGCAGAACACCGACGATCCCGGTGCGCATTCGGCGATGGCGGAGACGTCGTCGATGCTGTCGGAGGTGAACAGGTGCACGCCGAGCGCGTGGGCCCTGGCGATGTCGGCGCGCTTCTTGATCGTATTGCCGTAGGAGATGTCGTCGGGACTGGCACCACAGGACAGGCACAGCTCTATCTCGGGAACGCTGGCCGCGTCGAAGCGGGCGCCGAGCCCGACGAGCAAGCGGACCACCTCGGGGGCGGGATTGGCCTTGACGGCGTAGCACAAGCGGGCCCCGGTACGGGACTCGGTCGGACCGAAAGCCCATGCCAGCTGCAGATAGCGCTCCCGCACCGTGCGCAGGTCGAGCACCAGACACGGGGTTGGGGGAGACGTGTCGTCGAGGAAGGAGCGGATGCGGATCATCGCCCCGGTCGCCTCCGCCGAGGACGGAGGACGCGGTCGCACGCTCGTCGCCAGGTCGGTCACCACAGTCGGCTGCGGCGTGTGCGAAGCCCGGTAGGCGAGGCTGTGTCCCATTCCGCTACGTACCTTCCAGTCCCGGGTCCGTTGTCGCGTCGACCCGTTCGCCGCTCCTGTCATCCCCCCGTCGCGGGTGGTCCCGTCATGTGGTGTCCCGCGGCGTGCCATCGTAAGTCCTTCGCGCCGCCGTTGGCGACTACTGCCAACCGGACGGCTGAATCCATCAACCGAAGACCGAGGACGATTCGCGCCGTTGCGGGTTCTGTGTCGTTGTTCACGGTGTGAGCAAGTTGATCGCCGCCCGGTAAACCGCGTCCTCGGACAGCAGCACCGACAGTGCGGCGTCGCCGAGCGGGATGAAGCTGTCCTCGCTGGTGACCCTGTCGACCTGGCCGGTGAACCCGTTGTCGACCAGCGCGGCGAGGATTCCCTCGGAGGCCCCGCCAGTGCGCCGGGTTTCGTCCACCACGAGCACGCTGCCGGTGGCTTCTGCCTCACGCATCAGGTCGTCGACCGGCAGCGGGGCGAGCCAGCGCAGGTCGAGCACTCGACACGACACGCCGTCGGCGGCCAACCGCCTTGCTGCCCGCAGACTCAGCCGCAGCCCGTTGCCGAAGGACACCAGCGTCAAGTCGGTTCCGTCACCGTGGGTTCGTCCGCTGCCGATCGCCGCGTGTTCGTTAGGCCGGCCGGCCAGCCAGCCCTCATCGCCCTCGACGTACAGATCACGGGTGTGGTAGAGGGCTATCGGTTCTAGGAACACGCAGACGCTGCCATCCACCTCAGCGGCGGCAACGCAGGTGCGCAGCATCGCGGCGGCGTCATCGGGCCGCGCCGGCGAGGCGATCACCACGCCGGGAATGTCCCGCAGCGCGCCAACGGCGTTGTCGTTGTGGAAATGGCCGCCGAAGCCCTTCTGGTAGCCGTAGGAGGCGATCCGCAGGACCAGCGGATTGCGGTACCTGCCGGAGGAGAAGAAGCTCAATGTCGCCGCCTCACCCCGGATCTGGTCGGCCGCGTTGTGCAGGTAGGCCAGGTACTGGATTTCGGGAACCGGAAGTAGACCAGACAGCCCGGCGCCGAGCCCGAGGCCGAGAATCGACTGCTCGTCAAGCAGTGTGTCGAATACCCTTGCGGCACCGGCATTGTGCCGCAGGCCCCTGGTGACGCCGTACACGCCCCCTTTGCGGGCGATGTCCTGGCCGAATATCACTATTCGGGGGTTACGGTCGAGCAGTTCACCGAGTGTGCGGTTGATCGACTGCGCCAGGGTGAGCCGCTCAGCCGCCGCCCCGCCGGCGCCAGCCGCGGCCGGCGGGGCGAGCGCCGCGGCCCGCTCGGTGACCAGCCTCGGCCGGCGCGGAGCGAGCGGCGCCATCACCGCCTCGGCACTTCTCAGTGGCGGCTGCACCGCGATCTGCTCGGCGAGCACCAGCACTTCGGCGCGCTTCGCCTCGTAGCGCTCGAGCACTTCGGTTGGCGACAGGACATTGGTGGACACCAACAGTTCGGCGGTGCCCAGCAGCGGATCGCGGGCGAGCTCCGCGACGATCTGAGTACGTTCGCGATAGGCGATCTCCGCGTCCGAGCCGGCGTGTCCCATCAGCCGGACGGTGGACAGATGCAGAAACGCGGGCATTCGCTTGCGCCGCACCCATTCTGCCGCCTGGCGCGCCGTACGCAACGCCTCGAGCAGATCGAATCCGCTTGCGGAGAAGTACTTCAGGCCGGGACGGGAACCGTAGGCCGAGGCGATCCAGCCGGCCGGTGTCGGCACGCTGATCCCGAGTCCGTTGTCCTCGCACACCAGCAGCAGAGGCATCGGAAGTCGTTGGTACCCACAATAGATCGCGGTGTTGATCGCACCGGTCGCGGTTGAGTGGTTGGCGGAGGCGTCACCGAAGCTGCACACCGCGAGCGCATCGGCCGGCCACGGCGAATCCACTCCGAGCTTGCGTGCCCGGTCGATCGCGAAGGCGACGCCGACCGCGCGGGGCAGATGCGAAGCGATCGTCGAGGTCTGCGGAATGACCGCGGCGTCGTGGTTGCCGAACACCTTGTGCCGACCGCCGGCGATCGGCTCGCTGGCGGCGGCCATCATGCCGGCCAGCACGTCGCGAAGTCCGTGTTGGCCGGGGACCTGGCGGGTCCGTTCCAGGTAGAAGGCGCCGGAACGATAGTGCAGCAGTGCGGGATCGGTGGGCCGCAGTGCCGCCGCGATGGCGACGTTTCCCTCGTGCCCGGACGAACCGATCGTGTAGTAGCCGAGGCCTCGTCCGCGGAGCTGGCGCGCGGCGAGATCGAGATGCCTGCTGCCCAGCTGCGCGTCGAACAGCTCGAGCAGCCGATCGGAGTCCGCGAGCGGATGGGCCGCGCCGGCGCGCATCCCGCGGACCGACGCGATGAAATGCTCGTCGATCTCCTCGGTCACCGGTAGGAGCCGATGCCGGTGATCGCCTCGCCGAGCACCAGCGTGTGGATCTCGCTGGTGCCCTCATAGGTCAGCACGGACTCCAGGTTGTTGGCGTGCCGCAGCACCGAGTACTCTGTGGTGACCCCGCTGGCAGCCAGGATCGTGCGTGCCTCGCGGGCGATTGTCAGCGCCGCCCGCACGTTGTTCAGCTTGCCGAAGCTCACGTGCGCTGGATCGCATCGGCCGGCGTCCTTGAGTCGTCCGATGTGTTGTGCGGTCAGGTAGGCCTTCTCCAGTTCCAGAGCCATGTCGACCAGCTTGGCCTGGGTCAGCTGGAAACCGGCGATCGGACGACCGAACTGGATCCGGGTCTTGGCGTAGTCCACCGCCGTGACGTAGCAGTCACGTGCTGCCCCGACCGCGCCCCACAGGATGCCGTACCTCGCCTCGTTGAGACAGGACAGGGGAGCACGTAGCCCACGGCCGCCGGCGAGAACGGCTTCGGCGCGCAGCACGCAGTCGGTCAGGATCAGTTCGGAGGTCACCGAGGCGCGCAGCGACAGTTTGTTCTCGATGTCCCGTGTGGTGAAACCCTTGGTGCCACGAGGAACAAGGAACCCCTTTATGCCTTCCTCGGCGCGAGCCCACACCACCGCGACGTCGGCAATGCCACCGTTGGTGATCCACATCTTGGCGCCGTTGAGCACCCAGTTGTCACCGTCACGGCGGGCGGTTGTCCGCATTCCAGCCGGATCGCTGCCGAAGTCCGGCTCGGTCAGCCCGAAGCAGCCGATCGCGTCACCGGCGGCCATCGCCGGCAACCACCGCTGCTTCTGCTCTTCCGAGCCGAACCTGTGGATCGCGGTCATGGCCAGCGATCCCTGCACGGACACCAGACTGCGCAGGCCGCTGTCGGCGGCCTCCAGTTCCATACAGGCGATGCCGTAGGCGGTCGCGGTCGCCCCGGCGCAGCCGTAGCCGGTCAGGTGCATCCCGAACACCCCGAGCGCACCGAGTTCGGACACCAACTCCCTGGGGAACGTGCCCTCGGCGAACCACCGGCCGATAGTGGGACGCACCCTGTCCTCGACGAAGCGTCGAACGGTGTCGGCGATCAGCCTTTCCTCCTCGGAGAACAGCGTTCCGACGCCGAGGAGATCAATGGGGTCGACGGACACGGTCCTCACGCTCCCAACCGGTAGTCGAGGTCGGCGGTCGGCAGTTCGACCAGATCCATCTGGGCCTTCTGCAGGGTGCCCGCATAGTCCCAGTTCATCGACTGCCACCGGGTAAACTGGTCGAGCACCCAGATGCCCGACTGTCGACTTCCGTTGCCAGACAGGCCATTGCCGCCGAAGGGGAGGTGCGCCTCCGCGCCGGAGGTGGAGTTGTTCACGCTGACCATGCCGGCCCGACAACGTTCGCGGAACCGGAACGCGGTCGCGGCGGTGCAGGTGTAGATCGCCGCGGACAGCCCGTAACCATGCCCGTTGGCCAGCTCGACGGCCTGGTCGAAGTCGTCGAACGTTCCGACGCCGACCAATGGACCGAAGGTCTCCACACGGTACAGCTCGTCATCGGCGGTGATGCCGTCCACGATCGTCGGGTGCACGTAGACACCCCTGTCGGGGTCACCGACGAATCCCGTGCGCGGATTGGCTTTCGTGATGCGACCGGTGGCGCCGTGCACCGTGTGGTGTGGCTGGACGAGGCCGAGATGCTGCTCGAAACGCTCGGCGTAGCGACTGTCGATCAGCGGGCCGTAGAGCACATCCGTGGTCGGGTCACCGATCACCGCCCCGTCGACCGCGGTGACGAACCTGCGCAGGAACTCCTCGTGCACATCGGCCTGGACGAAGACCGTGCCCAACGAGGTGCACCGCTGACCCGCCGAACCGAACCCGCTGAACAGCGCGCCCTGCACGGCGAGGTCGAGATCCGCGTCAGCCATCACCACGAGGGGATTCTTGCCACCCAGCTCGAGGCACGGTGTCTGCAGATGGCGTCCACACAGCTCACTGATCATCCGCCCGACCTCGGTCGATCCGGTGAAGCCGACCTTGTCGACGCAGTGCTGGTCCAGCGCGTCGCTCAGACCGGCGAAGGTGGCCGCCCCGTCGGCCTGCACCAGGTTGAACACCCCGGCGGGAACCCCGGCATGCCAGAGGAGTTCGGCAAGGGCCTGTCCGACCGCCGCGGACACCTCGGCGGGCTTGAACACCACGGCGTTGCCGCACAGCAGCGCCGGCACCAGGTACCAGGCGGGCACCGCGGCCGGGAAGTTGCCCGCGGTGATGATCACACTCACCCCGACCGGCGCCCGGAATGTGAACAGCTGCTTGTCGGGCATCTCGCTGGGTACTGTCTGACCGTAGAGCCGCCGGCCCTCACCGAGGAAGAAGTCGCAGGTGTCGATGATCTCCTGCACCTCGCCGAGCGCCTCGGCGTACGGCTTGCCGATCTCCCTGGTGATCAGCGCGGCCAGCGCGGTCTTGTTGGCCCTGACCAGCTGGCCGAGCCGCCCGATCACCTCACCGCGCATCGGGGCCGGTATCCCGGCCCAACCGGGCTGCGCCTCGCGGGCGGCGCGTGCGGCGGCCACCAGGACCTCGGGACCGGCCAGTGCGACCTCGGCGACGACATCGTCGAGGTCGGCCGGGTTGCGCGACAGGAGAACGCCACCGTCAGCCTCCCGGTCGACGCTGCCGGCGACGACGGACGCGCACGCCAAGCGGTCGGTCATGTGTCAGTTCCCTTCCCCAACGATGCTGGGCATCTGTCGTCCTGGGTGTCTACCTTGGCCAACGGATGGGCGTGCGCCAAGCCCAGCGGCATGTGACGTTGCCCGTCGGGTGAGATTCGTTCGGCCGTGTCCGGTGGGAAGGCGGGCGCCGAGGGGATCGGGCGGCTCAGGCGTCAGGCGGCGTGGTGCCGGCCGGTCGGTCGCAACGGCCCGTCGCCGGGGCGGACATCCTCGCGCGTCGGCCCGGCGCCAAGGCCGGTCGCCGCGGCGGCGGACCGCCGAGGGACGGGTACCACGTCCGGGAACTCCGGCACCGGGTCGCGCCGGCCGGTGCCGGTGTGGTGCACGGCGTAGACGAGGCCGAGGCCGACGATGAGCAGTCCGTGCAGGGCGACACGGGGCACGACGACCTGCCCGATGAGCAGGTCGTGCACGGAGAAGACCGTGAGCACGGCGAGGAAACCGGCCATCACCGGGAGCATCCCGGCGGCGGCCCTCGTGCGCAGCGCCGTCCAGAGCATGCCGAGGCCGAGAGCGAGGTTCCACGCGGTGCTCTCGTTGAACAGGTGGCCGCCGCCGGCCATGCCCGGCATCGCCTGGTCGGCGCCGAACACCTGGGCGATGCCGAGAGTCAGCTGGACGACCGCTGTGACGCCAAGGGCGACACGGGGCCACCAGCGCCGCGCCACGACCGGAGCCTGTGCGAGCACCACATCGGTGAAGTCGGGAATCGTGGTCGCGACCCGCACCCGCAGTGTCCTGGTCAACGTCGCGGACCGCTGCTGCCACTCCCGGCACGCCGGACAGTGGACGAGGTGTTGGTCCAACGCGTCGGCCGGTACCGGCGTCAGCTCCCCGTCCAGCTGTGCCGACAAGGCTTCCCGAGAGGTCGCACAGTCCACGTCGTCATTGTCGTCCCAGGGCCCACCGGAGTTCCAGGACCCCGCGGAGTTCCCCGGCCCCGGGCCAGTCCAGGGGCAGGGGAGGTGGGCGGCGGTGTGATGGATACCCTGCTTGGCGTGCCTGGCTCCGCGACTGACAACGAACGCGTCACCGGCCTGGCGTTGGCGGCCGGATCCGGCGACCGGGCGGCGCTCGAGGAGTTCGTCCGCGCCACCCAGCGCGACGTGTGGAGCTTCGTGTCCTACCTGGCTGGCGTCGCCAACGGCGACGATCTCACCCAGGAGACCTATCTGCGTGCGCTGGGCAGTCTGCCGCGGTTCGCCGGCCGCTCCTCCGCGCGCACCTGGTTGCTGTCCATCGCGCGCCGGGTGGTCGTCGACCAGATCCGGTCCGCGGCCGCGCGGCCGCGGACCGCGGCGGGTGTGGACTGGGTGGCCGCCGCGGATGCCCAGTGCGGACAGCAGCGCGGCCAGGCCGGTTTCGAGGACGTCGTCGAGGTGACGGTCCTGCTGGACGGCCTCGACCAGGAACGGCGGGAAGCCCTGGTCCTGACGCAGGTGTTGGGGTTGTCCTACGCCGAGGCCGCTGAGGTGTGCGGCTGTCCGATCGGCACCGTCCGGTCCCGGGTGGCGCGAGCACGTGAGGACCTGGTGCGTGCCACGGCGGGGGGCCGAGCGGCCGGCGCGGGTTGACCTCGACTGGGTGATCGACATGACATCGGGGAACTCCGGTGGAACCCGGACCGACTGATCGGGAAGCTGGCCGTCACACCGTCCCGGTCCGCCTCCGCGCCCAACACTCGCGGGCGCCCACCGAGGTGGTGTCCCGTGCCAGCCCCTGCGTCGGTCGCCGGGTGTACGGGAACTCGGCGCGGCTCGGATCCGACTAGATGACCAACGGGTGGCCTCGGTCGCCCGGCGACGGTCAGGAGGGTGTATGGGCGCTCGCGTGGTCGGCTGTGTCGTCGCCGCCACCACGATGGTCGCCGCGGCCTGCTCTGGCCCAAGCGGCGGTGAGGTGCCCTCGGGTGGTGCGTCCGGGCCAGGGTTCCCGGCCACCGTCGTCGCGGACTGTCGCGGCGCCAAGGTCACCCTTCGGTCCGCGCCGCGCAGGATCGTCACTAGCAACGCGTCCGCACTCGAGCTGCTGTTCTGGCTCGGCGCCGGTGACCGGGTGATCGGCACCGGATTCCCTCCCGGAAAGGGCACCCTGCCGCCCCAGTTCGCCGAAGCCGCCGCGAAGGTGCCGGTGCTCAGCGACACCGTGATCGCCAAGGAGGAGCTCCTCGGCTCCGGTGCCGACCTGTACATTGACACGTTCGCCGCCCCGGACGCCGGTGGCGGCGCTCCCGTCGGGGTACCGACCGAGCGAGAGTTCGCCGCCGCCGGTATCACGCATCTGTCGCTGCTGTCGACGGCCTGCGCCGCTCGGTCGAGCGGTCAGCGCCGGGATCTCGCGGACGTCGAGGCCGACATTGCCCGGCTCGGAGCGGTCACCGGCACCTCGGCGAAGGCCAACGAACTGGTCGAGGCCATGCGGCACAAGGTGAACGCGGTGCGTGACGCGGTGGCCGGGGTGGCCGAGGACAAGCGGCCGAGCTACTTCTTCTTCGATTTCGACGCGAGCACCAAGCAGCCGATGGCGCTGTGCGGAAAGCAGATCGGCAACGCGATCTTCACGCTGGCCGGCGCCCGCAATGTCTACGCCGACTGTGACGCCGACTTCCGCCAGGTGAGCTGGGAGGACGTCGTCGCGAAGAATCCCGACTGGATCCAGCTTGGTGTCCGCGACCGCGGCGACGACAAGGCGACCTCGGCCGCTTTCGACCAGGCGGAGCAGTTTCTCCGCCAGTATCCCGCCACCAGTGGTCTGGCCGCGGTCCGACAGGATCACTTCGTGCGGATCACCTCCCAGCTGACCGCCATTGCCGGCGTCCGTGACGCGGACACGGTGCGGGCGATCGCCGCGAGCCTGTATCCCAGCCTGGTCAGGGGTGAGGGCTGATGGCACGACCAGCGACCGCGGCCGGACAGCTGGCGCCGGCGGCGGACCGCCACGGCCGCGGCCGGCCGTGCCGTGCCGTGCCGGCCGGGGTGGTGGCCGTCGTGCTCGTCGTGGCCCTGGTCGCCGCGTCAACACTCGCGGTGTCCTCGGGAACAATCGGCATCCCGATCGGCCGGGTGTGGTCGGTGATCGGCCAGCATCTCCTCGGCGGGGTCGACACCGGTACCGCGGACCTGATCGTCTGGCAGCTCCGCCTGCCGAGGGTACTGCTCGCCGCGGTGGTCGGCGCTGGCCTCGGACTGGTGGGTACCGCGGCGCAGGCACTGGTGCGCAATCCGCTCGCCGATCCCTATCTGCTCGGTGTGTCCTCGGGGGCCTCCCTCGGTGCTGTCGTGCTGATCGTGTTGGTCGACGGCGGTGGACTGCTCGGGCTCGGGTTGTCCGCGGCGGCGTTCCTCGGCGCACTCGCGTCCTTTGTGCTCGTGTGGCTGTTCGCCAAACGCGGTGGCGGTTTCTCCCCGTTGCGGGTGGTCCTCGCCGGCGTCGGCATCGCGCACTTCCTGTCGGGCATCACCAGCTACCTCGTGCTCCAGGCCGGCGACCTGCAGCGCACCCAGGGCGTACTGTTCTGGCTTCTCGGCAGCCTCAGCGGTGCCGAGTGGAACCAGTTGGCCGTACCAACCCTCGTGGTTCTGCTCGGATTCGCGGTGCTGCAGGCACGGTCACGGGCGCTCAACGCCGTCATGATGGGCGACGAGACCGCCGCCAGCCTCGGCGTGGACGTGACGCGGTTGCGGCGCGGACTGTTCGTCGTGACGAGCATGCTGACCGGAGTACTCGTGGCGGTATCGGGTGCCATCGCGTTCGTCGGCCTTGTGGTACCGCACGTGTGCCGGATGGTGGTCGGCGGTGATCACCGCAGGCTGTTGCCGGTCTCCGGGCTCGCCGGTGCCCTGCTGCTCGTGGTCGTCGACCTCGTGGCGAGAGTGGCGTTGCCCAACCAGGAGGTGCCGATCGGCGTCGTCACCGCGCTCATCGGCGCGCCGACCCTGTTGTACCTGCTCAATAGACGGCTGGAACGGTGACCGTGCGGATCGACATCGAGGACCTGCGCGTGACCCTGTCCGGAAGGGCTGTGGTCACTGGGGTGAACCTTGTCGCGGCCGGCGGCGAGATTACCGGCGTTGTCGGCCCCAACGGCAGCGGCAAGTCGACGCTGCTGCGCACCGTCTATCGCCACCTGCGCCCGCAGGCCGGCCGTGTTCTGCTGGACGGGCAGGACATCCTGGGGCTGACAGCGGTGCGCGCGGCCAGGCATATCGCCGCATTGCCCCAGGAACGAGGAGGTGACGTCGAGTTCACCGTCGGTGAGGTCGTGGCTATGGGGCGTATCCCCTACAAACAGGCCTTCGCCGCCGACGACGACACCGACCGCCGCATCGTGGCGGCCGCTCTCGACCAGGTGGGTATGGCGGAGCAGGCCGGACAGCGCTTCACCGAGCTGTCCGGAGGGGAACGGCAACGGGTGCTGCTGGCCCGAGCGTTCGCCCAGCAGCCCGATGTCCTGGTGCTCGACGAGCCGACCAACCATCTCGACGTGCGCCACCAAGTGGAACTGCTCGCTCTGCTGCGGGCGCAGCGACGTACCACAGTGGTGGCGCTGCACGATCTCAACGCCGCCGCCTCGGTGTGCGACCGGCTACACGTTCTGCTTCACGGCTCGATCGTCGCCTCTGGCCCGCCGCGGGAGGTGCTCACCACCGAGTTGATAGCCACCGTGTTCGGCGTCCGCGCCGTCGTGGTGGAGCATCCGTTGACCGGTGGTCCGCTGATCGCGGTGGACCATCTGGCCGCCACGTCCGCCGCCGACGAGATGGCGGTCGTCGATGTGTGAGAGTGGCTCAGGCGGCCTCGAAGTGGCTCGGCCTCCCGTCGTGCAGCACCAGTCGACCATGCCGTTCCGCATCGGTCTTGCGCATCAGCTCCCACTCGCCGTCGCCGTGTTTGAGGACGGCCGAATGCCACGGCGTGGTCCAGACGTCCTTGATCTGCAGCAACCGGATCCCGAATTTGATCGAGCCCCGCGGCTGCGGATGGATGGACAGCCGCACCTGTCGTGGGAAACGGCGGGCGATCAGCTCGCCCCAGGCCCTGCTGCGCTGGATCACACCGTAGGCACGGGCGCGGCACTGCCGCTGCAACGCCGACTTGGTTCCGGAGAACTCCGCGGTGTCGTCGACGAGGAACCGGGTGATCCCCAGATAGAGGCGCATGGTGTCCGGATTGGTCAGCGTCTCAGCACGCAGGTCGTCCTCGGTCGCGTGGTAGCCGTCCGCGAGGCGGGTTCGTTTGTCCTGATAGGACATGTCGCCGTAGACGTCGCGGAGATCGAAGGTGCCCAGATGGGAGAGCTCCTCCTTCGCGATCATGGCGACCAGCTCGTCGGAGTAGGCGTCGACGTGCTCGTCGGGAACGCTGATGAGGTCGGCGAAGACGTGACCGTCCGAGCAGATCAGCATCCGCGCACCGGGCTCGTACACGTCCTTGACCGCGACACACAGCTGGTCGAGGAAGCGCAGGGAGAGCCGCTCGCCCTCGTCGGGGAGATGGCCGAGCACCTTGGCGGGGTTGGGGGACTTACACGGAAAACCGGGGAGGGTGAACAGAATGGGTTCGCCGGTCGACACGAACGCCGCGAGCTGACGCAGCTGCTCGTCGAACGCCGTTGCCGGGATGTCGGTGTCCAGGTCGGCCGCACGCCTGTGCGGCAGGAGTAATTCCATAATGGAGACGCAGCGCTCACGGACCTCTTGGCGGCTCAGCGCTTGCTCAGACGAGCCGACGCCGGTCGGCGGTACCTCCACTACTGACATGCTTCCTCCAGTGGGCATGGTGACAGGATGCTCGAGCGGGTGCTCGGCATGAGCGACGTGACGGCGGTGCTCAGATCAGGTTCGTCGGTTGAACACCACCGGAAGACTGTTGACCCCGCGGGACAGTACGGCGGGAACCCACTCGATGTCCTCGTCGGGAACGGCGAAGGCGATGCCGGGCAATCGCCTGAGCAGGGTGTCGATGGCGATCTGCAGCTCCACCCGGGCCAGGGTGGCGCCGGGACAGAAGTGGATGCCGTGTCCGAACGCGAGGTGCGCGTTCGGGGTTCGGTCGAAGTCGAGTGTGTCGGCGTCGGTGAAGTGTCGCGGATCCCGGTTGGCGGCGCACAGCGACACGATGACCGAGTCGCCCGCGGGAATTCGGGTGCCGTGCAGGTCGGAATCCTCGGCGAAGAACCGCCATGTGGTCAATTCGAAGGCGCTGTCGTAGCGAAGGAGCTCGTCCACCGCCTTGTCGATCCGTTCGGGTTCGTCTCGCAGCAACGTCAACTGGTCGGGGTGGCGTAACAGGGTCATCAGCGCGGTGCTGATCTGGTTGGTGACCGGTTCCTGGCCGGCGACGAGCAGTTGGAAGATCATGGAATCCAGTTCTTCCCTGCTCAGTTCACCAGCGTCTTTGGCACGCACGAGACGGGTGAGCAGGCTGTCGTCCTGACTCGTCCGACTGTGGTCGACGACCTCGGCGATGTAGGTCTGCAGACCGCTTAGCAGTCTCTCGTACGCCGCTCTCCCGGGATCGGTGGGACCGACCGGCTGCACGACCTTGCCCCACTCCCGCCGAAACCGGCCCGCCAGCTCTGGTGGGAGGCCGATCACCTCGGCGAGCACCTGGAAGGGGAACCGTGCGGCGAAGCAGGCCACGACGTCGGCGCCGCCGGTGGCCGGCATGGCGTCGACCAGTGCGTCGGCGAGCTGTTGGAAACGGGGACGCATCGCCTGCACTCTGCGAGGCGCGAAGGCGTCGAGCACGAGCCGGCGCATCGTGGTGTGTTTGGGCGGATCCTGGTGCAGCAGGTGGACCTGGAGCTGGGAGTGCTGGGGTTCGGGCATGATCGCGGCACGAGAATGCCATGCGGCGTTGCCCCGCGAGTGGTTCTTCCCGAGCCGGTCGTCGTTGAGCGCCTCGTGTGCGGCCTGGTATCCGGTCACCAGCCATGCGTTGACACCGCTGGGGAAGCGAACCCGGTGCACCGGTCCTGCGTCGCGCATCCGCCGGTAGAGCGGATAGGGGTCGCGTTTGTAGTCGCGACCGATCAGTGGGATCGGTTCGGTCATGCGAATTTCCTTCCTGCCGAGCGAATGACCTGATAGACGCTTGGGCCTACAGGACCAGCTCGGGGCGATAGTGGTCCAACCACAACGCGAGATCGACCACCCGTTCAAGGCGAAGTCGGTGCCCCCACTCCAACCGGTCGGGTTCAAGGTCCAGGTAGGGCTTAATCTGGGTCTCGTCAGCGAGTTCGCGTACCGTGCCGCCGTGGGCGCCGAGAGCCTCGTGGGCCAGCTTCTGCAGTCCCCTGTTGTAGTCGGGGTGGTGAGTGGCCGGATAGTGGTTCTTCGCCCGGTACAGCACCGAGTCGGGTGCGACCCCATGGCCGACCGAACGCAGCAGACTTTTTTCCCGTCCGTCGTGGCTGTGCAGCGACCACGGTGTATCGAAGGCATACTCGACAAGGCGGTGGTCGCAATAGGGGACGCGAACCTCCAGACCTTGTGCCATGCTGAGTCTGTCCTTGCGGTGCAACAGCTGTCGCAGCCATCTGGTTAGCGACAGGTGCTGCATCTCCCGCTGACGGTGCTCGGTCTCGTCCTCTCCGTCGAGGTGGGGAACGGCGGCGAGCGCGTCGCGGTAGGTGTCGTTACGGAATTCGGTGATGCGCAAAGTGGCGGCGAGATTGGGGTTCAGTGGCATCGCCGCTTCATCTCCAGTGACCAGCAGCCAGGGAAACGTGGTGGCGGCGAGTGCCTTCGGGTTGTGGAACCAGGGATAGCCGCCGAACACCTCGTCGGCGGCCTCACCGGACAGCGCCACCGTCGAGTGGCTGCGGATCTCCCCGAACAGCAAGTACAGTGACGTGTCCATGTCGCCGACGCCGATCGGCGAGTCGCGGCAGGTCACGACGGCGCGTCGGTGGTCGAGGTCGAGCAGTGCGTGCGGATCGAGAACCACCGTGCTGTGATCGGTACCGATGAATCGGCCGGCTTCGGCGGCGTACGGCGTGTCGTGCCCGGTACGCAGCACGTCGCTGGTGAACTTTTCCGCCTGGTCGCTGTAGTCGACGGCGTAGGAGCGCAGCCTGGCCGTGTCGCCATCCCTCCGCCGCAGCTCACCGGCGAGCAGACCGGTGAGCACCGTCGAGTCCAGGCCGCCGGACAGCAGGCTGCACAGTGGAACGTCGGCCTCCAGCTGTGAGGACGCCGCCTGACCGACCAGCAGCCGCATCCGCTCGACGGCGGTGTCGAGGTCGTCAGTGTGCGGCTTGGCGACCAGCCGCCAGTACACCCGTTCGGACAGCCCACCCCGGTCGAAGGTGATCGCGGCACCCGGCTGTACTTCCCGGACACCCGACCAGACGGTCGGGCCCGTGTTGAACAGGAGGCTGTAGGCCTCCCGGAGTCCGTCCGCGTCCACCCGCGGAGTGAGATCCGGATGGGCGAACAACGCCTTGGGTTCCGAGCCGAAGACGATGCCGCCACTGATCTCGGCGAAGACCAGCGGCTTGATTCCGAGCCGGTCCCGAACCAGCAGCAGTCGTTGTCGGCGTTCGTCCCAGATCGCGAAGGCGTACATGCCTTCCAACTGGTCGACAAGATCCGCGCCCCACTCCTGGTAGGCCCGCAACACCACCTCGGTGTCGCTGCGGGTGCGGAACTTGTGGCCGAGTCGCCGCAGACGTTCCCGCAGTTCGTGGTGGTTGTAGGTCTCGCCGCTGTAGCTGAGCACGGTGTCGTAGCCGTCAACGCGATCGATCATGGGCTGAACGCCGCCCTCGAGATCGATGACACTCAGGCGCCGGTGACCGAAGGCCGCGTGTTCGCCCAGCCAGGTGCCCGCGGCATCGGGACCGCGGTTGACCAGGGTTGCCGTCATCGACTCGACGATGGCAGCGCGGGTGGACAGGTCCTGTTCAAAGGACACCCAACCGGTGATACCGCACATGCCTCAGGTTCTCCTTATTGCTGAGTCGGAGGGCAAGACAGGCCGGACGACGGAGCGGGCCAGCCATGGTTTGGCAAGCAGCAGCACGGCACCCGCGCCGGCGATGACCGCTAGCCCGATTCCCGCCTTCGTCCCCGCATCACCGCCACCGGCCAGCCCCCACACCGCGGTGCCGAGAGCCGGACCGAGGGTGAAACCGAGACTGCGGGAGAGCTGGACGGCGGCGCCGGCGAGGGCCATCCGGTCGGCGGGCGCCGCGGTCATCACCAAGGCCTGGGTCGGGCCGCCGTACAGCCCCATGCCGAGCCCAGCCAGTGCCAGCCGCCAAACCACGTCCACAGGAGACCAGGAACCGCTGATTGGTACGAGCAGGAGCAGGCCGGCTGTGGTGAACGCCGCGCCGATCGTGGCGATCCGGCGGCTGCCCCACAGGTCGGCGAGCCGACCGCCCACCGGGCCAGCCAGCCCCATGGCCAAGGGAAAAGCCAACATGGTCAGACCGGTGGTGGACGCGCTGACGCCGTCGTCACGCTGTAGGTGCAGCGAAACCAGGTAGTGCATGATCATGAACGCGCAGGCCACCAGCAGCACCGCGAGGTTGACAGCGGTGGTGCGCGCTGTCCGCAGCACAGCGAGCACGGGTTGGGCGGTGGGGTGGCGCAGCCAGTATGTCGCCGCCAGTACGGCCACCAAACCCAAGCTCAGCCAGGCGGGGGCCGCCGGCGCCAGCGTGAGTGCCAGCAGGAGCGAGGCCACGGCGGTGGCGACGAGTACCGCGTTGATCACGGTATGGCGGTCAGGGCGGGCCGGCCTACCGTCCCGCGGCATGACGCGCCACGCGATCACCGCGGCCGCCGCGCACAGGGGGACCTTGACCAGAAAGATCGCTTGCCAGCCGAGATGGTCGAGCAAGACCCCGCCCAGTGCGGGACCGGTCACAGCGCCAAGAGGCCCGAGGGTGGCGGGAACACTCATGGCCCGGCCACGACGTTCGGGCCGCACGGCACGGGCGGCCAGGGTCGGCATCAGCACGAACAACACGGCGCCGAAACCGCCTTGCAGCACGCGGGCGATGATCAGCCAACTCATCGTCGGCGACAGCGCGGCGGCCACGCTGCACGTGCCGAACGCGACGACCGAGACGAGCAGCGCGGGGCGCATGCCGGAGGACTTCAGCCACTGTCCGACGGGAAGCAGCAAGGCGACCACCGGCACCTGGTAGCCGAGCAATGCCCACTGGCCGACCTCGGGTGTGACATCGAGAGCGCGGCTGATGTGTGGCACCGCCACGGTGACGATGTTCATGTCCAGCATGGCCACGAAGGACAGGACGCCAGCGACTGCCACCAGGCTCCAGCGCTCAGGCTGCTGAACCTGTTCGGACACGACCAGCCCCCCAGGAATTACAGATAGTACCGACGTTAGCAGCAGAGACCCTATAGCATGACACCCAAAAGGGGGTTATTTGCGCAGCCATAACGCTGCTCAGATGACCTCGTCTGATAGTCGCCGTGTGCGTTCGACGCGTGACCTCCGTCCGGCGGATGGCGCTCGGACTGGAACCCGAGTGCACTGGGGCCGCTGCTTTCCGGACGGAGTGTGGTCTCCGCCACCCCGACGAAAGGACCCTCGTCCCATGTCTCTGCGTGCCCTCGGCGTGCTGCTCAGCGCGGTTCTCGGCGCGACGCTGGTCGTGGCGCCGGCGGCCGCGGCGGCAGTCACCCCCTCCGCGGTGGACTTCTCCGGAACCGTTGCGTTGAGCGACTGCTCCGGCGCCCTGGTGAAGGTGGCCTCCGCCTCCGCCGGCGACCCGGCGCTCGTGCTGTCCAACGGGCACTGCTACGAGGGCGGATTCCCGGCGCCGGGGCAGGTGCTCGTGGACCGCCCCTCGACCCGTACCTTCGGTCTGCTCTCGGCCGACGGCCAGCAGCGTCTGGCCACCCTGCGGGCGACCAAGTTGGCCTACGCGACGATGACCGACACCGACGTCTCGCTGTACCAGCTGTCGACGACCTATGGCCAGATCCAGCAGCAGTACGGCATCGGCGCGCTGGAGATCGCCGCGGTGCACCCCGCGCAGGGCACGGCCATCAAAGTGGTCTCGGGATACTGGAAGAAGATCTACAGCTGCGACATCGACGGGTTCGTCTATCGGCTCAAGGAGGCGGACTGGATCTCCAAGGACTCCATCCGCTACACGCCCTCCTGCGACACCATCGGCGGCACCTCGGGGTCACCGATCGTGGACGCGGCGACCGGGAAGGTGATCGGTGTCAACAACACCGGCAACGAGGCCGGCGAGCGCTGCACGGAGAACAATCCCTGCGAGATCGACCAGAACGGCACGGTGACTGTCCGGCAGGGCATCAACTACGGCCAGCAGACCTATCTGTTGGCCGCGTGCATGACGGGCAGCAGGGTCGACCTGACCCTCGCCGGGTGCCAGCTGCCCAAGCCCGCGCGGTAGGAGCCGCACCCGGCGAACGGCCGGGTGGCGCCACAGCCACGGGGCCGGATGTCTCAGTATGATTCCCCCGAAGCCAGGTCGACCGCGCCGAGAGGGGTACGCCGGGACACCGGAACACGACCCGATGTCGGCTGAAGGGGGCGCATGAACGCGAGAGATCCGCGTGCCGGGCTGAGCCGGATGTGGATCGGGTACCTGGCCGCCGGAGCCCTGGTGACGATCGTGTACTACCTCCTCCCGGCCAAGGGAGCTGGTCTGGCGGCACAGATCGTGCTGTACTGCGCGGTCAGTGTGTCCGCCGCGATCATGGTGGGCTACGGGATCCTTCGGCACCGGCCGCATCCCACGCTGCCCTGGGCGATACTCGGGGTGAGCCAAGTCAGCTACGCCGTTGCCGATATCAGCTTCAGCCTCGCGCACTACGTGTTCGGAGTGGCCGACTACCCCGGTGTCGCCGACCTGTTCTATCTCGCGCACTATCCGCTGCTCGCGGCCGGATTGATGACGCTCATCCGCCGCCGCGGCGCCCGCCTCGACCTACCCCGCCTGCTCGACTCGGGTGTGATCGGCGTAGGGGCGGGAATGCTGTCCTGGGTTTACCTGATCGCGCCCAACGCCCGGCTTGGCACACCGGTACTGGCCAAGATCACCTCGCTTGCCTATCCCCTCGCGGGCCTGCTCGTGCTCGTCGTGGCACTGCGACTGATCCTCGGCGACGGACGCCGGCCGCTGTCGTTCTACCTCCTCGTCGGACACGTGCTCACGCTGATCACCGCGGACACCGTGTACGTCCTGCAGCAGCTGGCCGGCACCTATCAGTCCAACAACTTCCTCGACGCCATCTGGCTGGCCAGCAGCCTGGCGCTCGGCGCGGCCGCGATGCACCCCACCATGTCCAGGCTGGCCGGACCCGCCCCACCGAGGGACACCAACACCAGCCCTGGTCGGATCGCGGTGCTGTGCGGTACCGCGCTGATCGTGCCGATCACCCTGGTGGTGCAGAACTCCACCGGCGGTCTGCGGGATGCCGCGGTCATCGCGATCGCCTGCGTCCTGCTTTTCGGGCTGACCATCGCCCGACTGGCGAGCCTCGCCTCGAGCCAGCGGAGGCTGGCCATCACCGACTCGCTGACTGGCCTGTACACGCGGCGCTTCTTCGAGATCCAACTGCCGATCGAGGTGGCGCGGGCTCGCCGCACGGGCGGCTCACTCGGCGTGTTCGTCATCGACGTCGACCACTTCAAGTCGGTCAACGACCGCTACGGCCATCCCGCGGGGGACCAGGCCCTCTGTGAGATCGCGGCCCGGCTTGGTTCCGCAACGCGCAGGGACGTCGACCTGCTCGCCCGCCACGGCGGGGAGGAGTTCGCGCTGCTGGTGCCCGATGCCGGCGTCGGCGAGCTGGCGGGTATCGCCGAGCGGCTGCGCGACCGGGTGGCCGACGGGCCGATCGAGGTGTCGGAGGGCACTCTGATCACGGTGACCGTTTCGGTCGGCGCGACGTGCTTTCCCGCGCACGGTGACAGCCCCAATGAACTGGTGTCCAACGCCGACCGTGCGTTGTACGCGGCCAAGGCGCGGGGACGAGACCGGGTCATCGTCGGCCAGGTCATGACCGTGGACGCCGACGAGGCGTTCCCCGACGGCACCGCGACCGTCGACTACCTCGGCCTTGTCGCCGACCGGGTGGACATGCTGCTTGGCGCGACGGGCCGCAGCCGTGCGGTCGGACGGTGGTCTGCGATCCTGGCGACCGCGATGGGGCTGAGCGAGGCAACCGTGCGCACCGCGGAGCTCGCCGGGCGGCTCCACTCCATCGGCAAGATCGTCATTCCGGAGTCGGTGCTGACCAAGCCGATGCCGTGGAGCGAGGACGAGCGACGCCTTGTCCGCACGCACCCGGAACTCGGTTATCGGTTGGCCAGGGCGGTACCCGGGTTCGCGGCGGTCGCCGACGCCATCCGCCAGCAGCATGAGCACTACGACGGCGGCGGGCATCCATCACGGCTCGCCGGCGCCGGGATCCGGGTGGAGGCGAGGATCCTGTCGGTGTGCGAGTACTGGGCGGACCTGCTGCTCGACCGACCGCACCAGCCCGCACTGAGCGCCCTCGCCGCGGCTGAGCGGTTGCGCGCGGAGCGAGCGACACGGTTCGATCCCGTCGTGGTTGACCTGTTTCTCGACCTGCAGCGCGCGGGCCGGGTGGGGGAGCGGTGTCCGTTGGCCGAGCGGACGGTTCCCAGGCGGACGCCACGCGGTCCGCGCACCGCCAGGGAACCGGCCTGACCCGTCCGCCGTCAGCCGAGCAGGCTGGCCATCTGCGATGCCACGGCCCCGGGCGCGGGCATGGCCGCCACCTCGGCAGCCACCTCCGTGGCGGCCGAGGCGAGACGACTGTCGGTCAGCAAGCGGCCGAGCAGCTCACTGTCGATGTCGTCCACGGTCGCGCTCAGGCCGACACCGCGCTCGCGGACGGCCTCCGCGGTGAGGAAACGATCCGATCCGTCCGGAAGCAGCAGCTGGGGAACTCCGACCGCGACCGCGGACAGGGCGGTGCCGCTGCCACCGTGGTGCACCGCGGCGTCAGCCACTCCGGCACCAGCGCCCTCCCGGACGGGTGCGTCGGTCGTACCGACCAGCCACTCTCCTGTGGCCGGGCCATGCTTGGCGGCGCGAGGTCGAGGACGGCCAGCGGGGTGGGCCGATCGTCGATGCCGCGCCAGCGCCAGGGCCAGCACCTCGAGCATCAGCCGCCGCGTGGCCGCGGTGCGGACGAACCCGAGATCGAACGCCCGGAGGTCACCGCGTGCCCCATCCTGCCGCTGGAGGCACTGAGGGGCATCGACCACCCGCGGTTCGGGACCAAGGCGGCCAACCTCGGCGAACTGTGCGCCGTGCTCCGCGAGGGGTCCAACCGACTGCTCGGGTTCTACCGCATTCCGCGCCCTCCCAGGAAAAACCTGCTCGGCTACCTGGCCAGGCACCTCGGAGTCGGCGACGCGTCGGACACCACCGCGTTGGCCGATGCCGCCCATCGGCTGATCGCCGAGCACGTACGTGTGCCGCGCGGCATCGCGTTGCCGTTCTCACTCCAACGGCGTTTCCTGGAGTCGTCACCGGCGATCCAGCAGGCCATCGGCAAGCTCAAGATGGCTCTCGAGCTGAACGCCCGCGAGATCGACGCACAGTGCGTGCAGCTGCAGCGGCTCATCCGCGCGGCAAAGCTGCCGGCGGACATGGCAACGGAGATCGACAACGCCATCATCGAGAACCTCTCCGGCACCAGCACGTTCGTGGTCCGCAGTTCGTCCAACGCCGAGGACCTCGCGGGATTCTCCGCGGCCGGGATCTACGAATCGGTCAACCACGTCAGCACCGCCGCCACGGTGCTGGACAGCATCAGGCAGGTGTGGGCGTCACTGGTGTCGACCCGTAGCGTGCGGATGCGGGAGCAGGCCGGGATATCGCTGGACGACTGCTACATGGGCGTCATCATTCAGGAACAGGTGCACGCCGACTACGGAGGCGTGCTGGTCAGTACCAATCCCATGAACCGCACGGACTTCCGCAACGTGTACGTCAACGTGTCCCCGCGTTCGGTGACCGAAGTCGTGTCCGGTGACCGGGCTCCCCTGCAGTACCTGTACAACACCGTCGAAGGCGGTGGACGGACCATCTCGCTTGGTGCCTCAGCCGAGGACCTCGACACCGCGGCCAGGGAGCAGCTCGGCCGACTTGCTGTCATCAGCCGGCTGCTGCAGGCACACTTCGCGCCGGACTACACCTTCAGCACCCCGGTGGACATCGAATGGGCGGCCGACGCGGAGAAAGTCTCGCTGCTGCAACTGCGGCCCTATGCGGGTTGAGGCGTGGTGTTTCCCGTGCGCCGGGTCATCCGGCTCTACAAGGTCTTCACCTTGTTCAACGCGCTGCTGTGGTGGCTGCCGATCTTCTACCGCTACCAGCGCGACGTCGGCCTCTCCGACGGGGAGATCTTCGGTATTCAGAGCATCTACTACGCGATGTTCCTCGCACTAGACATCCCAACCAGCATCCTTGCCGACCGGTTCGACTACCGCAGGTTCCTGGTGGCCGGTGCCGCGATCCTCGCGGTCGCGAACCTCACACCCGTGGTCTGGCCGTCCTATGGCGGTTTCCTCACGCACTTCCTGCTGATCGCACTGGCGTACTCGCTCACCTCGGGTGCCGGCAGTGCGTACCTGTACGAGTACCTGCACCGCTCCGGTGCTGGGGAGGCTTACCGCCAGGCCGAAGGCGGTGCTCGCGCCTACAGCCTCGTTGGCCGGGATCGTGTGTTTTCCGGCCGCCGGTCTGTTGATGCAGTGGTACCTGCCCACACCGTACCTGCTGTCCGCGGTCAGCGGTGCGACCGCGACGGTGCTGGCGCTGCGGCTGCCCCCGCTGCCGGGCCCGGCGTTGCCCCACGAGCTGTCCTCCGCGCGGAGGTGGGCAGCTCTCGCGCGATCGCTGAGGCTGCTGCGGCGTTCACGGATGCTTGTCCTGCTGATGGTGCAGGGGGTGGCGATCTTCACGCTGGCCAGGGTCATGCAGGCTAACCTGCTGCAGCCGGTCCTCGACGTCAAACACCTTCCGCTGGAAGGCTACGGCATGGTGATGGCGGTGACCACGGTGTTCGAGGCGCTCGGCGCGGCGCGACCGAGCTGGCCGCGCCGTTTCCTCCGGGACATTCCCGCGATCTTCGTGCTGACGGTCACCATGGCGGGCTGCCTCGCGTTGATCGTGCCGGTTGCCCTCGCCGCGACCATCGTGTGCCTGTGCGTGTTCTCGTTCGCGATCGGGTTGTCGTTCCCCATCCAACGGCAGCTGATCAATGACGCGATCGGCGACCCTAGCTGCCGTGCGACGGTGCTGTCCGTCGAGTCCCTGATCGACCGGGCGGTGTGCGCCCTCGTCGTCGCCGCGCTGGCCAGTTACCTGTCCGCGGGGGAGATGAACGCCTTCCTGTTCCTCGTGTCCGGCGCGACGGTCGCGTTGATGGCCGTGCTCGCCGTCCTGATGCGCCTGGCGAGGCGCGACCGCCCAGTGGCCGTCGAGTCGGCCGTGTGAGAGCTACGCTTCTCACGGTCAGCCGACCGGTCGCAGACAGGCCACCACAGGTCATCGAGGAGGGGACCGATGGCACGATCCGGCCGCCGCCCGGGCGAGTCGCAGACTCGCGACACCATCCTCGCCGCCGCCAGAAAGCTGTTCAGTGCCGGCGGGTATCCCCATACGACAGTTCGCGACATCGCCGCGGAAGCCGGGGTGAACTCCGCGCTCGTTCACCATTTCTTCGGGAGCAAGGCGCGCCTCTTCGCCGCGGCGGTGGCACCGCGGGCCGATCCGGCCGAAATCGTGGACGGTATCGCCGACGGTCCACTCTCGACGATGGGCGTGCGGATCGTGCGGACCTTCCTGCGAGTCTGGCGGGAACGGGAACCGGGGAGCTCGCCGCTGGTGGCCCTGCTCCGTTCGGCCACCAGTGACGAGGCGACTGCGGTCGTGCGCGAGCTCGTGGACAGGGGGGTCCTGAGCAGGCTTGCTGAGGAGACCGGCATCCCGAAGGTGCGGCTCTCCGCCGCGATCGGTCAGATGATCGGGTTGATGGTGCTGCGGCAGGTGGTCGCGCTGGAGCCGCTGGCCTCGATCGACGACGAGGAGATCGTCGCCCTGGTGGCACCGGTGATCCAGTACTACGTCGACGGCGGGTAAGACCGGTGACACGCATGGTTGACCGGCCTTCATCGACCGACTAAATTAATCACATGATTAAATCTTGTGCCGTGGCCATCAAATGACTCCGAGTGCGGCCGGTTGCACCGTAATGGCACTGGTACTCGGGGCTGTGACGCTGCACCCCCTGATTACCTCAACGACACGAATGGACGGAGAGGCGACACCATGATCAGAGTGCCCTCGTGGCTTGCCAACGCGGGCTACAAGCTGAAAGCCGGTCCGACGTTCAACGAGGTACCCGACAGCAGGCTGGTCGAGGTCGTCGAAGGTGCGGGCGAAGACGGGCGAGCCCTTCCGGCCGGCCGGCGCGCACTCGACCTCGGGTGCGGAACCGGCCGCAACACGCTTTACCTTGCCCGGCACGGGTGGGAGGCTGTTGGTGTCGAATACGCGACCAGCGCCGTCAAACGGGCTCGCGCCCGTGCACAGGAGCTGTCTGTCGACGCCCGGTTCGTTACCGGTGACGTGACGAAGTTGCCGGAACTAGGTATCGGTGACGGTTTCAGTCTGCTCACCGACAGCGGTTGCTACCACATGCTGTCGCCGGGGCAGCGGGACGCATATGCCCGCGGTATCACCGAGGCCGCCACCAAGGACGCACTGCTGATCATGACTGGTTTCACCTCGTTGATCGGCGCCCTGACGCAAGCAGAGATCACCTCCCGGCTGACACGGTGGCGGCTGGTGCGGGCGCGCCCCATTCCCGGCACCGAAATGGCCGAGTACACCAGTGGGTCACTCGTGCAAGCCGCCTTGCGGGCAGGGTTGGGCAAAGCCTGGCGCTTCGAACTACGCAAACGCTGAGCGATCCCACGACGGCGAGTCTCGGATAAACGTCTCGCGGCTGGGACCATCGCAGGATCAGTGCGCTCCGTGCGAGCCGTACGTTCCAGGCCTCGGGCTGTCAGTGGACCGAAAAGAAGGCGTGCACCGCGGCCGCCACCGGTTCGGGATCGCTGGGATGATGCCCTTGCCCGGCAAGGACGACAGTGTCCCGCACCGGTAGTTCTCGCTGCAGCACGGCGATGCTCTCCTCGGCGTACTGGTCGGACTCACTTCCGGCGAGCAGCAGAATCGGAGTATCGCCCGGCGACCAACGGGCAGATTCGGCGGGCAAGGCGGTCATGCATTCCAGGTCCTCGATCAAGCCGTACGCGCGACGCTCGAGGAACTCCGCCATCTGACGTAGGGACGGATGTGGCCCACTGACCGAGGACAGGAACGTGACGATCGCGTCAGCGTTACGGCCATCGCCCACCAGCTCACGGCACTGCTTCAGCACCGGCAACAGCCGCGCACCTGTCATGGACGCGGGCGGCTCGTACAGCGCCATGGCGCGCACCTGACGTGCCCCGGCGGCCAGTGTGTGCAGGGCGACCAGGCCGCCGGCGGAGTGTCCGAACACGTAGCTCGGCTCGCCAACGGCCTCCAGTACGGCGGCAATGTCCCTGGCCTGCATGGCGAAGGTCGCTGGGCGCTCGCCATCTCCACTGACTTCGTAGCCCCGCCGTTCCACCAGCACCACCTGGTAGTGCCGGCTGAGTAACTCGGCGATCGGCTCGTACATGGCCGTGGTCGCCAATATCCCGTGGACGATCAACACGGACGGACCTGAGCCCATTCGGTGGTACACGATCCGCGTTCCATCCGCGGACCGTACGACATCGCTGATCACGGCGCTCCCCCCCAGAAAATCGCGATACTCGGCGTCTGCCGTCACATCTGCCCGGCTGCCCGATGTGGGTACCGGCGACGCCGTACACCAGGTTAGTGGGTGGTCATGCCGCCTCGACTCGATCTGTGATGGGTGCTTCGTGCGCTTCGCTGATCCCGGCGGCGGCGACCGTGTCGAGGGCCCGTTGCAGCACGGCGGTGTCCTCGAGTGTCCACACGTCAGTGATCTTCGCCCACCGCATGTGGATGAACTGCATGACCACGTTCTGGTAGCGGTGGCCACCTGGCAGGTCGGCGCTGACGTGTACTCGGGTCGCGACAGTCGTCGACCACGGCCACCCGGAGACGACCACATCATCGACGACGAAGGTCGGGTTGGGCAGCAACCGGCTGCTGCGCTGCCACCATCGGCGCAGAGCCTCGGTGGTGTGGCGTTCCCCGGACAGTGCGTGCTCGCCGTAGAAGCGATAGGTGAATCGGGGCGCCATGCCGTCGATCATCTGCTCCCAGTCACCGGTGCTGATCGCGGCGAAGGCGCCGCGGACCTTGGCCGCGACGATGCGGTGATACATCGGCGACTCCTTTCAGTTGCTGTATTGAACTTAACCTAGAGCGACGAGTTCAATACAGCAACTCGCTACGCTGACTCCCGTGAGACAGACGAGCTACGCCGCCATGCACTGCTCTCTCGCACGTGGCCTCGAGATCGTCGGCGACTGGTGGTCACCGCTGATCCTGCGTGACCTGTACCTCGGCATCGACCGCTTCGATGCCCTGGTAACCGATCTCGGCCTGTCCCGCAATGTGTTGACCGACCGGCTCGAGAGCCTGATCCGTGGCGGTGTCGTCGCCAAGGTCGCCGACCAGCACCACCCGCGGCGCGGCCGGTACATGCTGACCGAGGCGGGTCGGGAGCTGATGCCGATCTTGATGGCCATGACCGCATGGGGCGACAAGTGGGCGGCTTCGGATGATGGGCCGCCGCTGTTTTTCCACCATGACCGATGCGGCGAGCAGTTCGTTCCCACGGTGCGTTGCTCGTCATGCGGCCAGAAGATCGACGCCGCCGAGGTCACCGCACGCCCCGGTCCGGGCGGCAAAACCGCCCCCGGCACGATGCTTGTCGCCGCGATGCTCGCCGATGGAGCTGGCCAGCCCAACGGTGGCTGACCCTTGAGCGGCCCATCCGGCACGATGTGCTAGTCCGGCTGCTGGCCGAACGCTGACAGCAGTTGGTCGGCGGCCATTGTCGCGGTGAGCTCGCCGTCCTGGACCTGTCGCTCCAGACCGGGAGCCAGAGCGCGGACGGCTGGGTGGCCGTGCAGCCGGGACAGCACCTGGTCGTGCACCATCGACCAGATCCATTCCACCTGCTGCCTGCGGCGTCGGTCGTCGAGTTCGCCGCTGTCCGTCAGCGCCGCCTGGTGCCGCAGAATGGTGTCCCACACCGTGTCCAACCCGGTGTTGTTCAGTCCACTGCAGGTCAACACCTTCGGCTTCCAGACGGAGGTGTCCTGGGTGCGCAGCACGCGAAGCGCGGCGGTCAGCTCGCGAGCGGCCTCGCGGGCCTCGCGTTCGCGCGGGCCGTCGGCCTTGTTCACCGCCACCACGTCGACCAGCTCGAGCACACCCTTCTTGATGCCCTGCAACTCGTCGCCCGCGCCGGTGAGGGCGAGCAGCAGGAAGCAGTCGACCATGTTGGCCACCGCGGTCTCGGACTGTCCGACACCGACCGTCTCGATCAGCACGACGTCGTAGCCGGCGGCCTCCACCAGCACGATGCTCTCCCGGGTGGCCCGCGCCACGCCACCGAGCGTTCCCGAGGTGGGGGAGGCCCGCACGAAAGCCCTGTCGTCCACGGCGAGCCGCGCCATGCGGGTCTTGTCGCCGAGGATGCTGCCGCCACCGCGACTGGAGGACGGGTCGACGGCAAGCACCGCCACTCGGTGCCCGGCCGCGGTCAGGTTGGTGCCGAGCGCCTCGATGAAGGTGGACTTGCCGGCGCCGGGCACCCCGGTGACGCCGACCCGATGCGCCTTGCCCGCGTGCGGCGACAACTCGACCAGCAACCGGCCCGTGAGCTGGCGATGGTCGGGTCGACTGGACTCCACCAGCGTGATCGCCCTGGCCAACATGGTTCGCGAGCCGCCGAGAACCCCGTCGGCATACTCGGCGACGTCGATGGGTCTGCGCGCCATCAGCTCGGATGGTCCAGCCGGGCACCGAGCTGGTCGAGCAGGTCGAGTGCGGCGTCGGCGATCACGGTGCCTGGTGGAAAGATCGCCGACGCGCCGGCCTCGCGCAGCGCCGGGAAATCCGCCGGCGGCACGACACCGCCGACCACGATCATGATGTCGGACCGCTCCAACCGGTCCAGCTCGGCCCGCAGCGCCGGCACCAGCGCGAGGTGCCCCGCCGCGAGCGAGGACACCCCGACGATGTGCACGTCGGCCTCGACCGCTTGGCGGGCCACTTCGGCCGGGGTCTGGAACAGCGGGCCGACATCCACGTCGAAGCCGAGGTCGGCGAACGCGGTGGCGATCACCTTCTGGCCGCGGTCGTGCCCGTCCTGGCCGATCTTGGCGACAAGGATGCGGGGTCGGCGGCCCTCGGCGCGCTCGAAGTCGGCGACCCTGCCGAGAACCTTGTCGAAGGTGGCCGATGGGCCTGACTCGGCGCGGTACACACCGGAGATGGTACGGACCTGGCCGACGTGGCGCCCGTACACGCGCTCGAGCGCGAGGGAGATCTCGCCGACCGTGGCCTTGGCCCGTGCCGCGTCCACCGCGAGGGCGAGCAGATTGCCGGTCAGGTCCTGAACCCGCTCGGGTTGGGCGGTCCGGTCCCTTGCCGCGGCCGCGGTCAGCGCCCGCAGCGCGGCGTCGCAGGCCTCGGGGTCGCGTTCGGCCCGCAACCGACGCAGTTTGTCCACCTGTCTTGCCCGCACCTGGGCATTGTCGATGCGGAGCACGTCGACGTGCTCGTCGGTGCGCACCGGATACTTGTTCACCCCGATCACCGGCTGCTGGCCGGAGTCGATCCTGGCCTGGATACGGGCCGCCGCCTCCTCGATGCGCAGCTTCGGGATGCCGTCCTCGATGGCCTTCGCCATGCCGCCGGCCCGCTCCACCTCGGCGATGTGCGTCCAGGCGCGCTGGGCGAGGTCGTGGGTCAGGCGCTCGACGAAAGCGCTGCCGCCCCACGGATCCACCACCCGGGTGGTGCCGGATTCCTGCTGCAGCAACAGTTGCGTGTTGCGCGCGATGCGGGCGGAGAAGTCGGTCGGCAGCGCCAGCGCTTCGTCGAAGGCGTTGGTGTGCAGGGACTGGGTGTGGCCCTGTGTCGCCGCCATCGCTTCGACACAGGTGCGGGCCACGTTGTTGAACACATCCTGTGCCGTCAGCGACCAACCCGAGGTCTGCGCGTGCGCGCGCAGTGCCAGCGAGCGGGGATTGGTCGGGGCGAAGCCTTTGACGAGCTTGGCCCAGAGCAGCCGTGCCGCGCGCAGCTTGGCGACTTCGGTGAAGAAGTTCATGCCGACGGCCCAGAAGAACGACAGTCGGGGCGCGAAGTCGTCAATGCCCAGCCCGGCGGCGACACCCGCGCGCAGGTACTCCACGCCGTCGGCGAGGGTATAGGCCAGCTCGAGATCCGCGGTGGCACCGGCCTTCTGGATGTGGTAGCCGGACACCGAGATCGAGTTGTACTTCGGCATTCTGGCCGAGGTGTAGGCGAAGATGTCGGAGATGATCCGCATGGACGGCCGCGGCGGATAGATGTAGGTGTTGCGGACCATGAACTCCTTGAGGATGTCGTTCTGGATGGTCCCGGCCAGCCGCTCCGGCGCGACCCCCTGCTCCTCCGCGGCGACGATGTAGAGCGCGAGCACCGGGAGCACCGCGCCGTTCATGGTCATCGACACGCTCATCTTGTCCAGCGGGATGCCGTCGAACAGCTGGCGCATGTCGTAGATCGAATCGATGGCGACCCCGGCCATGCCGACGTCGCCTCGCACGCGCGGGTGGTCGGAATCATAGCCCCGGTGGGTGGCGAGGTCGAAGGCCACCGATAGGCCCATCTGCCCGGCCGCGAGGTTTCTGCGGTAGAAGGCGTTGGACTCCTCGGCGGTGGAGAATCCGGCGTACTGGCGCACGGTCCACGGCTGGGTGACATACATCGTCGGATAGGGGCCGCGCAGGTAAGGCGCTATGCCGGGGTAGGTGTCCAGGAAGTCGAGGCCGTCGAGGTCTTCGGCGGTGTACAGCGGGCGCACGCTGATGCCCTCCGGTGCCTCCCACACCAGCTCGTCGCTGCCCTTGCCGGTGGCCGCCAGCAGCGCCGCGCGCCAGTCCTCGAGACCACCGGCTGGTCCCGGTTCGCCGAGCGGGATGTCGGCGAAGTTCGGGATTGGCCCTGTCGCGGCCATCAGGTGGCTCCCCATCCGCGATGGATGTCGGTGAGCACACGCACCGCGTCGCAGCCGGCGAACACGAAGTCGTCCGCCCCGCTCGCGGCCCACCGCCGCGGGCTCCCGGCGAGCAGGACCCTGCGCGCGCCGGCTGCCCTGAGCGCGGCAACGGTGTCGGCCGCCCGCTCCGCGTAGACGTCGTCCGACGAGCAGACGCAGACCATATCGGTACCACTGCTGGTGAATCCGGCGACAACCTCGTCGGTGGACGAGCTGGCCCCCGCGCTCAGGGTACGCACGCCGCCGGCGTTGAACAGATTGGCAGCGAAGGTCGACCGTCCGGTGTGGACGGATGTCGGTCCGAGTGTGGCGAGGAACAGCGTGGGGCGCTGTCCGGTCGCGGTGTGCATGGCATCGGAGTCGTCCCGCAGCCGCTCGTAGGCCTCGGCATAGCGCACCACAGGAAGACCGCCTCCTCGGCGGACCGGGAGGGGTTGCCGCTCAACAGGCCTCTCGTCGATGTCCGGGAACTCGCTGACGCCGGTGATCGCGTCGCGACGGTGCGCGATGGCAGCTGATCGCCGCCGCCAGGTGTCGGCGAGCCGCTCGGCGACGAGGTCGCCGTTCAGCGCCTCGGCGAGCCCGCCGGCTCGCTCGATCTGTTGGAACCAGGCCCATCCGGCCTTGGCCAGCTCGGTGGTCAGGCTCTCTACGCACCAGGATCCGCCCGCCGGATCGATCACTTTGGCCACGTGCGACTCCTCGACGAGCAGCGCCTGCGTGTTGCGGGCGATGCGGCGGCCGAACGCATCGGGTCGCCCGATCGCCGCGTCGAACGACCGGACCGTCACGGCGTCGGCACCACCGACACCGGCGGCGAAACACGCCACCGTGCCGCGCAGCATGTTCACCCACGGGTCGCGTCGGGTCAGCATCGCGGCGGACGTCACGGCGTGCTGGCGCTGTGCCCGGTGTGCCGGAGCCGCACCGGCTGCCTCGGTGACCCGGTCCCAGAGCCGGCGGGCCGCCCGGAGCTTGGCGATGCCCAGGAACTGGTCGGCGGTGACCGCATAGCGGAACTCCAGCAACCGGCAGGCCATGTCCACGTCGATCCCGGCCGCGGTCAGTGCCCTCAGGTAGGCGGTGCCGGCGGCGATCGAACACCCCAGCTCCTCGGCGTCGCTGCCGCCCGCGTCGTGGTACGGCAACGCGTCCACGGTGATCGTCCGCAGTGCGCGGTGGGTGCGGGCGCAGCGGGCTGCCAACGCCATGGCGTCGTCCATGTCGGCGGCGCGGCCGGTGCGGGCGAGTACCCCGAGCGGATCGATGCCGAGATTGCCGACGGCGGCGTCTGGCTCGATCCCCTGAGCCCGCACCAGCTCGAGGTAGGACTCGGCGGCGGCGCGGAATCCCGCGCCGGCGTCCAGCACGACGCCGGCGAGGTCGAGACGCACTCGGTTGAGGGCGGTGCCCAACTCGGCCGCGGCAAGACCGCCGTCGCCGACCGTCAGCCACACCGAGGCCACGCCGTTCTCCAGGTCGGCGAGGATCTCGTCGTTGACGGCAGCCGGATCGGAGTGACCGTGGTGCTGACGCACCTCCCAGCCGTGGGACACGGAACCTTCGGGCCGTCCGCCCCGCACGAACGGCGCGAGGCCGGGGAAACCCGCCACAGCGGCGTCCCCGGCCACGTAGAGAGGTTTGACGGTGATGCCGTCATAGGTCCGGGTCGACAGTCGCTCCTCGACGTCAGTGCCGGACTCAGCCCCGAGGACCGCCTCAACCGATCGCAACCACTGCTCCCGGTGCGGTGTCGGGAACTCGCCGGCGAGCACGAGCCGTTCGGACACCTCACCCGCAGGATCGGATACGGGTGCCCCGCACGTCCCGCCCGCTTCTGTCATGCTCTTCCGCACTCCCGACGACACCGTCCTCCCGCCGATGATAGGGGGCGGGCCGGGCACCCGGCTGTGACCTCGCTCGCCGAGCCGGGCTCAGCGGTCCACCAGCGCCGGGTGCCGAGGGTCATCGGCCCTGATCACGATGTCGGCGACGGACGCCGGCCGCACGCTGTCCAGGTAGCGGTCGAAGGCGGGCAGTGTCCAGGCCTCGCTCACGGCGGTCCGCCTGCGCAACGCGGCCGGCGAGAGCTCGACGTGCACGGTCAGGTCGAACGGCAACCCCCTGCCGAGCAACAGGGGGCCGTCCACGAGGACCGTCCCACCGGCCGGAACCGGCACGGAGCCGGCCCGGCTCGCCCGGTCGGTTTCAGTGTTCCACCTGGTCGTCCGTACCGCTCCGGTGCCACCGGGCCGCATCGGGTCGAGCACCTCGCGGGCCAGCCCATCCACGTCCGTCCAGTCGTCGTAGAACGAGTCCGGATCGGTCCGCCCGCGCTCGAACCGCAGCGACGCGGGGCGCAGAAAGTCCCGGGCGGACACCCGGAGCACGGCCCGACCCCGCAGCCGCACCGGCGCGACCAGCGCGTCGGCGATCAGCTCCGGCTGGGCCGCCGGCGCACCGTCCACCAGCACCCGCAGCCAACCGCCGCGGTTGGTGGACGCGAGCCGGTCAGCCAGTTCGTCGACGAGCGAGGCGGGGGAGATGGGCCGGACCCGCACGCCTCACGCCTCCACGTGGGCCCCGCCGACCGGTTCCTCGGCAGCGGGCTCGGTGGTGACGGGCGGTGGTCCGACCCCGGCGCCGAGCACGGCGCTGTTGGGCAGCCGGAGCACACCGTCGGGGGTTTCCAGCGCCACGTAGACCAGGCCCATCTCCACAACCACGCCGGTGTGCGGACCACCGAGAGCCCCGGAGTGCACCACGATCGTCTGGCCGATGGTGAACGGGCGGGACATGAGCAGCACCAGCCCGGCGAACAGGTTGCCCATCGCCTGCTGGCAGGCGATACCGACGACGACGCCGGTCAGGGCGCCGCCGACCAGCAGCTGTCCGATACCGACGTTGAGCATGCCCAGCGCGGTGACCACCGCGACCTGGTAACCCACCAGCGAGATGCCCAACCGCACCAGTCCGATGTGGCTGGCCCCGACGTGTCCCCGCAGGTGGCGGACCACGACGCTGCCAAGGGTGCGCACCGCGACAACGGTGGTGGCAAGGAACAGCAGGGCCCCCGCCACGGCGATGGCCTTCTCCAGCGGCGTCGCGTCATCGCCGAGCTTGCCGAACAGCTCGGCCGCGACCACGATCAGCACGGAGAGGGTCACGGCACCGACGGCGCGCTTGGTGTCGGCCGACCAGCGACGACGGGGCATGGCGCGGTGGGGGACGGTGCCGTTCAGGGGCGCTTGGTGGCGCCGACGGGAACGCTGAACACGGGGCCGGGGCGGTGCCGTGACGGCGAGGCGGTCCCGGGCCGGGGTGGGCCCCAGGCGCGCCGGGGCCGGGGGTCAGTGGCCGCCGCGACCCGGCTCAGGGAGGGGCTCAGCTGCCACCGGTGCGGCAACCACAGCGGCTGGCTGACCAGGTCGTCCAGCCGGAACCCGCACTGCCACCGGGTGAGCGAGGGACGACCGAGCGCGGTGTCCCACTGGGTAGCCTGTGCCAGCAGCAGGTTGACCACGGCGACGACCCGGTTGGGGTCGCCGGCGGCGAGGATCGACCCGTCGGTCTGGATCCATGCGGTGCCGTGCGCCGGCTCACGCTTGGCGCAGCATCCGCGTGCCGGGTCGAACTCAGGGTCGTCCAGTTCGGCTCGGGTGATCCGTGCGTCCCGTGCGGCGAGGAAGAACCACAGGTCCTGATAGGTCTGCTCGGTCAGGGTGAGGTGTCCGCCCTGGACCCGGTAGCTGACCGGACCCGGCAGCACCCGTTCCGGACTGTGCCGGAACAGGGCGTCCGGCCGCAGCGGCCCGGTCGCCGGCGGGAAGTCCGCCCACAACACCGGGCGGGCGTGCGGTCCGGCGGCCCGTTTGCTGACCGCCAACACCGGGTGCATCCCGCCGTGCGCCACGGGTGCGTAGATCACTCCACCCGTGGCCAGCTGGTCCAACCAGTGTGGGGAGATGCCGGCCACGCCGCCGGTGACCACGATCCGGTCGTAGGGGGCTCCCGAGGGATCGCCGAAGTACGCGTCGTCGCCGGAGACCGTGACGGTCTCGTCGGAGTCGTAGAGCCGGTCCCCGACCGCGACCTGCAACAGGCGCTGACCAGGACGAACGTCAACCGCTCCCGCCAACGCGTCGGTGGCGGGAGAAACGGTGCTCTGCACTTTGATCATTTCAGGCGTACCCCCGAGTGGGTTCCCACCCGTCTAGTGTGCCAGACGCGCCAAGACCCGCGACTCGGTAGGTGGTACCGCGGCCGACCAGGAACCCGCGGCGCCTATCCGGGACCCGCGGCGGCGACCTCCGGGGAGGCTAGCGCGGCGAGGTCGTCGAAGTCCAGTTGTCCCGCGTACCTGTCGATCCGCTTGGTTTCGATCGCCTCGACGCCGGTCAGCGTGATGGGGTACACCACCGAGCCGGGCACCGCGAAGCCGGTCCGCCGCCAGCCCCGCCACGTCACGTAGTCGCCGTACAGCGAGTACGACTTGCCGGTAGCGTCGGTGACGAGTACGGCGAGCCATTCGCCCTTGCCGTCGCCGTCGACCGAAAGGGTGAACCGGTGTACGCGGCCGGGCAGGACCGGCGGAGTGACCGGCGAGACGATCCCCTTCCGGATCATCTCGCTCCGCGTGAAGTCGAACGCCATCCGCACCGCGTTGCCGTGTATGCCCGGCGCGGTGGTCAACGATCCGGTGCTCAACTGTCCGGTGAACCGCCAATCCGCCGCGGTCTCGAACCCGGAGACCGGCTCGGTGACCAGGCCGATGGCGACGCCGACGGAGGTGACCCGGTCGCCGACCCTGACGGTGACCGTGGTCGTGCCGGCACCGGCTCTCGGCTGGACGGAGAAGGTGCCGTCGGGGCCCGGCCGCACCGAGACCAGGCTGTGGTCGTAGTCCAGCCGCACGTCGACGGGGTCAATCGGAGCCGAGGCGCCGGTGGCGTCGTAGCCGGTCACGCCGAACGTGCCGGCCTTGCCGTCAACAACGTCGACAACGCCCTGCGGGACGGTGATCCGGTCCAGTGTCGGCAGGACCCGCAGCTGGGCCCGGCCCCGCACGCCACCGGCGGTCACGGTGACCGGGGCATCGCCGGGCGCGCCGGCGGTGAACAGGCCCTCGGAATCCGCGCCGGACCACCGCACGGCGCCCAGCGCCGCCGGGCCGTAGGTCTCGTCGTAGCCGACGGCGCTCAGCCGCCGGTGCAGCCCGGTGAAGACCGCGTCCTGGTTGCTGATGCGAATGCCGGCCAGCCGGCCACTGCCGTGCGCCGACACCAGTCCGATCCCGTTGGCCACCTCGCGCTCCACCCCGTCGGAGGGGACGTTGCGTACCGTCATGCGGGCGCCGCCGGCGTCTCTGGCGACCATTTCGGTCGACCCGCCGCCGTCGATGACCACCGCGTCGTAGGCGCCCTGCCGCCGCATGATCGTGGCCAGGCCACGCACGGTGACACCCCGGCTCACGGCGGAGTGCCCGTCGATGACGACCATCCACATCCTCTTGCCGTCCCGGGAGAAGCCCAGCGCGGTCTCCGGGTTGAGGGACCGGTCGTCGAGGCCGTCGGGCACCTCGCCGTTGCGGACGAGCACGTAGCGGACCCCGAGCAGCGAGGTGAACGTGTGCTCGGGTTCGGTCCTCGGGCCGAACGTGACGCTCACCGGGCTGCCTGTCGGCAGCGCGGCGAGCAGGTCGGCGTCGGCGCCGGTGCCGACGAGCACGAAGCCTCCCGTGGGGATGGGACCGGCACCAGGGGTGGCGGAGTGGCCGACGACGACGCCCCCGACAACGGTCACCTCATGCAGCCGGGTCGCCCCGGAGATCGCGCGTGAGCCGGAGCCCCACATCGGAGTGAAGAGGTCGAGGCCGCCATCGGGCGGGACCTGTTCCTGGTTGAGCCCATCCAGTCGATGGCCGCCCGAGGCCAGGACCACGGTGCCCTCCAGGTAGGCCTCGACGATCCGGCCCGCCCGTCCGCTGTCTATTCCGACCGCCTGATGCCAGGGCACTGGTTCGGTCAGCGGGCCCTTGAGCAGCGTGCCGTCGGCTATCTCGATACCCCGCGGCGCCCCGGTGTTGTTGATGTCGTACAGGTCGCCGTTGACCGCGGCGAAGGCGTGCCCGGCCGCGGCCAGCTCGGTCACCGTCCGCACCTGGCTCACCCGCGGTGGCGTGAGCAGGCTCACCGACAGCCTGGGATCGGTCAGGTCCGCCTCGATGACCTCACCGCGCAGCGGACCGCCCTGCCCGTCCTGCCGGAAGGTCGACAGCGTCGTTCCGGGGCCGATCGGATGAGCGTCCCCCGCCATGGCGAGACCGGGCGCCGGTGGACGGCCGCCCGCCGGCGCCGGCTCGGCCGCGGCGAGGCCCGTGCATCCCAGTCCGATCACAGCGATCGCCAAGCACAGCGCGAGAAGTCGGCGTATCCGGCGCATCGGCGTCCCCTCGGCATTCGGTCCCCCTGTGCGCCCGGCCCCGGCGCCACGATGTGTCAATGTGCCCAGCCGTGCGATTGAGGGCAAGCAGTTCACCGGTTCGGCGCAGTGTGGGCCACTCTCGAGTGTGCAGAACGGCGGCTAGAATAGGGATGACCGGACAGGGATGATTTGTCCGGTTCACGACCATGACTCCTAATGTTGAAGGATGGCCCTCGTATGCTCTCGACTTCTGTTGTCGAGCACTGGCTGGCCCTGCCGCGCGAGATGTTGCTGGATAAGGTCCGCCAGGTTGTTAAGCGACGCGACTCGGAGGCCAAAGAGATCTGGGCTGCGGTGAAAGGCCATTCCGTGTTGGCGGCCAGGGTGCGCGGTGCCCTGTCCTCACTCAGGGCGGACGTGCGCGGAAGCCGCGACGAGGTCATGTGGAGCGTGTGGATCGAGCAGGCCCGGCAGGCCCTCGATTCCGCCGAAACGGCGGCGCCGTGCGCGGTCACGCCCGGGTGCGCGGCCGTGCCGGCACCGCAACGCGATTCGTCGGTTGACGAATTGCGGCCCGAGCGCGCCGAGCCGGAGCTGCCGCTGGTGCCGCAGCCAAAGCGGCCGCGTTCGGTGTCCGCGGTGCCGCCGGTGCTGTTCAAGGCCCCGGGGAACTAGTTGGCGGGGGCGTTGCCCTCGGGTGGGAAGTGTCTGGTTGTCCCTGTCTGGCCGTTACTGTCGGGTACGTGCGTTAGTGTCCTGATACACCGTTGGTGGTTGGTCAGAAAGAGAAGCCCGTGAACTTCGCCGTGCTGGGCCCGTTGCGGATTACCGGTCAA
>JAFAZC010000192.1 GCA_019239965.1 Kutzneria sp. | reverse complement strand
GATCGAAGTACTCGTAGCTGGTGACATTGAGTCGGCCCCGGTTGGCGTTGATCGAGCTCAGTTCACTGGTCAACGCGTCGGCCTGCTGTGCCTCGGTCCGCGCGCCGAGGGTGTCCCACCCGTTCTCCGACACATGGATGGCGACTCGCTCGGGCAGTCTGGCGATCATCATCTCCTGCTGGCGTACGGTTGTGAGCATGCGTATGGCCTGGTCGCCGAGATCGCCAGGAGACGGCCAGAACACGTCTGGATATAGCTCGACGCCCACATAGTCGAGCGCATTGCGCAAGCAGTCTCCGCCCGCGGTCGCCATCGCTTGCCAGAACGCGGTGTCCGCATGTCCCAGTTGGGCCTCGTCGAAACCGATACTCAACCACCAGTAACCCAATCGCCGCGCCTGGTCCTTGGCCGCCTCGATGCCCGCCACTACCGCGGGCATCACTGAGGGATCCGTGGCGAGGTTGACGTCTACGCCCAGCGAGATCGACGTCGAGAACGGGCCCGCGAAGCTGACTTCGTCGCGCACGTAGCGCAGCCATCCATCCAGTGGCGCGTCATGTCCCGGGTAGCCAAGCACGAGATCCATTCGACGGCCGCCGCCCAGATAGCGCAGGTACCGCGCGGAGTCCGTGCCATCGGTTGTTTTCCCGGTGTAGTCCACGTATTCGCGAACCAAGAATCCCGGCCCGGCCCGCAACTCGTCCAACGCCTGCGTGATCTTCGCTGGATCCTCCGACGGCCCATCCAGCGAGGCACCACCGGCATACCCGCCTGGGTAAATCCCTAGTTCCAGAGGCCTCGTAGTCGCCTGCGCAGCCGCGGCACTGGCCGTGAGTCCACCCAGGACGAGTACGACGACACCAGCGACCGCTCGCCACGCCCGCGACATAACCCTGGCCTTTCTCGTCGGCATCCGTGCATGGCTGAGCATCCTCCATGGTGGCCGCCGACACCCCTGACAAGCGTCACGGTCCTGATCGCCTGCCGATCAGCCCGCGGGAGGTGTGCCCAGCGCGCGGCACTCCTGAGCGATCTTCAGGTTCCTATCGGAGATCTGTTGAATACGTGCTATTTCCACCTGTCGACGGGCGAGGTCGCCGTGTTCTATGCGCCACTTTCGGGCCATCGAGCGCCACCGTACGAGTATCACAAGAATCGCGACGAGTTGCGGAAGGGCAAGCAAGACTGTTGGAATGAATACGAGCACCAGAGCGGACGTTGTCGCCGCAAGCGTTCCAACGAGCACCAGTCCTTTCGGGCGGGTTGCGTGGAACGCCGCTCTGTGTGCGGCATTTGTCTCCGCGGCCAGCCCCAGCCGCCCACGTGGTATCCAGGTCGGTGGGATGGCTGCTCCGCTATGCAGACCTGGGTCGATTCGCTTCGACACACGCAGTCTCATCACGGTCTACAGTCTCCTAATACATGAGATCGACAGCGAGGAGAATGGTCTTGATCAGTGGGGCGGTCCTCTCAGCTCCGTTCGGCCAGGCGGTTCAATAAAGCCGATCACGTCGGCGTGACCAATGTCTGTGGGGAGTGTTCTGACGTTACAGAACTCGCACGATCGTGGTAAATGTAGCCACCGGCGGGTGGCTACCGTGTCCCGCTGCCGCTTTCCGGCCAGGCAAATGCCTTCTCTCTCGCCGCAGCCAAGGGATCTCGCGCTATGATGTGCTGTGATCACCTGTGTCGTTGAGTATGTGATCGATCCTACAAAGATCGAGGCTTTCGAACGCTTCGGTCGCCGCTGGATTGAGTTGGTCAATCTCCACGGGGGTACTCACCACGGCTACTTCCTTCCAGCGGAAGGCGCCTGCGACAAGGCACTTGCCCTGTTCAGCTTTTCCAGCCTCGCCGCCTACGAGGAGTATCGCGGCCTGTTCGGCACCGACCCCGACTTCGTCGCGGCTGATCGCATCAGAGACGACAGCGGCTGCGTACTCCGCTACGAGCGGACCTTCATGCGTCCGCTGCTCCCTGAACGCTTTGCATGACCCTTTGATTGGCTCGTTCAGTCGGACGCCTCGGCGACGGCTTTGAGGTAAGCATTGCGAACGGTGATCAGCCGCGCCATGTACCTGCTGATCACCACGAACTCGGCAACGGTCCCTAGAGGGGGAAGCGGAGCCGCGAAGTCCACCACGTCACGCATGACGGTCCCGCCCCTGCCGTCCGGCTGGTAGTAGTGAGCATGGTGCCACCGTCGGAACGGTCCCCGTACCTGCTCATCGACGAAGTAGCCCGGTGGGTCGACAGCGCTGATTCGGGACGTCATCCGCCAGCGCAGGCCGAAATGTCTGGCCTGCCATGTCACGGTGTCACTAAGTTGGAGACGACCAGACGTGACCCCGCGGACGGCTCGTTCGGACGCTGCCGACATCGAGCTGGTGTGTACCTCGACCTCCAGGGACAGATCGAAGACACGCTGACGTGGTGCGGCGATAGTGGTGGTGGCCGCGAAGCGAGCCATCAGGCGGCCCTAGTACCTGGGACGACGCTGTCCACCCGGGCTTGCCCGTTGCGTCCCGCCATCTGAGAATGATAACAAAGGCCGTGGGGGAATTGACCGGCGATCGCTGGGCACTGTGAGGAAGGTTCGGTGTGTCGGTGAAGTCGGCAACTGTGACCGTGGTTGGCGGCCGCCACCACATACTGGCGCGACACAACGAGACCAGCCGCTGTTCGGTAGCAGTGCCAGTGGCTTGTCTCCACGAGACCGCGAATGGCTCGGCGCGGTGCGCATGCTGAGAACGCCGTCCGTCGTGAAAGAGCTGGACATACTCGACGATGAGGTACCGAGATGAGAAGCACCTACCGCGTCCCGTTCTCGCGGCGGGGAAGCGTGCTCGGCGCCGCGGAGTTGACCGCACTGTCCACTTTGGTCGACTCTGGTGACTCGCTCTCACAGGGAGTGTGGCGCAATCGCTTCGAGGAACGCTTTGCGGAGTTGGTGAACGTTCCGTACGCGCTCTCGGTCACCAGCGGGACCGTCGCGCTGGAGATCGCGATCCGGCTGCTTGACCTGGGTCGTGGTGACGAGGTGATCGTCACGCCGCAGACGTTCCAGGCAACTGTGCAGCCGCTACTCGAGCAGGAAGCCACGGTCCGGTTCTGCGACGTCGACGCGGACACGCTCAACGTCGATCCCGTCGTGCTCGAGTCGCTGATCACTGATCGGACCAGGGCGATCATTCTGGTGCATTACGGTGGTCTTCCCGCGGAGATGGCAAGGATCACCGCGATGGCGCGGGCCCGGGGCATCGTTGTCGTGGAGGACTGTGCGCATGCGCTCGGCGCCTTCTACCATGGGGTCGCACCGGGCGGGCTCGGTGACATCGGTTGTTTCAGTTTTCATACCAGCAAGAACATCACGACGCTTGGCGAAGGTGGCATGATCACGGTGCGCCGCGACGACTGGGCGCGGCGCATCGGCCGCATCCGCTCCAATGCCGTTGACGCGGTCTTCGTGCCGTCGGAGCCGGGGTTCGAGGAGATACCCGCGGTGCTGCCGTGGATGATGTACTCCTCTGACCAGTACCGCCAGCGGTGCATTGGGCTCGGTCGCGCCGGTACGAATGCCACCATGTCGGAGGCGGCGGCTGCGGTCGGTCTCGTTCAGCTGGAACGACTCGGCGAACTGACCGAGCGGCGTCGCCAGATCGCCTCGAAGCTGGACGACGTGGTGCGCTCGTTCCCCGGGACGCGGACACACAGCGCCGGGCCGGGCGTCACGCACGCCAACCACCTCTACACGTTCTTCGTCGACGGCGGGCAGCATGTACGGGACGGGCTGATCTTCGCGCTTGACCGACGGGGCATCGAGGTCCAATTGCGGTATTTCCCACAGCACCTCGTTCCGGAGTGGCAGTGGCGGGGGCATCGCAAGGGCGAGTGCCCCGTGGCGGAGCGGTTGTGGTTCACCGAACACGTCAACCTGCCGTGTCATCCGGCGATGTCCGATGCTCAAGTCGACTATCTTGTCGACGCGTTGGAGGCCTCCCTTGCCGAGACGCGCGGCGTTTCGATCAGCCTGGGTGGCCGGGTGGCCGCGCGGTGACCGCGATCACTAACCTTCCGCGGCGGATGTCCGCCGCCGCGTGCGTCAGCTCACCGTGGCGGATGCGGGTGCGAACAGGGGGGCGACCTCGGTGCCGAACAGCTCCATCGCCTGGCATGCCTCTGTCAACGAGGTGAAGCCTGGATTGAACTGCAAGCTGATCGTGAGATCATCGCCGTACCAATCGCGTATGGTCGCGAGCTGATCTGCTACCGCGGCCGGCGTCCCGGCCAACACCTTGTTGTTTCGCAAGGCGATATCAAAGTCGTATGCGCGGATCTTGTCCACGAACTGCTCGTATCCCTGATAGCAGTCGCTTCGGGTGGAGGCCCACGAAGCGACCGCACCCGCCATCTTGTCGACGTAGTTGTGCTCCATCGTCCGGGCGTGACGCAGTGCCCGTGTGCGGTCTTTGGCGAGGTAGCAGGTGTATTTGATCTGTATCCGGCCGCCGTCCGGTGCACCGCCCCCGGCCGCCCATTCGCGCCGGTAGGCTGCGAGCATCTCGGCCAGCTTCTCGCGACTGGTCACCGACGGCACGACCTGCAGGTGGTAGCCGCCCCGCCCCGCCCATCCGCACGACTCCGGGCTCGTGGCCGAGGCGACGAAGATCGGAGGATGTGGTCGCTGTATCGGACGTGGCAGCAACGTCACCGGTCCGAACCGGTGGAATCGTCCGTGGTAGACCACGTCTTGCTCAGACCACAGCCGACGACATGCCTCGATGCCCTCGATGAACCGATCCCTGCTTTCGTCCATCGGCACGCCGAACGCGGCGAATTCGTCCGGAAGGAATCCCCGTCCGATTCCCACGTCGAGTCGTCCGTGTGACAGGTTGTCCAACATCGCGAGCTTACCGGCCAGTTTGACGGGGTGCGTGAATGCCGGTATCACAGCCCCCGTGGTAAGCCTGATTCGTTCGGTCTGTGCGGCCGCCGCCGCCAGAAACGTCACAGGATCAGGAAAATAGCCTCCGTACGGGGTGAAATAGTGTTCCACCGCCTGTATGTGTTCGAACTCCAAATTCTCGGCCAGCCTGGTGAGCTGAAGGCAGTCATCGAAGTAGCTGGGGGCGTTCTTTACTGCTGGATCGACGACCGGAAAGAAGTTCACACCGAAAATCATGCAAGCTCCGTCTTGGTGCAATAGTCCGGGGTTCAGGTGAGGTATTCACGACAATCGGATGTGGGCGGAATATCCTCTCCCATGTCCCCATGCACTGACCGACGCACGTGGCGCGCAGCGCGCGCTCTTGCCCAAATACCCCGGTTATAATTGATCTTTCTCCATGGTACCTGCCGGTCAAGTCACGCGCAAGATCATCCTGGCGGCCTGGTTCGCGGAATCGTTTCGAGTCTCGCGTTACCGACGAAGACATCCACACATGGGACCGGCCTCGGCAAGCTCGATGCCGCGCTTCTCGCGCTGCATCACCGTTTCGTCCGAGTCAGGTGAACCGGCCTGGATCGGTGAAGCCAAGCGGATATCCCGGACGGCTTCCGGTCACCATGTCCGCGAGCACCTCGCCCACGCCGGTGGCGTGTTTGAAGCCGTGCGCGTTGCACCCGGACGCGACCACGAGCCGAGGATCCCCAGGGCAGCCGAGAACGAACTGGCCGTCCGGAGTCGCGGAGTACATGCACGCCGCGGACCGAGCCGGCGACATGCCGAAGCCGGGAAGGTGAGTGGCGAGCAGGTCGGCGAGCTCGGTCCAGTCATCCGACACCGTGGAACGATCGGTGTCATCGGGATCCATGGGGCGGGCGCTGTCCACGGCGCCTTCGAGACCGAGTTTGACGGCCTGCCCGTCAAAGGAGCCGTTTCCCCACAGCACACGGTGTTGGTCGAGTTCTCGCATGAACACGGGGAAGCGGTCGATGCCGAACTGTTCTGAAGCCGATGTCGGTCGGAACCAGGTGATCGGCATCCGTACCGTGGTCAGCGGCAGACCCGCAACGAGGCCAGGAAGCCAACAGCCAACGGTCACCACCGTGGTGCGCACCCTGAACTCTCGGACCGGCGTGCGGAGCAGGACTCCGGAGCCGACCCTGACAAGCTCGGTTACCCGCGTGTCGGTGAACACGGTGGCCCCGGCGTCGGCCGCCAGGCGGACCGCGGCGCGGATCGCGGTCTCCGGTCGCAGGACGCCGGCGGATGGTTCCCAGACGCCGATCTGGTCGTCGGCGACGGCCGCGTGCTGGGGGAACCGCTCCCGGAGGGCGTCACGGGGCAGGGTCTGCACATCGATGCCATGTCGTTCGGCGGCGCGGAGGGTCCCGCCGACGATCCGGCCCCGTGGTGATCCGATCAGCAGACCACCGCAGGGCTCGAACAGCGTCGTTCCCGCCGCCGCCTCCAGCTCCCGCCACAATTCCAACGATCGGCGCGCCATTGGCACGAGTCCAGGATGCTCAAGACAGGTGATACGGAACATTCGGCTGCCGCCGTGGGACGAGCCGAGCGCATTGCCGAGTCCATAACGTTCAAAGCCGAGCACATCAACCCCACGCAGGGCCAGACGCCACAGCGCGGACGCGCCCCACGCACCGAGACCGATCACGGCGACATCGGCGTCCAATCGCATAATCGGCTTCTCCCGCGTCCAAGCCACAGTGTGACGGCTCCACTCGAGGCCGTCCCGGATGTCCGTTGGTGAGCACCCACCGCGGAGGCCTCCGCGATGGATCCGCGCAGAGTACCTGTCTGAGAACCGGTGAGTGGGCAGTGGTGCCGCCCGCGTGTGCTCGACGCGCGATCACACGCGGACCGCGCGCATGGTGAACTCAGTGCCGGAGCTGGTGATAGCCAGGGCTGTCCACATCAGACACTTGGAGGTTGCTGGTGTAGTCGCCGTACTGTTCCAGCCCGACCTGGCCAAGGCCACCGGTGCTGGCGTCCGCGTTCCACACCGCGATCGCGATCGTGTTGTGGCCGTCGGTGCGCAGGATTCCCGGCTGGACGGGAAACGACCGCTGTGGTCCAACGTCATTGATGTACCGGCCGATCAACCAGCCGTTGACGTAGATCAGCGCGCGATAGTGGCGGGTGGGATCGTCGGTCAGCCGGATTCCCAGTGGGACGTCCTGGCCGGGAGGAAGGTGTAGATCGAAGGTCGTCCGATACCAGGAGGTGCCCGGTGTGCTGTCCGGGCGCGGCAGGGTCACCGACCGCCAGGACTGGTCCGGGTAGTCAGGCAGGTGGTAGCCGACGCGCTCGCCGTACTGTCCTCCGGTGTTGAAGGGACCGCGAACCGGATCGGCGAGCTGTTCACCGCCGAGGCTGCCCTGGATCCGCCAGCCGAGCTGGGCGGAAGAACCAGCCAGCGTCACACCGGTCAGACCGCGTGCTTCCTTGTGTGAATCGTTGGCATAGAAGTCCTCGTTGTGGCCCATGTTCTCGACGAGCACAGCGAGCATGTTCTCCGTGCCGGCATGGACACTGCCGGCGGGGAAGGCGAACCGGTGTGTGCCGTCGTCACCGCTGCCGAGGAACGTTCCGTTCAGCCAGGCGCTGTAGATACCTGCCTTGCCGGTGATGGCCGACACGTCGGCACCCGTCTCCGATCCGGTCGCGGTGAACCGCCCCCGATACCAGACGTCGCCATGGTGGAAGCCGTTGTCGTCGGCTGGCATCTTGCCGGCCTGTGCCCACCCGCCGTCGTCGAAAGCCGGATCGGCCTCGGGGGTGGCCTCGGTGAAGCGCCAGTTGGTCAGGGCGGGCAGCGTGACCGGGCCGGGCCCGGCCAGGGGTTGAGCCGCCTCGAATGATCCGTCCGCCGCCGCGGTGATCGGCACGGCGTGACCGTTCCATGTCACCGTCTGGGCCGCTGCTCGCGGCGCCCACACGCGCAACGGACTGTCAGCCGCGAGGTCGCCGGCGACGGCAAGCGTGCCGGCGTCGGCAGTGACAGTGCGCACCAACTTGGGGCCACGCACCAGAACGGGCCCCGTGGCGGTGTCGGCGCGCCAGAACTCGGCGGCGGCCTCGTCGGTGCCGAGCAACAGCAGGAGCGGAACACCCTGCGGCGGTGTGATCAGCACTTCGGTGAGACCAGTGTGGGTGTAGTTCAGGCGCAGGTCGTGCCCGGTGGCGTCCCAGCTGCTCGTCGCCGTTCCGGACAGCACGCTCACCTGTGGCTGGTTCGGATACCGCAGGACGGTTTCGCCGTCCTGCCCCTGGCGTCTGTAGAGCAGGGCGACGTCCTGGGAACCGATGTGCGCGTGAGTCATGATCTCTGAGGTGGAGTACTGCAACCGCTGGGAGTCCATCCGGTATCCAGCCACCAGCGTCTTGGAGTCGCGGCCGGCCAACGTGATGGCGGTTCCTGGCTGTTGCGGCACAGTGGGATACACCTCGGCGCCACCATCGGTGTGCGTGTCGATGGCATCGACGGTCACGAAGGTGCCGGAGGCCGCGGGATTGTGGGTTCCGGTCGCCACAATGGTCAGTGTGTGAGGCCCGCTCGGCAGATTGTCCGCGGCGTAGACGACATCTTGGAACTGCTTGGTCGCCCGGTAGGTGTCGACGGTGGCGACCTTCGCGCCGTCGAGGCGCACCTCCGCGATGCCGTGATTGGAGTCCAGCGGTGAGATCCACCGCACGGACGGACTCGTGAAGGTCACCGAGACACTGTCGCCGGCAACGGAGCTGAACGACTCGTTGTTGCCGTAGTCGCCCTTTGTCCAGCCCTGGTTGGCGGCATGCTGCCACCCGGTACCCGTGTAGGTCAGCGCCTTGTCGGTGTCGTCGTAGGTGTAGGTGTCGTTGGCGCTGACATCGATCCCGAACTGGGTGTTGTTGGTCGCCGTTGACGTGCTGTCGCCGTGCCGGAGTACGTAGAAGTGGGTGTGGTCGTCCGGATTGACCCGCGTGGTCGCCTGTATCGCCGAATCGGTCGTCGGGGCGTTGTCGGCAGGATCGGTCTTGGTCAGCGGTGCGACGGAGGTCATGAAGTAGCCCTGTCGTTTGACCTCGTCGTACTTCGCGGTCAGCTCCCGGTCCTCAGAGATGGCCGCGCCGTAGTCATAGGAGCTGTAGACCTGACTCGGATCCGGGAGCCATCCCCAGGACGTGCCGCCGTAGGCCATGTAGAGGTTCTGCACCGTCGCGCCGTTGGCGACGTTGTTCTTGTAGAACACCTTCTCGAAGTCGGGTCCGGTCAACTCACGGCACCGGTCGTAGCCCGGACCGCCCCAGGGGTCGAACGCGCCGCCCTGGTACTCGTTGGTGATCACCGGCTCGTCGTCGCGGAACCGGCTCAGCGTGTCGACACCGCTCCACTTGGCCGGATCGGAACAGTTGAATCCCTGTGGATAGCTGTCTTTCCCCGGCAGCTGCACTGAACCTGTCCCAGTCGCCCAGGTCGACAGCCCACAGCAGAAGTTGTGCGTGATCGGCACGGTGATGCCATCCGCCCTCGCCTGCTGCTGCACCTGCGCCATGTACTTCCCGTCGCCACCGAGGACGCCGTATTCGTTCTCCGCCTGGTAGAGCAGGACGTTTCCCGAGCCATTGGTCACCTGGTGCCGTGCGATGATCGGATCGATGTGCCGCAGCCATTCCTGATATGCCGCGGTGTAGTCCGGCGCACTGGAACGGGCCCGTCCCTGCTGGGTCAGCAGCCAACCGGGGAAACCGCCGGCGTCTGTCTCGGCGTTGATGTACGGACCCGGCCTCGCGATCACGTAGAGGCCGACCTCTTCGGTGATCCGAAGCAGCTTCTCGACGTCTCGCACACCGCTGAAGTCGTAGCTGCCCGGCGCGGGTGAGTGGTACGCCCAGTCGAAGTAGATCGACGTGGCGTTGAAGCCCGCCGACTTCATCTTCTGCAGCACGTCTCGCCACAGGTCTGGACTCGGCAGGCGCCAGTAGTGGAACTCCGCAGACCACAGGTAGATTCGCTGACCGTCCACCGTGACCGAGTAGTGGTCGTAGCCGACGGTGTGTGTCGCCCGCGCCGTGCCGCTCCCGTCGGCGCGCCGCGAGGCGGCACTTGCCGCCGAGGTGGAGAGCGCGACCGTGACCAGGGCCGCCGTGAGCAGGGTGAGAGCTCGGCGCAGACGTGTGCGAATCATCCGGCTACCACCATTCCGTTGAGCCGCTGGGGACGGAGACTAGTGACCGACGGCGGTTCGGTAAACACCGAGGGAGATGCGGTCACTGGGTTCTTTCGTCGTCGGAGTAACCGACCGGAAGCTTGAGACGGGAGAGAACACGCGCACCGAGGAGCACCGTCGCGGAGTTGCTCATCCGCAGCCACGAGTTGTTGTCCTGCCATGCCACGACGCCGACCAGCCGCGAGTACCGGGTGTTCATGGCCGCCTGGAGTTTCCGCGCGTCCCAGCCGGCGGCGGCGTCCGAAGCCGAGCCGAATTCGAACAGCAGGGCCGGTTGGCCGGCCGACAGCAGCGCCGTGTAGTCGTTGTCGTGTGCGAAGTCGACGGTCGACGAGTACAGGGACGCTCCCACGAGATCGACCGAGTCGGCACCGGGGTAGCCGTAGAGCATTGGGTTGTACCACGTCATAGCCCCGGACCAGGCGGTGAGCACATTGGGGCATGCGGTACGGACTCTGGCAACGGTGTCCAGCCACAGCTGTTTCACGCCGGCCTCGGACCGCGCTGGATCGGTTGCGTCCGCTCCCCACCAGAAGTGCCGGCCTCCGGCCTCGTGCCACGGCCGGATGATCACCGGAGCCCATGCCGGCAGCATCCTAATGTAGGCGATCAGTCGCCCCACGGCTCGCCGGTAGCGGATCCGCGCGGTGTCCTTGCCGGTTAGCAGGCACGTGAGGTCGGGCTTGGGGGCCGACTGATCGGCAACCCAGGCCGTGCCGATCTGCTGACTGGTGCCGAAGAAGTTCGGAGGGTGCCAGCACAGGCAGACAATCCCGCCAGCCACGGCGTGCTTGCTGAGGAGGGCCTGCACCAGTGGATCGTGCCCGCGGTTGTCGTCGTCCCCGGCGAGCACGTTGGCTCCGACGATCGCCGGTGGCACGGCGAGTGAGAGCAGCTGCGTCGGCGTCGGCGTTCGTCCGTCCTCGGGAACCTCCTGGCCGCACAACCACGCTTTCCCGCGGATCCCGGCGAGGTAGGAGACGACGTCGGCACAGTCCATCGCCTGCCCCCCTCGAAGCCGGGCTCGGGCACGTCGGTGTGCCCCGCGGCGTCGGGCGAGCCGGTGACACCGCGTGGCTCACATGCTGCCACGTCAGTTGGGCGTGATCCACCGTCTACATGGGGGAATCGTCGGCGCTCAGCTGTTGACCAGGTTCATGTAGCGCGTCCAGTCCCAGTACGGGCCGGGATCGGTGTGTGTGGCGCCCGGCACCTCGACGTGACCGATGATGTGGTTGCGGTCCCTCGGGATCCGGTACCTGTCGCATACCGATCTCGTCAGTGCCGCGGACGCCCGGTACATCGCGTCGGTGAAGTACTCCGGCTTGTCGACCCAGCCCTCGTGTTCGATCCCGATGCTGCGGGTGTTGTAATCCCAATTGCCAGCGTGCCAGGCGATGTCGTGTTCACGCACCATCTGGTTGATGTAGCCGTCAGCCGAGCGGACTATGTAGTGGGCGGTCACGGCGCGGGCCGGGTCCTGGAATATCTTGACCGCATCGTCGAATGTTTCCTGGGTGACGTGGATGACGACCACGTTGATCGGGTAGCTGCTCGGTCTGTTGGAAGCGGTGTAGTTGCTCGGAGTCGCGGGAACCCAGTGAGCCGCCGGGTAATCCACATCGGCTGCCGGGGCCGCCATCGCTCGTGTGGCCGCGATGCCCATCGCGGCCATGCCGACGCCGGCAAGCAGCGCCGACCGGCGGGTGATGCGCGCAGGGGTGTCCATACAGCAGGTGTAGTCCGGGTGCCTCAGGGGGTCAACGATTAACGCATGACCAATCCTGACGGAAAAACCTTGTCGTACCAAGAAGACCAAGGGTGAGTCGACGGGGGCGGCTTGGCACCGTGTGAAAAACCGCTTTCTTTCGGTCAGATGGATCTACCGGCGCAGAAGGGATGTTTCGCCCTAGTCGCCTTTGCGCCAAGACTTGATCTTACCGCGAATCCTGGACAGCGCGGTCTGGGTGGCACGCGGGGTGGTGCCGAGGATGCGGGCGATGTCATCGTGTGGATGGCCGCTGGCCACTAAGGCGACCAGTGATCGTTCGTAGTCGGTGAGCTGGCCGAGTGAGGAGACCACCCAGTCGGCCTCGGCCTGATCACAGGTCCGCTCGGCCGGGTCGTCGGGCGATTCGGGACACAGCTTGGGATGTGTGTGTATCCGTGTCGCTGTGGAACGTCGTCGCGCTTCGTCGACACAGAGTCGTTTGACCACCGTGACCAGGAACGGATGCAGCCGGTCGAGGTCGAGTTCGCGGAACCCGGCTGCCCGCACCAGTGCATCGTGCACGATGTCCTCGGCCTGTCCGGAGGCCGCCGGGTGGCGCGAGGCGATACCGACCAGCTGAGAGCGCAGCCTCGCGCACTCTTCCCAGAAGCGGACCGGGACTTGGGGAGCCGGTCCGGGTCGCCGTGCACGCATCATGATCCTCTCGGTGGCACGAGGGCGGGATCGCCGTCTCCGTCACGCCACCGGGGTCTCCGATGACCGGGACCGTGTTGGCCCGAATCGTGTCTACGGCGTGCTGTCCGCGCTGTCATCCGCCGCTGGCGTTAGAAGGATCACGTAACGGGCGTGCTCGTCCGTCGGCGTTAGGCCGAACGAGTGGATGCTGGTGAGTCAGGTCGGTTTCGTCCGTAGAACCTGGGGAGCAGGAGTCGCGGTGACGCGGGCCTTCCTCCTAGGCCGGGTGCTGGTGCGGGCAAGGCGGTCGTGCCGGCCACCTGACCGGGCGGGCTGGTGGGGTGGCAGGGACCTCACCAGCCCCGCCTCCCACGGTGGAACAAGCGCTAGTGTGCGGTGGTGCCAGCGGTTTTCTTGGCCGCCCGCTCCGCCTTACGGCGAATCTGGTTGTACGCCGCGGTCAGCCCCATCGCCTTGCGGACGGCGAACACGGTGGCCTGTACCTCCTTGCGGGTGCGTTCGGTGCCCTCCACGATGAGCTGGTCGACAAGACCGCTGCTCTCCTCGTACTTCGCGCGACGCTCCCGCATCGGCTCGAGGAACCGGTTGATCGCCTCGGCCAGCTTCTCCTTGACCTCGACGTCGCCGACCTTGCCCGCCCGGTAACGCTGTTCGAGGTCCTCGACCTGTGCCTTGTCGTCGTTGAAGGTCTGGTGGTAGACGAACACCGGATTGCCCTCGACGGTGCCGGGGATGTCGGCGCGTACCCGGTTGGGATCGGTGTACATACCCATCACGTGCTTGCGGACCTGGGCGGGGGAGTCGGACAGATTGATCACGTTGCCGATGCTCTTGCTCATCTTGGCCTGCCCGTCGGTGCCCATCAGGGTGGGCACGTCCGCCTTGATCAGCTCGACCACCGGGAAGACCTCGCCGTAAAGGTGGTTGAACCGGCGGGCGATCTCCCTGGTGATCTCCACGTGTGCGGCGTTGTCCTTGCCGACCGGGCACACATGGGAACGCACGCACATGATGTCGGCGGCCTGCAACACCGGATATCCGAGCAGGCCGTAGGGCATCTCGTCCTTGTAGCTCGCCTTGGCCATGTCTTTCAGGCTCGGCACGCGTTCCAGTCTTGGCACCGTCACCAGATTCTGGAACAGCGTGTTGAGCTCGCAGATCTCGGGAATCGCCGACTGCAGGTAGTAGGTGGCGTTGTCCGGGTCGATGCCCGCGGACAGCGTGTCGAGTACGAGGTGCCGCGCGTTCTCCGCGATCTTGGCGATGTCCTCGACGGTGTTCGCGGTGGTGAGCATGTGCAGGTCGGCGATGATGAAGAAGCTCTCGTACTGCTGCTGCAGTCGGATGCGGTTGGCGATGCTGCCGACATAGTGCCCCAGGTGCATCTTGCCGGTGGGTCGGTCGCCGGTCAGCATCCTGCGGCGTTCGGTCATGACGCCTAGTCAACCAGGCCGAGTAACGGGTTTGCGATTCGGTCCCAGGTGCCGTCGTGTCGGACATCGGCCAGCCAGGAGTCGACTCGCCGCTTCCAGATCTCGTCCCCGGGCGGTAGCAGGTACGCCTTGGCCGCGGTACTGAAGGGGTGGTCCGGATGTACCGGGCACAGCCGCGGATGTCGGACGGCCTGCCACCGGGCCTCCGAGGCGTCGGTGACCATGACCTCGGCATGGCCGGAGATCAGCTGGTCGAAGACGGTGTTGTTGTCCGGCCACGGCAGGATCGTGGCGCGGTGCAGGTGCGAGCGAACGAACTGCTCGTTGGTGCCACCGGGGTTGACCACCACCCGCACGCCGGGCTGGTCGATCTCCTCGAGCGTGGTGAAACGTCCGGCGTTCGTGCAGCGGGTGATAGGCGTCTTGCCGTCGAGGAGGTAGGACGTGGAGAACGACGCGTGCCTCGCCCGGTCCGGCGTGACGGCGATGCCGCCCATGGCGATGTCGCAGCGAGCCGAGAAGTCGCGCAGCAGGGTCGGCCACGTGGTCGGCACCATGCTCCGCCGCACACCGAGACGCGCGGCGAGGTCCGCGGCCAGGTCGACGTCGATGCCGCTCCACCGGCCGTTGACGGGGTCGTGGTAGGTGAAGGGCTGGTAGTCACCCGTACTGCACACACGGAGCTCGCCGCGGGCGAGAACGAGGTCCAGCCTGCCGGGCGGGACGCGGTCACTGGTTGGGCCGACGGCCACGGCGGCGAGCAGCGCGACGGCACCCGCCAGCGTCCATGCCTTCATCGCTCGATAGTGCCAGCCCGTGCCAACGGTCCTCATCTGTTTTGACCGACCGTTCCAATACGGCTATGCTCACGGCGTGGCCAGGACCAAGGAGTTCGACCCGGACACGGCGCTGCGGGCGGCCATGGACCTGTTCTGGCACAAGGGCTACGAGGCGACCTCCCTGCACGACCTCGTCGATCACCTCGGCATCGGTCGGGCGAGCATCTACGCCACCTTCGGCAACAAGCACGAGCTCTACCTCGCCGCGCTGCGTCGCTATGGCGAGGATGTCGGAGGCCAGACGATCGGCGTGCTGGCCCGACCCGGTCCCGCCCTGGACGCCGTCCGCGCCCTCGTTCGCTCCTTCGCCGACGAGGCGCTGGCCGACCAGGACCGCAAGGGTTGCCTGGTGACCAACACCGCGGTCGAGTGCCTTCCCGAGGACCGTGAGTTCGGCAGGCTGGTCGAGGCCAGTTTCGACGCGCTGGAGACCGCCATCGCCGTGACGCTGACCAGGGCCTCGCGCGAGGGAGAGCTGGCCGCTGACAGGGACCCTCGCGCGCTGGCCAGATTTCTGCTCACACTCCTGCAGGGGATTCGGGTGCTCGCCAAGGTGCCCGACGAACGGCGGGTGCGCGACGCCGTCGACCAGGCCCTGTCCCTGCTCGACTGAACGGGCTTTCTTCGGCGACAAATAATGGAACGATCGATCTTGAATCATGGAGGTATGCGATGGGCCGCTTCACCGGCAAGACCGTGCTCGTCAGCGGCGCGGGCACCGGGCTCGGCAGGGCGGCGGCGTTGGCCTTCGCGGCCGAGGGAGCCGCGGTGGTGCTGGCTGGCAGAACAGTGCGGACGCTGGAGGACACCTTGTCGCTGGTCGAGGCGGCCGGAGGGACAGCGCTTGTCGTCCGGGCCGATGTCGGCGTCGAGGACGACGTGCGGCGCGCGGTTGACGCGTCGGTGGCCCGATACGGCCGCCTCGACGTGGCGTTCAACAACGCGGGTGTGCTCGGCGCGGGACCGTTGGTCGACCTTGACGCCGCCACGGTCGACGCGGTGTTGGCGACCAACGTCCGAGGGACCTGGCTGGCGATGAAATACCAGATCCGCCAGATGCTCGCCCAGGGCGGCGGCGCCATCGTGAACATGTCCTCCACCTTGGGCGCTTACAAGGTCAGGCCGAACACCGTGGTGTACGGGGCGGCCAAGGCGGCGGTGCTGGCACTGACCCGAGGCGCCGCACTCGAGCACGCGGCGAGCAACATCAGGATCAACGCCGTCTCGCCGGGTGCCGTGGCCGCCCCGATGTCGATGACGGACGAGACGAGCGAACAGGAGCGCGACCGCAGGCTGGCCGCGCTCATGCCGGTCGGCCGGATCGGCTCGGCCGAGGAGGTCGCCGAGGCCGTGCTGTGGCTCGCCTCCGACGCGGCCTCCTACGTCACCGGGCGGGACATCGTGCTGGACGGAGGCTCCGCGCTGTAGCGAGGGGGCGCGCCGAGGGGACAGCCCGCCCTTGCCGTCTCGGGCCGGCTGGTGTGGGGTTGGCCCATGGGTGACTCCTTCGACGTGATCGTGCTTGGTGGCGGACCGACCGGCGAGAACGCCGCGGCGCGGTCGGTGCGCGGCGGTCTGACCGCGGCCATCGTGGAAAGCCAACTGCTCGGCGGCGAGTGCTCGTACTGGGCGTGCATGCCGAGCAAGGCACTGCTGCGGCCTGGTCACGCGTTGGCGGCCGCCCGCAGGGTGCCGGGCGTGCCGGCCGGTGAGCGGCTCGATCCGGCCGCGGTGCTGGCGCGGCGCGACTCGTTCACCGCCGGCTGGGACGACGCCGGCCAGGTGGAGTGGGCCGAAGGTGCCGGCATCACCGTCATTCGCGGCTACGGGCGGATCTCCGGCGTGCGCGAGGTCTCGGTCGACGGACGGACGCTGACCGCGCGGCACGCCGTGGTGGTCTGCACCGGCAGCACGCCGGTGCGACCGCCGGTGCCCGGGCTCGCCGAGGTGCGGACCTGGTCCTCGCGCGAGGCCACCTCGGCCAAGGCGGTACCGGAGCGGCTGGCCGTTCTTGGCGGCGGAGTGGTCGGCGTCGAGATGGCACAGGCGTGGGCCCGGCTCGGCTCGCGGGTCAGCCTGGTGGTCTCCGCGGACCGCCCGCTGCACCGGATGGAGCCCTTTGTCGGCGACCTGGTGACCGAGGGGCTCGTCGCGGACGGCGTCGACTGCCGCTTCGGCAGGACCGCTCAGCGCGTCGCCGAGGCAGGCGATGCCGTCGAACTCACCCTGTCCGGCGGTGAACGCGTTGTCGCCGACGAACTGTTGGTGGCCACCGGGCGCCGGCCGGCAACCGACGACATCGGAATCGACACCCTCGGGCTCGAACCCGGTGCGCCCCTCGCTGTCGACGACTCCGGCCTCGTGTCTACTGTGGACGGACAGTGGCTCTACGCCGCCGGTGACGTCACCGGCCGTGCACCCCTCACCCATCAAGGCAAGTACGCGGCACGGGTGGTGGGGGACGTCATCGCCGCGCGGGCGAAGGGCGGGCCGGTCGACACCTCTGCGTGGAGCCCGTTCTCCGCGACCGCCGACCATGTGTGCGTTCCCCAGGTGGTGTTCACCGACCCCGAGGTGGCTTTCGTGGGGCGCACCGCGGAGCAGGCCACGCGGGACGGGATTGAGACCGAGGTCACCGACGTCGACATCGCGGTGGCTGGCTCCGCGCTGCACGCCGACGGATACCGAGGCAGGGCACGGATGGTGGTGGACAAGCGGCGGCGAGTTGTCGTCGGAGTCACCTTCGTCGGCCAGGATGTCGCCGAACTGCTCCATTCGGCCACCATCGCGGTGGCCGGGGAGGTCATCGTCGACCGGATCTGGCACGCTGTGCCTGCGTACCCGACGATCAGCGAGGTGTGGCTTCGCCTGCTGGAGGCGTACGGTCTGTAGTTTCGGGAGGACCGGTGACATGACAGGGTCAGTGACATGACCGCAGGCGTGCCGCCACGTGAAGCGCTTGCCGGCCGGTATCGGCTCGACGAGCTGATCGGGGCGGGCGGAGTCGCTCGGGTGTACCGCGCCTTCGACCAACGGCTGGACCGATACGTCGCGGTGAAGCTGTTCCAGCCGGCGTTGGACGCGGTGGCGCGGCGCCGCTTCGTCCACGAAGCCAGGGTGCTCGGCGCCCTGAACCACCCCGGCCTCGTCAGGCTGTTCGACGTCGGCGTCGACGAGGGGCGCGCGTACCTGGTGATGGAACTGATCGACGGCCCAACACTGCTCGACATGGTGTCGCAGGAACCGCTGCCCTCGATCGCGGTCGCCAGGCTGGGCGCGAAGCTCGCGGATGCGCTGGCGTACGTGCACGCCAGCGGGGTCGTGCACCGAGACATCAAGCCGTCCAACATCCTCATCGACGCCGACCAGGAGCCTCGACTGGCGGACTTCGGCTTCGCCAGCGCACTGGACGCCACCCGTGTCTCGCCGACCGGGCAGATCGTCGGTACCGCCGCGTACCTCGCCCCCGAACAGGTGCGCGGGGAGCACGTCGACACCGAGGCCGACATCTACGCTCTCGGCCTTGTGTTGCTGGAATGCCTGACCGGCGAACTGGAGTATGAGGGCCCCAGGGTGGAGGCGGCTCTTGCCAGGCTGAGCCGTCCCCCTCGGATACCCACCGTCCTGCCGGCCCCGCTCGCGGCGACGCTGGTGGCGATGACCCGGTCCGTGCCGAGGGAACGGCCCACCGCCGCGGTGTGCGCGGCCCGCCTGACCGACGTCGCCGCACGGCTGGCCACCAGGCACGGTGTGGCCTCACTCAGACAACTGCGCCGCCGTCGTGCCGCCGCCGCCGTGGCCCTGGCGGCGCTCGCGGTGGCCGGAGTGCTGCTGGCCCGCTCCCACTGGCAGGAACCGGCCTACGTCCAGCAGCACGCCGAGCAGCCGGTGACCTCGACCGAGGCGCCTCAGCCGGAGCTGCCCTACGTGCCGCTGCCGATGACCACCCTGCGCGGGACCGGCGCGGCGGGAGGCCGCTGACCGCTCGCGCCACTCAGCCGGTCAGCGGAAGGCCCAGTGTCCGCTTGGCCAGCGCCGCGAGGTCGTCCCCTCCACGCGCCGTCGCCGTGCCGGTCCACACCGCCTCGACGAGACGCACTGTCGAACCGGCGAGCGAACTGTCGAACATGGCGTTGTCGAACGAGGAGGGCCCGCCCGGCCAGTGGTGGCCCTCTCGCACCAGGTCACTGATCCCGCCGGTGCCCGGCTGTGCGGCCAGCCGCTGGAATCCGACCGCGACGTCCCTGTCGGCGAAGTCCACCTCGGCCACGGCGACCGCGGCGGACCGGCCACCAACCTCGGCGGCGTAGGTCCAGCGACGCAGGTCGGCACACGGGTGGCTGCCTAACCAGACCTGTACGTCGCCGTAGGAGTGTGCGGCACACGCGGTGCCGTCGTGGGTGACGTTGGTCCTGGTGTAGTTGGTGCCGTCCACGGTGGCGGTGGTGGGCTGCACGTCCCGATCCGAACGGTTGGCCAGGGCCACGGAGAGCACGCCGACGACGACGAGTGTGGTGGCCAATGCCGCGATGCCGACGGATCGGCGGCTTGGCCGGCGCGCCGCGGGCCGTGCCGCCTTGGCCTGCCGTGCGGGGCGCGCCCCTTTCGGTTGCTTGACTTTCGGCTGCCTGGCCGGCCGGGACGGTCGCGGCCGCTTGGCCGGTGTTGCCACCAAGGGGTCGGTGGCGGTGAACCCTTCGTCGGCGAGATCCTCGGGCACGCCATCCGGGCACAGCAGCCGCAGCAGGTACCGTGCCTGCGCGAGGCTGAACGGTTGTTCCCTGCGGGACACCTCACGCACGGCGGTCAGCAGCGTCATCGGCTCCGGATGCAGCACGCGCGCCTGTTCCCGTTCCTCGTCCGGCTGGGTTACCGCGCCGACGTAGGGACCGACCGCGATCACCGTGACCGGCTCGACGCCGCTCACAGCCTCTCCGCCGGCCGAGCGCAGGTGCCTTGCCATGGCGGCGGCAGCGGCAAGGGCATCGGCGGCCGGGTTGACCGCGCCGTTCGGACTGACCAGGGGCCAGCCGTCGATCCGCCACTGTCCGGACAGCGGAGCCACCAGCTTCAGCGCGGGGTCCGGCAGGTCGACACCCACCACGACCACCATGGCACGGGGAACGACGATGACCGCGTCGATCCGCCGCGGGTGGTCCAGTGGTTGGTAGCCGAGCAGGGCGACGCCGCCGAGCACCGCGTCGCCGGTCCCCCAGGTCGTGAGGGTCGCCTTGAGGTCGTCAGCCACCTTCGACACCGGGTCACCCAGTCGCACCAGGCGCACCGTTCACCTCCAGCTCGGGTCCGTCAGCTTTCCCGCTGTCGGCCTGCTCACCGTAGCGGGCGCTCACCTGATCGTGTCGACGCGATCAGGGGGTACCAGTCTTGTGAGCGAGCTCACCCGTGTTGAAGCTTCTCATTTGGGTGATCTCTGGATAACGAGCCGGCTGCTCTGCTGGCGAACGGGGGGTACCCCGAGGCAGAATGGCGTACGGGTTGATCCACTGGGGTCATTCGGGCTCTGAGGGCGTAGGGGAAGACGTCCCTCGTCGAGTGCGGAGGTCACCAGTGAACACCATGGGCAGCACCAGTGGCGTTGTGTACGTGCACTCGTCGCCGTCTGCGGTCTGTCCGCACGTCGAGTGGGCCATTTCGGGTGTTCTTGGGAGCCGGGTGGACCTGCGGTGGGCGGCTCAGCCGGCGGCACCCGGCCAGTTGCGTGCCGAGTGTGCCTGGACCGGCGAGGCCGGCGCGGGCAGTGACTTGGCGGCAGCGCTCATGGCGTGGCCGATGCTCCGATTCGAAGTCACCGAGGATCCCAGTCCCGGTGTGGACGGTGAACGGTTCTGCTTCGCGCCGGTTCTGGGGCTGTGGCGTTCCCGCACCAGTGCCAACGGCGACATCGTGGTCACCGAGGACCATCTGCGCGAACTCGCCGCGGCAAGCAGGGGTGGCGAGTCCTTCGCCCACCACCTCGACGGACTGCTCGGCAAGGCCTGGGACGACGCGCTCGAGCCGTTCCGCAGGGCCGGTGATGGCGCACCGGTCAGCTGGCTGCACCGGGTTGGTTAGACGGATCGGGTACGACGTGGCACGCTCGCGTCATGCCGGCCGGAGCGGTGATGCGCACGGAGACGATGGGCGTGGTCCTGCTCGCCCTTCTGGCCGTGGTGACCGCCGTACTCGGCGGCTTGGTCGCCCGCCAGTTCTACGCACAGGATGCGACGGCGCCCGGTGGACAGGCTCCCTCCGAGCCGGGGAGCACGTCCAGCGGACAAGGCTCACCGCCGGTCGGCGACGGTTCCGTGCTGATGCTGCCCGACGCCGACCACCATCCGCTGCACGACCAGGTGCAGGCCGCGCTGCAGAACTACGTCGACGCCATCAATGACCAGGATTACGCGCGGTGGCGTGAAACCGTCTCGCAGCGGCTGGCCGTACAGATGCCTGAAGCGAAGTGGCGTGACGCGATGTCGACCACACGGGACAGCGACATCAGGGTGTACCGGATCAACACCACAACCAGCGAAGTCTATGCGATCTTCACCTTCACCAGCCACCAGTCGATCGACAGGGCTCCGCCGGAAGCTCCGTCCACATGCGACCACTGGTGGGTGGTCTACCCCATGGTGTGGCGGCAGGACAGCTTGCTCATCGATGCCGGTACCGCCAACCTCTCGCCTCAGGTGATCGCCTGCGGCGGCTGAGATCCCATCCGTCGCCGCGCGAGCCTGACCTCCGGATCGTGGACGTCAGGATCACGCGGCCCGGAGTCGGCCGGTCATGTGGGAGTGAAGGCGAGCGCGACGTTGTGCCCGCCGAAACCGAACGAGTCGTTGACGGCGGCGGTCAGCTTCACCTCGCGGGGGGTGTCCGCAACCACGTCGTGCAGCATGCCGGGATCCGGATTCCGCAGGTTCGCGGTCGGCGGGATCACGCCGTCCCGGAGGGTGAGCACGGTCGCGATCGACTCGACAGCACCCGAAGCGCCCAGCAGATGTCCGAGTGACCCCTTGGGTGCGGTCAGCACCGGGTGGTCGCCGATGGCCTTGTGTACCGCGACCGACTCGATGACGTCGCCGACCTGAGTGGAGGTCGCGTGGCAGTTGACATGCCCGATGTCACTCGCGGCCAGCCCACCCGAGCGCAGCGCGGCGTTGATGGCCCTCGCCTGCCCGGTGCCCTCGGGGTCGGGACCCGTGATGTGATAGGAGTCCGCGCTGGTGCCGATTCCGGCGAGCCGCGCGTAGATCCGACTACCGCGCGCCTTCGCGTGTTCTGCGCGCTCCAGCACCAGGATCCCGGCGCCCTCGCCCAGGACGAAGCCGTCGCGCTGACCGTCGAAGGGGCGGGAAGCCTCCTCCGGCGCGTCGTTGCGGGTGCTCATCGTCCTGGCCTGCGCGAAGCCGGCCATGGTGATGCCGGTGATACAGGCTTCGGCTCCGCCGGCGATGACCACGTCGGCCTCGCCCGACTTGATCATCCGCCAACCCCACGCCAGAGCTTCGGCACCCGACGCGCAGGCCGAAACGGGGGCGTGCACGCCGGCCCGTGCGGCGAACGCGAGGCCGACGTGCGCGGCGGGGCCGTTGGGCATCAGCATCGGTACTGTCAGCGGGGAGACCTTGCGCAGGCCATGAACCTCCAGCAGGTCGTCTTGGTGTAGCAGGGTGAGCGCCCCGCCGATACCGGTGCCGATGATCACCGCGAGTCGCTCGGGATCGACGGCATCCTCGTCAAGGCCGGCGTCGGCATAGGCCTGTTTGGCCGCGACCATCGCGACCTGCTCACTGCGATCCAGCCGGCGCGCCTCCACCCTCGGCAGGACCTCGGTCGGCTCCACCGCCAACTGTGCGGCGATCCGCACCGGCATCTCGTACCGGTCAATCCAGTCGTTGTCCAGCCTGCGGACACCGCTGCGGCCGGCGAGCAGGCCGGCCCAGGTCGACGCGACATCCCCGCCGAGCGGGGTGGTCGCGCCGAGTCCGGTGACGACGACGTCGGTCACGCGTTGCTGGCGATGTAACGCACCGCGTCGCCAACGGTCTTGAGGTTGGCCAGCTCGTCGTCGGGAATCTTCACCCCGAACTTGTCCTCGGCCTGCACCGCGATCTCCACCATGGACAGTGAGTCGATGTCCAGGTCATCGACGAAGGACTTGTCGAGGGTGACGTCGTCGACCGCGACCCCGGCGACCTCTTCGACGATCTCGGCCAGTCCGCCGCGAATCTCTTCGTTGTCCACTGTGTGTTCCTTTCCTCGTTTCCGCCGGTGGAGCCGAGTGGCCACCGGAAACCCGTGCCCGCTACGGGCAGATGGCCACCTGTCCGGCGTAGGACAGGCCGGCGCCGAAGCCGACCATCAACATGACCTGTCCGCTGCAGATCCGGCCCGCCGCCCGCATGTGGTCGATCGCCATCGGGATCGATGCCGAGGAGGTGTTGCCGGAGTACTGGATGTCGTC
>JAFAZC010000079.1 GCA_019239965.1 Kutzneria sp. | reverse complement strand
CCGATGGCGCCGGATCGGTGGGGACGCTGACCGACGTGGAGCCGGTCCAGGTGCCGCCGTCGAAGGACGAGCCCGAGCCGCTCGCACCGCCGGGGCTGGCGGGCGCTGGCCGGCTCGTCGGGACGTCACTGGCGGAATAGTCCGCGGCCGAGCCGGCGACCGGGGCCAGGCTCGGAGAGCCGGACGAAGTCGTGCCTCCGGCGTGCGGAGCGTCCGGAGTGGTGAGCAGGCCGCTGAGCAGCCTTGCGATGAGATCCGATTCCTGAGACTGAATGGCGTCGTTGGCAACGGGGTGAGCCATGGGGCTGGCCGAGTTGGTCGCGGCGTCGGCGACTGCCGAGCCGAGACACCAGGCAAGCAGAGTGAGGCCACCTATGGTGGCTGCCCGGCCGATGGCGGTGCGCAGCAGTGCGCCGGCGCATCGCGCCGTAGCCGTGCTGGTCACTCTCACCACCACCGTCCGCCTTACCGGCCGAAACGCAAGACGCTGTCGGACTCGGCGATATCTCATGTCTAGCACTGGCGCGCCGATTTGCCCACGTGTTGGCCTTGAACCACCCGGATAGGCGCCGAGCCCGTTACTGACCGCATCAGTGTCGCACAACTCGGCGACAGCGCATCGCCACCGCTCGCGTGCCACTCGTTTGGGCGGTTTCGCCTATTTGTCGGATCGAATCGACCGACGCCGACTTCTAAGCCTCACACGGCGTCAACGGGAGGATCGGCATGCATCACCAGGAAAGGGTCACCAGCGGCTGGCCCATATCCGCGCTCCTGCGGGCTGCGGGCCAACGGGACCAGGCGGCCTGGCGCGAGCTGGTGCACAGGTACTCGTCGACGGTCTGGGCGGTGGCCAGGGCGCATCGCCTCAATCAGGCGGACGCGGCGGACGCGGTACAGAACACGTGGCTCGCGCTGGCCGAAAAATCGCATACGATACGCAATCCGGCGGCGCTCGCGTGCTGGCTGGCTACCACGGCGCGGCGGGAGGCTCTGGACATTATCGCGCGCCGGCGCCGGGAGGCCCCGGTCGATCACCTGTGGGCCGAGGAACCGGACCACGAGGGACCGGAGACACAGGTGGTCCTCGCGGACCAGTACGCCACGCTGTGGCGAGCGTTCGCCCTGCTCCCGGAGCGCTGTCAACGGATGCTTCGGCTAATGGCGCACGCTCCCGAACTGAGCTACCCGCAGATCGCCGCCGCTGTCGGGCTGGCCCCAGGCAGCATCGGACAGACAAGGAATCGCTGTCTGGCGCTGCTCCGGCGCCGGGCTGCTCTCGTCGGAATGTTCGACGATTGTGGACGATGAGACCCATCGCGGTGTGGCGTCTGCTGGACAGCGACGAGCGCTTGCTGTTGTGCCGACTGAGGGCGGCGCTCGACAGGATCGATCCAGTTCCCCCGATGTGCTGGTCAGGGCGGTGGCGCTCGGTCGGCGCGACGTCAGGATGTGGCGTGCGGGCTGAGTGACTGCGACCTGTGCTCAGCCGAGCTTGCCCAGCCTCGCTATGGCCTCGTCGATCACCTCGTCCCTTTTGCAGAACGCGAACCGGATGAGATGCCGCCACCTTTCGGGTGAATCGGTGAACACCTGGACCGGTACGGCGGCCACGCCGATCCACTCCGGCAGCCGGCGGCACAACTCGGCTCCGTCGTCGAAGCCGAGTGGACGGACATCGGCGCACACGAAGTACGTGCCCTGGGTCGGGCGGACTCCGAAGCCGGCTGTCGCCAGTCCGGCGGTCAGCCTGTCCCGCTTGCGCTGCAGGCCCGCACACAGCGCGTCGACCCAGGGCAGTTCGTTGTCGAGCGCATGGGCCACCGCAGGCTGAAACGGCGCCCCGCCGACGAAGGTCAGGAACTGTTTGGCCGAGCGGACCGCACCGACGAGTTCGGCGGGACCGCAGACCCAGCCGATTTTCCAACCGGTGCTGTTGAACGTCTTGCCGGCACTAGAGATCGCCAGGGTTCGCTCGGCCATGCCGGGCAGCGATGCCAGTGAGACGTGCTCGTGCCCATCGAACACCAGGTGTTCGTAGACCTCGTCGGTGACGGCGATCAGGTCGTGCTCTTGGCACAGTTCCGCGATGCCACGCAACTCCTGCCCGGTGAGCACCATGCCCGTCGGGTTGTGCGGTGAATTGATCAACACCACCTTGGTGCGCCGGGTGACCGCCGCGCGGAGCGCGTCGATGTCCAGCGCGAACCGGTCACCGTCCTCGACGAGGGAAACCACCCTGCGTGTGGCTCCGGACATAGCAACCGCCGCGGCGTAGGAGTCGTAGTAGGGCTCGATGAGCAACACCTCATCGCGGGCCTCGACCAGCGCGAGCAGCGTCGCCGCGATCGCCTCGGTGGCGCCGACCGTGACGAGGACCTGGGTGTCTGGATCATAGGCCGTGCCGTAGCGGGCCCGGTGCGTCGCGATGGCACGCCTCAGCTCCGGCCGGCCGGCCGCTGGCGGATACTGGTTGACGCCGGCCGCGATCGCGTCCTGAGCCGTGGCGAGCATGCTCGCCGGACCGTCGGTGTCCGGGAAGCCCTGCCCGAGGTTGACCGCCCCGGTCTGGGTGGCCAGCGCGGTCATCTCCGCGAAGATCGTCGAGGTGAAGGGGCGCAGCCGTGGCACGAGGAGAGATGTCCGCACATCGGAATACTCGCCGATCCCGTCCCGGTTGTCATCGTCGACCGTGTGCTGGGAGTCGGCGTGGTAGTGGAGCGGCAGCCGCGGCGAACACGGGAACAATGGTTGGCGTGGAGCATCTCACCTCTGCCGAGGCGGCCAAGCGGCGTGCGCTGCGCCGGATGAAACTGGTCGCTGCCGGTTTCCTTGCGGCGGCGACGCTGATCTATTTGGCGACGAGTTGGCTCGGCGGCCCCGACTGGGCCGGATACGTGCGGGCCGCGGCCGAGGCGGGCATGGTCGGCGCGCTCGCGGACTGGTTCGCGGTCACCGCGCTGTTCCGCCGGCCGTTGGGGCTGCCGATCCCGCACACCGCGATCATCCCTGCCCGCAAGGACGCACTGGGGGCCAGTCTTGGCGACTTCGTTGGCGTGAACTTCCTTTCCGAGCGTGTCGTGCGGGACAAACTCCGTCGGGCGGAGGTCACGCGCAAGGTCGGTGGTTGGCTGGCGTGCCGCGACAACGCCGAGCGGGTGACCGCCGAGCTGGCCACCGTCGCGCGCGGGGCGGTGGCGATTCTGCGCGACGAGGATGTGCAGGCAGTTCTGGAGCAGGCAGTGGTACGCCGTCTCGTGGCGGTCGCCTGGGGGCCGCCGCTGGGAAAGCTGCTCGGTCAGGTGCTCACCGACGGCGCACACCACAAACTCGTCGACCTGGTGTGCGACCGTGTCTATGAGTGGATACGGGACAACCACGCGACCGTGCTGCGTGTGGTGTCCGATCGCGCGCCGTCATGGTCGCCGAGGTTTGTCGACTCGTTGGTGGCTGACAAGGTGTACACCGAGGTGCTCGGGTTCACATGGGCGGTGAAGACCGAGACCAGTCATCCGATGCGGTTGGCACTCGACCGGTTTCTCGCCGAGTTCGCTGACGATCTGCAGCATGACCAGGTCACCATGGACCGTGCCGAACAGGTCAAGCAGCAGGTGTTGGCCCATCCGGAGGTACGCAAGCTGACCGGCTCGGTGTGGACGACGGCCAAGCGGATGCTGTTGGAGGCTGCCGACGATCCGGCCAGCGAGCTGCGTGGTCGGGTGTCGGACGGCATTGCCTCCTTCGGCCGTCGGCTGGCGGAGGACGGTTCACTGCGCGACAAGCTGGACCGCTGGTTGGAGAACGCGGCCGCCTACGTGGTCGGCACCTACCGTGCCGAGATCACTACTCTGATCACCGACACCATCGAACGTTGGGATGCCGAAGAAACGTCCCGAAAGGTGGAGTTGCAGGTCGGCAGGGACCTCCAGTTCATCAGGATCAACGGCACGGTGGTCGGCGCGCTCGCCGGGCTGGTCATCTACGCCTGCTCTCAGATGTTGTTCTGAGCGGTGCTCTTGGACAGGCACCGGTCTGCCGGCGAGGAGGTCCGATAGCCGCCAGCGGGGGCAGGGTCCGCGGGAAACACTTGATCCATGAGTCACAGCGCCTACTACAGCGCGGTCCTCGATCGACCGGCGCGCGAGGTCTGGAACGTGGTGCGAGACTTCAACAGTTACCCGATCTGGGTCAACGGTGTCGACGACAGCCACATCGAAGATGATCTTTCCGGCACCACCGTGGGCTGCGTCCGAAACTTCGCCATCCGCGGTTCACGCACCCGACAGAGGCTGTGGGCGCATTCGGACTCTCGCCGCTACCTCACCTACGAGGGCTGTGGTCCCTTCCGGCTGGAGGTGGACGGCGCCGCCCGCACCATCGGCCACTACAAAGGGACGCTGCGAATAACGCCGATCGTCGCGGACGACCATTCCTTCGCCGAATGGTCGTCACGGTACGAATGCTCGGCAGGAGACGCGGACTTCTGGGCCGACTGGTGGGATCGGTCGCTTCCGGAATGGATGAGCTCGCTGCGCGACCATCTCAGCCGGACAGGAACCGGTAGTCCCGAAGCGACCAGTGGCGGCATGACATGTGAACAGGGGTAGCGCGCTGTCCTCATGCGGAACTGCGGGCGCGTTCCCGCCAATTGCGGGCTTTCTCCCGATTGCCGCAGATCCGCATCGAGCACCACGTTCTCGACCTGTTCCGGGACTTGTCGCAGAACGCCCATCGGCAGTCCTCAGCCGGGCAGATCTTGATTCGTTCCCAGTAGCCCGCCACCGCGAGCCGGGTGGCGGCGGCGAGTACCGCGCCGATGGCATCCTCGGAGACCAACGTGGGCACCCCACCACTGAGTTCGACGCGAACCGCCCCGCCGCCGGCACCGACTGGCGCGGGCAATCGCACGGTCGGGTACTGCCCGGTGTGGCGCTGCGTGAGGCTGGTACGCAGGGCGTCCCGAACTGTCTTCGCCCGGCTCGGCGATCCCGAAGGAGGCAGCCGTCGGTCGGCGACCCACTTCCACCATGCCCGCTCGTCGCCCAGCACATCCGTCGCGGCCTCGATGTCCACGGTATTCAGGAAGTCGAGCAGCAGCTCCACGTCCATTTCGGCATCCCAGTCCGGTTCCCGCCCCACCAGCGCTCCGGAAGGTAAACCAGTCACCACACCACTCTAGACCGTGCCGTGCCCGCTTGCCGCACTGTGCCGTAACCGGGCATTTGTGCTGAACCGGATACGGTTAGGGGGTTCTGTGTCTGCCAAGAGGAGGCTTGGTCGACCTATACGCTAGATGTATAGACTGAGTGTATACACTCACTGTATAGTTTCGGTCATGTCAATCGGACACACCCTGCTCGGGTTGCTGGAAGCCGGGCCAAGGCACGGATACGACCTCAAACGGGCCTACGACGAGCGTTTCGGGCACGACAAGCCGCTGCACTACGGTCAGGTGTACTCGACGCTGTCACGGCTGCTGCGTGACGGCCTTGTCGAAGTCGACGGCGTTGAAACCGGTGATGGGCCGGACCGCAAACGCTACGCGATCACCTCGATCGGCGTCACCGACGTCGAGGGTTGGCTTGCCACACCGGAGAAGCCCGAGCCATACCTGCAGAACACGCTCTACGCCAAGGTCGTGCTCGCCATGCTGTCCGGCCGGCGGGCCGAGATGGTGTTGGACACCCAGCGTGCCGCCCATCTGCGTGTCATGCGGCAGCTGACCCATCGCAAGTCCAAGGGCGACCTCGCGGACCAGCTTATCTGTGACCACGCACTGTTCCATCTCGAGGCCGACCTGCGATGGCTGGAACTGACCGCATCACGACTGGGCCAGCTCGCTGAGGAGGTCCGGGCATGAGGTGGCCCCCCGCCGCGCTCTCCTCAGCGGAGGCCGCATCCGGAACAGACGGAAGTGCCGTCCTGCTCGAAGGAATCGAGCTGCGCAAGTCGTTCGGGCCGACTCTGGCGCTGGACGGCGCGGGCCTTCGGCTGCGCGCCGGCGAAGTGGTGGCCGTGATGGGGCCGTCCGGCTCGGGCAAATCTACGTTGTTGCACTGCCTTGCCGGCATCCTGCGGCCCGACTCCGGGCGGGTGACGTACCGCGGCACCGAACTGACCGGACTTCCGGACAGTTCGCTCAGCCGGCTACGCCGCACCGAGTTCGGCTTCGTCTTCCAGTTCGGCCAGCTTGTTCCGGAGCTGACCTGTCTGGAGAACGTGGCGTTGCCGCTCCGGCTCGCCGGCGTACGGCGCAAGGATGCGGAAAACAGGGCCACCGAGTGGTTGGCGCGGGTGGAGGTCGGTGATGTGGCGGGCAAGCGCCCCGGCGAGACCTCCGGGGGTCAAGAGCAGCGGGTCGCCGTGGCCAGAGCGCTGGTCAGCGGCCCGAAGGTCGTCTTCGCGGACGAGCCAACCGGTGCACTCGACTCGCTCAATGGTGAGCGGGTGATGCGGCTCTTGGTGGATGCGTCCAAGGAGACCAACGTTGGGGTTCTGTTGGTCACCCACGAGCCGAGGGTCGCGGCCTATTCCGACCGTGAAGTCGTGGTCCGCGACGGCATATCCCGCGAAGTGGAGCTGGCCGGATGACGTACCCAGGTGACCGTTCCCGGCGAACGCTGCTTTCCACGCTCGGCCGCTGGTTTGGCGACTTGGCCATCGGGGTCCGGCTCGTGTTCGGGGGAGGCCGCGGTTCCGTGGTCAGGCTTGCGCTGACCGCCGTTGGGGTCGGACTCGGCGTCATGGTGCTGCTCGGCGCGACATCCGTGCCGCACATGTTCCAGGCGCGCGCCGACCGGGACGACGCAAGGTCGGTCAGTGCGACCATTGGCACGAAACCGGTGCATGGTGTCGATCCTGTGTGGGTCGCCGCGCGCACCGAGTGGTTCCAGCACAAGATCATCGAGGGCTCGTTGGTTCAACTGACCGGACCCAATCCGCCGCACGCTCCCGGTGTGGCCCGCTTGCCGAGACCGGGCGAGGCCGTACTGTCACCAGCCTTGGCGAACCTGGTGAACTCGCCGGAGGGTGAACTGCTGAGGCCCCGGTTCTCCCAGCATGTCATCGGTACCATCGCCGATGACGGCCTACTCGGCCCCAACGAGCTGTATTTCTATGTCGGCACCGATTTCTCATACCAGGACCATGCGACCAAATTCTACAAGTTCGGGGATACTTCGCACGGCCGCACGCTGACCGGTCTGGAGTGGCTGCTGATCGCTTTGGGAGCGGCGACCTTCCTGGTCCCGGTGGCAGTGTTCGTCACGACGAGTACCAGGTTTGCCGCCTCGACACGCGATCGCCGGCTCGCCGCGCTGCGGTTGATCGGCGCCGATGGCAAACAGGTGCGCAGGATCGCTGCCGGGGAGGCGTTCGTCGGCGCGCTCGCCGGGCTCGTGGTCGGCGCGGCCATGTTCCTTGTCGTGAGAAGCCTGGTTCCTCGGGTTGCCTTTTCTGTGCTCGGCGGGGGAATACCTGCCGGAGACATACGTCCAGACTGGCCATTGGTTGGGTTGATCGCCGTCGTGGTGCCTCTGCTGGCCATTGGGGTATCGATACTCTCGCTCCGTCGAACGGTCATCGAACCGCTCGGTGTGGTACGCAATGCCAAGCAGTCCCGCCGGAGGCTGTTGTGGCGCCTGGCGCCGGTCATCGCTGGGGCCGGACTGCTTACTGTGCAGGCGGACAAGTTCTCCCGTGGTATCGACGGCTCCGGTCAACGACCAGTGATCGTCGGCATCGTGCTGCTGTTGACTTCGGTGCCGGTGCTCGTTCCGTGGCTCGTTGAGCGGGTGGTTTGGCGAATGCGTGGTGGTGCACCGTCCTGGCAGCTGGCGATCCGCCGGCTTCAGCTGGACAGTGGGAGCTCGGCCAGGCTGGTTGGCGGCGTCGCCGTAGCACTCGCCGGCGTGATCGCGTTGCAGACCCTGCTCACCGTCGCGCAGAGTCGTAGCGCTCCGTACCGCGACACGCCAACTACAACCTCGGTGGTCTCCTGGTACAACAGCGTGGCTCAGAGTGAGCGCCTCATCTCAGCGCTCTGGCGTGTTCCCGGTGTCGCCGACGTCGACGCCGAAGTCACCGGAGTCATCGAAAACGAAGGCCACAAGTACGCCCTGACCAAGGTGGGTTCCTGTGCGCAACTGGAGGTTCTGGCCGAGCTCGACCGCTGCGCCGACGGGGCTGTCTATTACGCGAGGCGACCGGCTTCGCCGCACACACAGGACGATCATTACTTCGTTCCCGCTGCCGGACAGCACGTGTGGTTCGACAGGGATGCTGACCGGCACACAGCACAGTGGACGATACCGGCGGACTTGCGCGTGGCCGGTCTCAAGTCGGCACAGGATTCGCGCGGGGAGACGCTTCTAGTGACTCCTGCGGCCCTGTCCAACGCCGTCAACGTTTCCTTGCAAGTCAACGCGACCGTGCACGGGAGGACCGATGACCCCGGATTCGTCGAGCGCGTCCGCAACGCGCTGTTCCCGTTCGGCTGGAACAGCGACGCCAGCGACTCCAACAGTGGGTCCGACAGCACCTCTCTGCTGATCAGCAGGGTGCTCAACCTCGGTTCGATCATCACGTTGCTGATCGCCGCCGCGAATCTGACGGTGGCGGCACTCGAGCAGATTCGCGAGCGCAGGCGCACACTGGCCATCTTGATGGCGACCGGAGTCCGGCGTGCGGTGCTGGCGAGCTCTCTGCTCTGGCAGGTCGCCCTTCCCATCGCGGTCGCCGTGGTCGTCGCGGTGGCGGCCGGACTCGGTCTGGCAACGCTGTTGCTCAGGGTGACGGAAACGCCGTTGGCCTTCGACTGGGCAACCGTCGCCGAGTTCAGCGCGGCCGGACTTACCAGTGTCCTCGTGGTCACCACGCTCACTCTGCCGTCACTGTGGCGGACGAGCGGTGCGGAAGGGCTGCGGAGCGAATGACCGTGTGGGCGGTCAGCGCCGTTTGCCGACGCTGACCGCCTGCCGCGCCAGGTGTTCTCGCACTCGCGCGTTGCGGAACTGGTAGCGGGTTCCCACCTGACGCAGCACACCGAGCTGGCGGGCGTCGGAGAGGAACTCCAGCAACCGGTACGGCAGGCGGCCACGCATCGCCAGCCAGGCCCGCGCGACGGTGAACCACCACCAGTTGCGGGACATGACCGACAGTACGAAGCCGAGGAGCGCTCCTGTGCCGAAACCGAGCCATACCGTCCCGGTACGGCCGCCGCCGAACAGCAGCGCGGCCGCGGAGCCGACGCCGACCGCGAAGACCAGTACGACCAATCCGACGAGGGCGCGGTCCCGCCCCATCATTACCTCCGGATCGGGCGGCTGACTCAGCTCCGCCGGACTGCCGAGCGCGAACCGCAGCGCGGTGGCGATGGCCACACTGATTCCGGAGACCAGCCCGAAGTTGACACCGAAGAGCGCGCCGAACACGAGCCCCACAGCGGTTCCGCTGACCAGGCTCACCACGAACAGACTGTGCGCCGCACCCAGACGCAGCGAGGCGGACGCGTCGCGCCCCTTCGTGAAGGCGCTGATCACGCTGCGCAGGCTGACAAGTCCACCGGCGCAGAGGCCGGTCAACGAGGCCACGTTGAGCCCGGACATCGGACTGGCCATGGTCGCCATGACCGTGACGCTCAGTGCGGTGAGCAGACCGAGCGCGATCGCCCCGAGCAGCGTCAGCCAGTAGCGGTGGACGAGTCGGCGCAGCTCCCACCACGGCAGTTCGCCATGGCGCATCCGGCTCGCCAGGAAGACCAACCAGCTTCGTGCCGACTCGGGGCTCCACTGGTTCGTCGTGGCGGGGAGGTGGTCGGCGTCCCCGTCGGGGAACACCGCCGGCAGCAGCTGGTCGAGCAGGTACTCCTCGATCACGGCCTGGTTCGGGAATCGTCTCGAGTCGAGCAGTTCGGTCGGATTGGTGGTGAGGTCGGCGTAGCGGGTCCGCGCCAGCCAGATCATCAGCGGACTGCTCAGCGTCGCCGCGACCGGCCCTCGGGGTTCCTGGTGCAGATGGAGCAGTACGGGTTCCCAGCGTGCGGCGCCAAGACCAGTCGAACTGCCGCGCAGCACCGTGGCCAGCGTGTCCTGTTTGACGGGGGCCAGCTCCACGACGCACGCGTTGCGCAGTGCGCCGGCTCTGGCGACCGTCGAGGTGTACTCCCTGCGTCGTGAGGTCAGCACGATGGGAGTCGCCGGGGGAACGGCCTTGTCGATCCCCCGCAGTGCGGCGACCCGCAGCTCGGCCGGCAACTCGTCGAAGGCGTCCAGAATCGGGAGCACCCGTCGCCGGTCGACCAGTAGGTCGGCGGCGTAGCTGCCGTACAGCTCGGTGTTGCGCAGTGCGGGATAGTCTTCCCGGAGGCGTGCCGCCATCCAGGTCCGCAGGTCGATCGCTGGGTTCCAGGAGCCAAGCGAAAGCAGCAACGGCAGTTGGTCGTCGGGACCGGAGTCCTCGAGCAGTCCGAGTGCGAGCAGCAGGGCGAACGAGCTCTTGCCGGAACCGGCGGGTCCGAGTACCACAACCCGCCGGTCCGCCAGCCGCCGGAACCACGGGATGAGCTTGTCGAGCGAACCGGGCAGGCCGGCGCGGTCGGCCTCACTGTCCGCGACAGGAAGGTCCGTTCCCGACCAGGTCAGCGACAGCTGGCAGGGGGGAACGAGCTCGCGGATCTCGCTTTCGGCCCGCAGTTGACTGGTCATCCCCACAGCGAGCGCGCGTGCCGCCACCGCGAGCTGTGCCTGCGTGCTGGGGTTGGTGGAGGCCGTGTTGCGCACCCAGGGATCGAGCAGGCCGATGAGTATGACGAAGGCAACGGCGACGAGGGCGAGCCACCCGGTTGAGTTGATCGAGTCCCTGGTCCATGCCAGACCGACCGTCGTCAGTACGGCGGTCAGGACACAGACCACGACCACAGCACGCTGTCGGGAGATGGACACGTCGTAATCATGGCCGACAGCTCGCCTGGCCGAGTGCGAACGCGATGGCATGCCGTCGCCACATGCCCGAATCGTTAGCCTCGCCGGCTCTGTCCGACCGGTCCGATGAGATGCGCTAGCGAGCCGCTTGCAATAGTTAGCACTCGGGCGTACCGTTGGTACGGACGTGGAGAGGTGAAGGAATGGACAACAGTGTCAACCAGGCCGTCGAGGCGGTAGCCGACCTCGGCCGTGACATTGGTGACTATATCCGTCAGCAGCGTGCCGTCGCCCGGATGTCGCTGCGGCAGCTGGCTACCCGAGCCGGCGTGTCCAATCCGTACCTCAGTCAGATCGAGCGCGGTCTGCGCAAGCCGAGCGCGGAAATCCTGCAGCAGATCGCCAAAGGCCTGCGGATCTCCGCGGAGGCGCTGTACGTGCAGGCCGGAATTCTGCAGGAGCGGGTCGGTGGAGCCGTCGTCGACGCCGTGCGCGCCGATCCAGATCTGACCGAGCGGCAGAAACAGGTGCTGCTCGACGTCTACGAGTCCTTCCGGCGGGAGAACGCGCCGTTGCGCTCCGTGGAGGACACCTCCGGCGATGAGGCCGTCGATGGTTGGCGCCCCGCCGGCGTGACCGACAACACCGAGGAGTGATCACGATGCCCACCCTTCCCACTACAGACACCGTGCGTACGGCCGGTGAACAGGCCACCGCGGCTGTCAACGCCGTGCTCGAGCAGGTCCGCACTCCGCTGCTCGCCGCGCTTGGCGCAGGCGACCTGGCTGGCAAGGCCGTCGCCGACGCCCTGAACAAGGCCAAGCTCCAGGTCAACGAGCGTGCCGAGGCCGCGAAGGCCGCGGTCGACGACCTGCCGAGTGATCTCGGTGGCCTGCGCGAGAAGCTGGATCCGTCCGAACTGCGCAAGTTGCTCGACGTCTACACCGAGGCGGCCGCGAACCTCTATGGCTACCTCGCCGAGCACGGCAAGGAGACGCTGGACAAGCTGCGCGCACAGCCGCGCGTGAAGCAGGCGCTCGACCAGGTCGAAGCCGCCCAGCACCGGGCAGAGGACCTTGCCGAGGACGTCCTGGGCAAGGTGGCCATGCGGACCCGATCGGCTGGTGAGAAGGTCGCGCGGGCCACTGAGGACAGCGCGGACTCCGCCGCCGCGACGACGCGGAGTGCCACGAGGAAGGCGGCCAACAAGGTTGCCGCACCCGCCAAGCCCGCCAACCGGCGTAGCACGGGCGCCAAGGCCAAAGGCAACTGACCGGAAAGGCTCGGGGCGTCTGCGTCGGCGCGGACGCCCCGCGGCCATTCATGTCCACTTGGTGTCATTGCACGTAGGGTGTGCGGTGTGGTGTTCCATCTCGATGAATTCGTGCTGTTCGTGTTGTGGTGCGCCGCCTTGCCCGTCGGCGCGTTCGCGTTCGTGCACGCGCTGATCCAGCGGGCCGACGCCTACCTGGCCGCCGACCGGATGACGAAGATCGCCTGGTCGCTGATTACTGGTGGCGGGCTGGTCGGCTTCCTGCTGTTCAATCCAGGGGAAGCCACGTTCGTGCTGTGGATGGCCGCGCTGGTCGCGGAGCTCGTCTACATCGTCGACGTGCGGCCCAAGCTGAACGAGGTCCAGCGGGGCAAGGGCAACAGGTGGTGACCGTCAACGACGATGTGGCGCGGTCCCGGTCTAGTCTCGGCTCGTGACGGTGTGGACCATTGCCGGCAGTCTGCGGGTCGAGCCGGTCACGGCCAGACCGGACCTGCTTGGCGCACCAGTGACCGCGGCGCTGCGGCAGATGGATTCCACTGACGTCGAATTGATCGGCGCCGTGGAGATCGACCCTGAGCTGGCTGACACCGCGGCGTTCTGCCAGCGATATGGCTCACCGATGGCGGCATCGGCGAACTGCGTTGTGATCGCTGGCAAGCGCGCCGGTGAGACCAGGCATGCGGCCTGCCTCGTGTTGGCCACCACCCGTGCCGACGTCAACGGCACGGTAAAACGGCGGCTCGACGTGCGTAAGGCTTCCTTCGCGCCGATGGCCGACGCGGTGGGACTGACCGGCATGGAATACGGCGGTATCACGCCGATCGGGCTTCCGGCCAGCTGGCCGGTGCTGCTCGACGCCGAGGTGGCGGCCGCGCCCGAACTCGTGATTGGCAGCGGAGTTCGACGCGGCAAGCTGCTCGTGCCCGGCGGCCTGCTCGCCAAGCTGGCGGGTGCCGAGGTCATCGACGGCCTTGGCCGGTAGCGCGTCAGATTCCCGTCCATGGGCCGGTCACGGTGCGAACCCGGCGAGCAGGCTCCGGTCGCCGGTCACCACCGCTGTGCTCGGCCGGCCCCACACGGCCCGGTAGAGCGCGTCCGCGGTGCCCGCCACAGTGGTGTCGACGTCCGTGGCCGACCCGGTGATCGGACCGGTACTGGGAGCCTCGCCGGCCTTCAGTGTGATTTCCCAGGAGCGGCCCGCGTCCGCGGCGTGATAGAGCACGCGCCCGGTGACCTCACTCGGCTTGCGGCGGCCGAATATCGGAGCGAGCACGCTGAGGAACTCGTCGATCCCGTCCGCGGCCAGTTCCGTGTCGAAGAGCAATGACGGCGTGTCGTCGGTCAGGGCGCTGTCCGCGTCCAGCCGGTGGATCGAGGTCTCATGTGCCTGCCGGCGCGACCAGAACGCGACTGTCCTTGGCGCGCCGGGAAACGTCCAGGCAGATGTTTGCGGATCCGTGTCGGCCAGCAACTCGGTCAGCGCGCCGAAGCGGTCGTCAAAGCACGCCAGCAGCGCCGTCCATTCCTCGGGCTGGGTGCTCCGCTCTGGTGCTTGATCCCGGTCACCGCCGGCCACGGCGGCGGTCGCGAAGGCGTAGACCCCGGCCACATGATGCACGAGACTCTTGACCGTCCATTCTGGACAGTTGGGAACGTGGGCGTCCGGGCCGGCGAGCGCCGCGGATGCCCGCAACGCGGTGCCTTGCTCCCGCAGTGCCGCGACGAAGTCGAGGTGGTCCATTTCGCCGAGCCTAGTCCGCCAGTGCCGGGGCAACCGCGGACCATGGCACGGTCAGTTCGCCGAGTCGCCAGCGACGTCGGCCGTCGAGTACCGGCCAGCCCCGCGTCGTGAGCAGCCGCACCGATTCGGTCCAGCGGGCCCGCGCACCGAACACACTGTGCGGTGCCGCCATCGCCCAGCATTCGTCCAGCATCCCGAACAACTCGTGTATCCGTTCACCGGGCACGTTGCGGTGGATCAACGCCTTGGGTAGCCGTTCGGACAGGTCCGACGGGGTGTCGATGGCGGCGGGCTTGCAGGCGAGGGTGAAGGACACCGGACCCGAGGCGTCCAATAACACCCAGCAACAGCGTCGGCCGACCTCGTCGCAAGTCCCCTCGACGAGAAGGCCACCGGGTGCCAGCCGTGCACACAGTTCCCGCCACGCGGTGGCCGCGTCGGCCTCGGAGTACTGGCGCAACACGTTGAACGCCCTGATCAGTGTTGGGCGCAGACCGGCGAGTTCGAAGCCGCCCCGGCGGAACACCAGCCGGGGCGGGTCCGCGGCATGCGCGGCGGCCATCACCCGTTCGCCGGCCAGCTCGAGGCCGACCGTCCGGAGATCGTCGCGGACCGACCGCAACCGCAGCGCCATTTCCATGGTGGTGACCGGAGAATGCCCGTAGCCGAGGTCGACGATCACCGGGTCGCCCGCGCGGCGGAGCGCCGTGACAACGCGCGGCGTGCGAGTCATCCAGCGGTCCACCCTGCGCAGGCGGTTCGGCCCGGTTGTTCCCCTCGTGGGCAGTCCGAGGGCCCTGGCGCGCCCGGCGGCGAGCCGCGGATTGCCGGCCGGCATCAGTGATCGTGAGCGGCGAGCCAGTTCGTGGTGTGTTCGAACTCCTTGCCGAGCAATCTGGTGACCTGGGTGGCGATGACGTCTTCCACCTTGCCGCCGAGCAGCGGGATGTTGACCACTACCTGGCCCTCCATCAGGATGGTGCTTCCGCCGTCGGTGTCGTCGGACAGGCGCATCGTGCCGCGGATATGGCCTGGTACGCCGGGCACTCCTGCCTCCACGGTGCCGACATGGCTGCCGTCCTCGGCTCGCTGCCAGGTCTCGGTGCGCTCGATCATCAGGTCGCCCTTGAGGAATCCGCGGATCGCGGACGGCAGGTCCGTGGCGGGCACCGCGTGCCGCAGCCGGAAACGAGTGTCCCCGTTCGTCGAGTTGTGCTCGAGCAGGGTCGCACCCCCGCCGCCGAGGGCGGCCAGCCGGTCGCGCAGGTAGGCCGGGTCCACCAGGGCGGCGCTCACCTGGTCGGCGGTCCACCGGGTGCTAGCCCGGTGCTCGATGCGACGTGCCATGCCGTGGAGGCTACCGTGAGCAGTCGTGTTTCCTTCGCCGTCCGGTGTCGAGCCCTGTGCATCGGTGTTGTTGTCCGAATACACGACGCTTCGCCTCGGCGGCCCTGCCGCCCGTTTCCTGTCCGCCACCACTGCTGACGAGGTCACCGAAGCGGTGCGTGCGGCCGATCGGTCTGGCGAGCGGCTGCTGGTATTGGGCGGCGGGTCGAACCTCGTCATCGCGGACGAGGGCTTCGACGGGCTCGTCGTGCGGATCGCCACCCGGGGGTATGCGGTTGACACGGCCGCGGACGCCGGGGTCGAGCTGACCGTCGAGGCCGGTGAGGACTGGGACACCACTGTCGCGCGCTGTGTCGCCCAGGGGTACGGCGGCCTCGAATGCCTTTCCGGCATCCCCGGCCTCGTCGGCGCTACCCCGGTGCAGAACGTCGGTGCCTACGGCGCCGAGATCGCCGACGTGCTGATCTCGGTCGATCTGTTGGACCGGCGCACCGGGCGGGTGGAGCGGACGTGTGCCAGCGCGCTTGGTCTGAGCTATCGCTCGAGCGTGCTCAAGGGGACCGACTCGGCCGTGGTGCTGCGCGCGAGGTTCCTGCTTCGCCGCGACGGTCACTCCGCGCCGATCCGTTACGACGAGTTGGCCCGAACGCTCGGTGTGGCCAAGGGCGAGCGGGTACCGGTCCTGGAGGCGCGGCAAGCGGTGCTGGAACTTCGGCGGGCCAAGGGCATGGTGCTCGATGCGGAGGACAACGACACCTGGAGTGCGGGTTCGTTCTTCACCAACCCGATCGTTCCCGACCGGGACCTGGATGCGGTGCTGCACAGGGTCGCCGAGGCCGCCGGCGAAGGTGCCGCGATGCCACGTTATCCAGCCATTCCCGGCCACACCAAGCTGTCCGCCGCCTGGCTCATCGAACATGCCGGCTTTCCCAAGGGTTTTGCCGGACCAGGTGATCGGGTCTCCTTGTCCGGCAAGCACACGCTGGCACTGACCAACAGGGGGTCCGCGTCAACGGCCGACCTACTGGCGCTGGCCAGGCAGGTGCGTGACGGCGTGTTCGCCACCTTCGGAGTGCGGCTGACCGCCGAACCGGTTCTTGTCGGGTGCGACATCTGAGTGATCAGTCATGCGCGTATTAGACCATTCAGGTGATACCGAGCGGGATGACCCGGAGCGCGAGACGGCTGAATGGGTGACTCCGAGTGACGTAACCTTTACCAGCCGTGTTACATGGTGGTAGGGGGACGTCGTGTGGCAAGGAGGTCATCGTGACCAGCGCGGACGAGTTGGTCCGATCGGGCATCAGGCCGGTGCAACGACGGGTGGAGGACGAGCTGCTCGCTCTGCCGGGGGTCGTCGGTGTCGACATCGCGGAGAAGATCACTGATGGCCAGCGGACCGGGCAGCTCGGCATCACTGTGTATGTGCGGACCAAGCGTTCCGCGGCCGAGTTATCCCAGGCGGAGCTGATTCCGACCGAGCTGCTCGGTGTGACGACGGACGTGGTCGAGGACGAGTTCGTGTTGCACCGTGCCCTGCTGGCCAAGGACGCCGACTTTCCCGCCGCTCGCGGGGCCGAGCGGCACGACGTGGTGCTCGGTGGCATGAGCATGGGACCGTCGCGCTCGATCGTGCTGTCGCCGCCCGATGTGTCCCGGCCGGGGGAATATGTGATCGTCGGGACACTGGGCGCTCTTGTCACCGATCGGTCCGGCAATGGTCAGGCGATGGGGTTGACGACGTTCCACGCGGCATGCGTCGACGACGCTTGGGCGGTCGGTGACACGATGGTGCATCCCTCACGTGCCGACGGTGGCAACAGCCCGCGCGATGTGTTTGGCGCCCTGTGTCGGGCCGCCCTGTCCAGCTCGGTTGACGGGGCGGCAACGTTGATCGT
>JAFAZC010000193.1 GCA_019239965.1 Kutzneria sp. | reverse complement strand
CGTGACCTTGTTCGGCGTCGCGGACAGGTCATCGACGCCCACACTGGCCTCGGTCATCACCGCTTCGGTGGTCAGCGGCACGATTTCCGACACCGATCCCACGAACGTGGTCTTACCCACACCGAACCCACCGGCGACCACGATCTTAGCCGACGTCGTCGCCTGTGCGACGGTCACCGACCGGTTTTCCGCAGAATTCACGTGCTCCAGCCTTTATCTGTGCGTGGCGGCCAGCTGCAGCTGTGCCCGCAGTTGAGGGGTCAGCTGCTGGCCGACCCGTTCGACGAGTCTGGCCATCGCGTAGCCGACGAGACCGATCTCGCAGCTGGGCGCCGCCAGCACCGCGAGACACGACCCGTCGCTGATGGACATCAGGAAAAGATACCCGTGTTCCATTTCGACCACCGTCTGGTTCACCGAGCCGGCCTCGAAGCAGTGCGCGGCACCGACGGTGAGGCTGGTCAGACCCGAGGACACGGCGGAAAGCTGTTCGGCACGATCCCGAGGCAGTCCCCTTGAACAGCTGAGCACCAGTCCGTCGGCGGAGACGACGACCGCGTGCGCCACGCCGGGGACCCGGTCGACGAAGTCATCGATCAGCCAGCTGAAGTCGGCGATCTGCTGTTCTGTCTCGGAGGAAGACGTCACGACAACTCCTTGGGGGCATCGGGATAACCGGAGTCGAGTTCGTCTCCGGCATCGTCAGCTGTCGTCGAGTGCCGGCCGAGCGTCACCCCGCGCTGGTAGGTCGCCAGCCGCTCGCGAAGGGCCTCGGCGGACCGGCGCGGGGCGGTCACCGTGGCGTTGGCGCGCGGCTGCGGTGGCTGCACCGAGGCCGATCCCGGCAGCAGGCTGCCTCTGGGTTCCCGTTTGGGCAGACCGGCCGCGGTTGTCGTGTACGGTCCGCTGGCCAACAGCGCCTGAACGGCCCGCCATCCGTCATCACCCGGCGAGCGCCACAGGTCGGCCCCAGCCGGCGCGGCCGCCTCGACGGACGAGGACACCTTGGTTGGCGTGTCGATCCCGGCATGCGGGTCGGGGGGCAGCGGGACCGGGTCGGTCATCTCGGTTAGCGGATCGTCGTCAGTGGCCCGGAACCACTGGGAGAGCACCTCTTCATAGATCGGCAATCGCTGAGTCGAGGTGTCCTCGTGGTCCGACCGCGACGGAGCGGGAGGTTCCGCCGCGGCCGGGGTGTACGCGGGCAGAGGATCCTTCCGCGCGGGTGTGAACAGATCGATCCGCTCGATCTCGACGGGCACCGGCTCATCAGGTGGCGCTTCGGTTCCGGCGGGCTGCTCGGTGGGCAGCACTCCGTTGTGCGGTGCGAAGGTCAGCGGCAGCGCTGGCGGTGGAGGCGGCGACTGCACGGCCTCCTCCCGGGAGATCAGCGCGGCCGGCACGACCACGGTGGCCGTGACCCCCGTCTCGGCTTCGGTGTTGTCGTCAAGCCGCACCGTGATGTTATGACGTCTGGACAGGTGCGCCACGACGAACAGGCCCATCTGACGGGACGCGGTGACGTCGATCTCGGGTGGAGCGACCAGCCGCTGGTTGGCGGCCTCCAGCTCCGCCGCGGACATGCCGACACCTCTGTCCCGGATCTCGATGGTCAGCCCGTCGTCGTCGCTCTCCGCGGCAACCACGGCGACCTTGGTCGACGGCGCGGAGAACGCCGTCGCGTTGTCGAGCAGTTCGGCGACGAGATGGATGACGTCGTTGACGGCCCTGCCGAGGACGGCCACGTCGGGGGCGGGGGCCAGGTGCACCCTCGCGTACTTCTCCACCTCGGACACCGCCGCCCCCATCACTTCCGACACGGGGACCGGCTTGGTGATCCTGCGCGCGAGGCCGGTACCGGCGAGGACCAGCAGATTCTCGCTGTTGCGTCGCATCTGGGTGGCGAGGTGGTCCAGCTCGAACAGGCTGGCCAACTGATCCGGATCCTGCTCGTCCTGCTCGAGGCGATCGATCACGCCGATCTGGCGTTCGACGAGGGCCTGGCTGCGCCGGGAGAGGTTGACGAACATGGCGCTGACGTTGCTGCGCAGCGCCGCCTGCTCGGTCGCCAGCCGCACCGCTTCCAGCTGCACGATGTCGAAAGCCCTCGCGACCTGGCCGATCTCCTCGTTGCTGTGCACCGGAACGGGGGCGACCGTGTCGTGCACGGTCTCCGGGTCCCGCAGGATCCGTGCGATGGCCGCGGGCAGTGTGGTGCGTGCCATCTCCAGGGCACTGCTCCGCAAGACCCTCAGTGGCACCAGCACCGACCTCGCGATGAGCACGGTCAGCCCGAGCCCTGTCAGCAGGGCGAGCGCGGCGAGCACGCTGTCCCGCAGAGCCGACCCTTGCGCGGCGTCGAGGCGGGCGGCGACCGCTGTCTCGGTCTGCGCCTGGATCGCGTCGATCGTGGTCATGAACAGCTGGTCTGTCGTGTCACCCAGCTGCTGGATCGTGGTGGGCACCACGCTGACGGACATACCGCCCGCCGACTGCACCAGTGCCAGCTGGACAAGCCGGTTGCGTTCGTCGACCGCGGGACCGCTGACGGTGTCCTGGAAAAGCTGGTTGTTGTCGGGGCTGCTGACGTTGACGAACGTCGCGCGCTCGGCCTCGAACTGGGCTTGCGCCGCGTGCAACTGGTTGACCAGGTCAGGCGGAAACACCCGGTGTTTCGCCGCCGAGATCACGATGGCGTTCTGGACCGCAATCTGCTCCTTGGCCTCGTTGAGCGAGTCTAGCGAGCCCGCGAGCGAGGAAACCGCCTGGTCGCTCAGTGAGGTAGCCATAACGCGGTCGACCAGCGTCAACGATTCGATCACCTGAGAGTAGGAGGTGAGTGCGGCCGTGTCGGGCAGGCGAGTGCTCAGCGCACTACTCCGCAGTGCGCTGAGGCCGTTGAGCCTGGCCAGTGCCCTGTCGACCGCGTCACGCACCGGGCCCGTCAGGTCGTTGGCACCCGCGGAGGTCTCCCGCAGTGTCCCGACGCTGTCGTCGGTCTGCTGAAAACGCGGTGACTGGTCGACCTTGTTGCCGGCGAGGTAGAACACCATCGCGGCGCGTTCGGTCTGCAGCGTGTCGACGACCTTGGACGCCTGCGTGGCCAGCGTGAGTTCCGTCTGGACGGCGGCGAACCGACGTGCCTCCGCGAGCTGACTGTTCAGCCGCAGCCCGGCGAACACCGCCGTGCTCAGCGACGGCACGAGCAGTACGACGATCAGCTTGTTGCGCAGCCGCCAGTTGCGCAGCCGCCATCGACCACCCTCGGCGCCGGCTGCCGGTTGACTCCCAGCGGCGGATTGACTCTCGGTCGGTCGTTGGCTGACCTCAGTCGCGTCGAGGCGACCGCGCACAGTCGGCACTCTCCTAAACGCTCGAAACCACAATTGTGATCAAAACGGTGCGATGCGATGACAACGGATCTTGTAATGCCACGGGGTCATCTCATACCGCTGTTCGGAGTAGCGCTTGTGATGTCGCTTGTCCCGCCCGGGTCGCCCCGCGGGACAAGCCTTCACAAAAGGACCGAGGATCACGTGGGCAGACTAGATGAACATCACCGGGACCCGACCCTGCGGTAGTGTGCGCGCACCACACGCCCTCTGCGGCTTTGGCCGTCTCCTTGTGAAGAGAGTCTCCATGGCTGACCGTCTCTCATCGTCCTTTTCACGCCGGGATGGTGTTCGGTTGGCGGCACTGGCCGCCGCGACCGCCTTCGCAAGCGGCTGCGGACTGCTCAACGGTCCTGGCGGCCAGCAGGACAGTGGCTCCACCGGGCGAACCACCGTCAAGGTCGGCATCGTCCCCGTGATCGACGCCGCACCGGCCAAACTGGCCCAGGAGCGTGGCTACTTCGCTGAGGAGGGCATCGACGTCCAGGTCAGGACCTACGCGTCGGGCGCCCAGGCCCTTCCCGCGCTGAACAGCGGCGAAATCGATGTCACGACGATCAACTACGTCTCGTTCATCCAGGCGGTCGTCAACAAGGCGGTCTCGGCGAAGGTGATCGCCGATTCGTACCAGGCGACACCGGATTCCCTGGTGCTGCTTGCCAAACCCGAGACCGGAATCCGCGAGCCCCGAGACCTCATGCACAAGAGGGTGTCGATACACCACAGCGGGAACATCGCGGAACTCCTGGTCAGGGCTGTCATGCAGGACAACGGGCTCGATCCCAATTCGGTGACCTACCTGCCGATTCCCTATGCCGACATCCCCGCGGCGCTCGGCAACAACCTCATCGAAGCCGGGGTCGACCAGGAGCCCTACATCACCCAGGCCGAGGAACAGGTCGGCGCGGTGCCCACGTTCAAGATCGTCACCGGCGCGACGGCCGACATCCCGATCAGCGGGTACATCGCCTCCGACAAGTTCATCCAGACCCATTCGGCCGCGGTCGCGGCGTTCCAACGCGCCATGAGCAAGGGCCAGAAGGCGGCGACCGACATCACCGCACTCGCCAGCGTGCTGCCCGCGCTCGGTGTCGCCGACAGCCAGAAGGCCTCGCTGTTCAAGCTCGGTACCTTTCCGACGTCGGTGGACGCCACCAGGCTCCAGCGGGTCGCCACCCTGATGCAGGCCTACCACTTCATCCCACAGCAGGTCGACGTGCGAGCGATGATCCTGCCGGGCCCGAGCGGCAGTTGAACCATTGTGCCCGGGATAGTGCGCAGTACCACTGGGCTGGCGGGATTCCTCGTGCTGTGGGAGCTCATCGCCCGGCTGTCGGTGGTGGACGCCCGGTTCGTCCCGCCGCCGTCGCTGGTGCTCAGCCGGTTCGTCGGCCTGTTCGGTGACGCCGCGTTCGTCGCCGCCGTTGTCTCGACGGTGCTGTCATGGATGATCGCGCTGGCCATCGCGGTGGCGTTCGCGGTGCTGCTCGGGCTCGCGGTTGGCATGGTGCCCGTCCTCCGAACGGTCAGCATCCCGATTGTCGAGCTCGTGCGGCCGCTGCCGTCCGTCGCGTTGATCCCATTGGTGATCTGCCTGCTGGGTACCGACGCCCAGACGAAGATCACCCTGGCCGCCTTCGCCGCGACGTGGCCGACCCTCATGAACACCATCTACGCGCTGGGTGAGGTCGACCCGAGACTGCTGGAGACCGCGCGCTGTTTCCGAATCAGCCGATGGCGCACGATCAGTGGTGTCGTTCTGCCCAGCATCAGTCCGTTCGTGCTCACCGGGGTCCGCCTGTCCGCTTCGGTCGCGCTGATCGCCATTGTCGGCACCGAGTTCCTCGCCGGCGGCGGCATCGGGCTTGGCCAGTACGCCTATATGTGGGGGACCAACGCTGGCCGGATGGACATCGTGTTGGCCGCCACCGTCTTCGCCGGCCTGTTCGGAGGCCTTGTCAACGCGGGCTTCCTCGCGGTGCGGCGGCGCTGGCTGCGCTGGGGGCCTGAAGGGATCGGGCAGTGAGGGCGGGACACGACCGCGCCGCGCCGGGCGTGACGTGGGCGCACCTGGGTCTTGCCTGGCTGGTGCGCCGAGGGCTGGTTGTCGCCGGCGCAGTACTGCTGTGGCAGGTCATCGCCTCCGGCGCGGACAACCCGTTCTTCCCGCCACCATCGCGAATCGCGTCCGCGGCAGCCCAGCTGTGGCTGTCTCCGTTGCTGGTCACCAATGTGCTGCCGAGCCTGGCTCGGTTGCTCGGCGGGTGGGTGATCGCCGGTATGGCCGGCACGGTACTCGGCATCGGCCTCGGTCGTTCGAGGATGGTCGCCGACTACCTCGAGTTCGTGCTCGCCTTCCTGCGCACCCTGCCGCCGCCGCTGCTCGTGCCCGTGTTCATGGTGCTGTGCGGGATTGGGCCGACGATGGAGGTCACCACTATCACGTTCGGCGCGGTGTGGCCGGTGCTGCTCAATACCATGGACGGCGCCAAGTCGGTCGATCCGGTAACAACGGACACCGCCAGGGTGTTTCGGGTGAGCCGGACACGGTGGGTGCTCGGCGTCGTGCTCCCCACCGCACTGCCGAAGGTGTTCGCCGGTCTACGGACGAGCCTGTCGATCGCACTGATCCTGATGGTGATCTCGGAACTGGCCGGAAGCACCAGCGGAATCGGCTTCCAGCTGGCGATCACGCAAGGCCAGCTCGACCTGCCGGCAATGTGGTCGTGGATCATTCTTGTCGGCCTGCTCGGCTCTGTGCTCAATCAGGGACTGGTGCTCGCCGAGCGCCGAGTGCTCGCATGGCACCACGAACGGGTCGGTGCCCGGTGACAGCGCCGGCGAGCGGGGAAGGACGGGCATGTCGATCGTGGAGGTGACCGACCTCGGTCACACCTATGGCACGGGACGGGCCGCGCACACGGCACTCGGTGGACTGTCGTTCACCGTCGATCCGGGCGAGTTGGTGTGCATCGTCGGCCCGTCAGGCTGTGGGAAGTCGACCTTGTTGCGCTGCGTGGCCGGTCTGCTGCGGCCAAGCGTCGGCTCGGTGTCGTACCGCGGCGAGACGGTCACCGCGGTGCCGGCTGATCTCGCCGTGGTGTTCCAGGACTACGGTCGGTCGCTGCTTCCGTGGCGGACTGTGGCGGGCAATGTGGAGTTCCCGCTCCGTGACCGCGGGCTGTCCGCGGCTGAGCGGGCCGCACGTGTCGCGGAGGCCCTGTCGTGGGTCGGGCTGGCCGACGCGGCCGGGCGGCGCCCCTGGCAGCTCTCAGGCGGCATGCAGCAACGGGTCTGTATCGCGCGGGCACTGGCCTACCGTCCCGCGGTGATGCTGATGGACGAGCCGTTCGCCTCGGTGGACGCCCAGACTAGGGCTGACCTGGAGGATCTCGTGCTCAAGCTCAGAGCGGAGGCGGACATGACCGTTCTGGTTGTCACTCACGACATCGACGAGAGCGTCTACCTCGCGGATCGGGTCGTTGTGCTGTCCAGGTCGCCGGCGACCGTCGTGGAGACGCTCAAGGTGGACCTCGCCGGCCCCCGTGACCAGATCGGCACCCGGGGCTCGGAGGCGTTCGTGCGGCTGCGCACCGAGGTCGCGCGTCTGATCCGCCGCTAGGAGCCGGACCGGCGCCGGTGTCGACCGACCGCGGGCGTGGGGTCGCCCCCCGGGGATGGGGGGCTGAACACGACACTGGCGACCGAGCCAGTGGCACTAGGAACCGGAACCGTGCGGGGCATCGGCCGCGTTTGCCGGGTGGTGGGCGGCCTCGCGGGCGATCTGGCTGCGCGAGTGGGCACCGAGCTTGGCCAGGATGTGCGAGACATGGGTCTGCACGGTGCGCCGGGACAGAAACAGCGCGCTGGCGATGTCCGGGTTGGAACTGCCGCTCGCGACCAGGTGCGCGACCTTCAGCTCGGTCGGGGTCAGGCTGTCCCAACCGGTTGTCGGACGGTCCCTTCTGCCCCGCTGCCCGCGCCGGATGCCGTACGGCCTCGTCCGGGTGTCGGCCCGGCGAATGTCCCAGTCGGCGCCGAGCCCGGTGTACACGTCGACCGCCTCGGTGAACGCGGCGCGGGCCGCCGGCAGGTCGCCGGCCTCGCCGAACAGCACCGAGGCATCCTCGAGTGTGTTGGCCAACTCGAGGCGCCGGCCGCACGCGCGGTAATGGTCGGCCGCGGCGAGCAACAGCGCGGGGGTCCGTTCGAGCAGGCCGCGGCAGCGTCGCGCGGCGGCCAGCCGCCCCGCCGTCGGTGCGAGGTCAGTCTCGGCCTGGCAGGTGCGTGCGGCGGCCACCGCGGTGTCATGGTCGCCGGCGGCGAGCGCGAGTCGGGTCAGCTCAGGAAGACACAGGTAGCGGACGTTCATCTCCAGCGCGGTGCCCGCGGCGAGCACCGGGGCGAGCTCGGCGCGGGCCTTGGCGAGCTGCCCTTCCCGCTCGGCCGCCAAGGCTCGCGCCAGGAGAACGTAACCGGCGTTGTGTCGATCGCCGGCGCTGCACAGCCGTTCCGCGCCGATCGTCGTGAGGTGGGCCTCGGCGGCCGTGTGGTCGTCGCGGTGCCCGGCGATCAGGGCCACCAGCCCCCGCAGGATCAGCAGCGAATACCGGTCCTCCTGGTCCGGCGCGAGCGCCTCCACCTCAGCGAGCGCGTCGTCCCAGCGGCCGAGCCGGAAGTAGCAGGCAGTGATCAGGGTGTGTGCCTGGGTGAACCGCCCGGCCTCTACCTGTTCGGCCAGGCGGCGCACCTGTCCGACGGCGCGATCGACCTCGGCCCGCCCGGCAAGACTGTCATCGGCGACGAGCCGGTCGGCCAGCAGTAGCAGACGTAGGTCGAGATGCTCGTGGTCGTCGCCGAGCACGGCAAGCGCCTTGTCGACAAGCTCCTGGCCGTCTCGCTCGTCGCCGACGGCACGGCGCACCAGTGACAGCACGCGCAGCGCCAGGCTCACCGCCAGCCTGTCGGACGTGGACTCACCCGCGGCGACGGCCTCTTCCGCCGTCGTGCTGGCGGCCGCGTGAGCCCCCTCGGTCACCTGCGCCAGCGCGGTCAGCGAACGCAGCCGCGCCCGCCAGCCCGCCGGCACGTCACCGGCCAGCGCCATGGCCAGTGTGTCGAGTGCCTGGTCGCCGTGACCGGTTCGGATCAGGGCGTTGGCGAGGACCCAACTCATCTCGGCGACCGTGGCGGGCTCGGTGGCGCGGCTGATCACCTGACGTGCCCTGCGGGCCGCCTCGGTGTTGCGTCCCGCCCGGCACAGGGCGGTGGCCAGCCTGCTGATGAACATGTCCCGCCGGCGGTCGTCGTAGCCCAGGTGGTCTACCGTCCTGTTGAGCAGTTCGACGGCGATCCGCGGGGCCCGGTGCGTCACCGTCTATGCGGTGTCGGCCAGCCAGCCCAGCGTCCATTCGTCGACGGTGTCCGCGGCCGCCAGGAGCTGCCGTGCGACCAGGACGGGTGGCGCCCCCGTCGCGGCGAGCGCCTCCGCGGCCTCCCGGTGCAGCGCTGACCGCACGGCCAGCGGTGTCGCGTCGGAGAGAGCCTGCCGGACCAGGGGATACCGGAAGGCCAGGTCGCTGCCAGCCTCGGCGAGCACACCGGCGCGGACTGCCTCGCCAAGCGCGTCGAGCAGGTCGCTCGCTGGCCGGTGGAGCACGACCGCCAGGTCGTGGACGGAGAATTCGTCGCCGAGCAGCGCGGCCGAGCGCAGGGTCGCCAGCGCCTGTCCGGACAGGAAGTCGAGCCGGCCGGCGATGGCCGTCGTCAACGCGGCCGGTACTCGTCCACCGAGGTCAGCGGCACTGAGCTCAGCCACGCCGGCCGACACCCGGATACGGTCGTCGCGCAGCAGCGCGTCGGCCAGTTCCGTCAGATAACCGGGATTGCCCGCGGCGCGATCGGCTAGCCAGGCCAGTTCCCCGCCGCAGGAAGCCGCCCCCGCCCTGGCGGCAACCAACCGGAGCGCGTCGCAGTGGTCGAGCGGACCCAGGACGTGCACGACACCGCCCCGAGCGCGGACCCCCCGCCTGATCTGGTCCAGTTCAGTCCGGTGGGGCACCGGACGGTAGGCGCCGAGCACGAGCAGCGGCAGTTGCTCCGCGGAACGGCACAGCCGGTGCCACACGAGCAGGCTGGCCCTGTCGGCCCACTGCAGGTCGTCAAGAACCAGCAGGACCGGTCGACGTCCGCAGGCCTGGTCGACCAGGTCGAGCAGCTCCTCGGCGGCGCCGACAACGTCCTCACCCGTGCCCGCCACCCCAGCCGAGCACTCCTGCCGCAGCCGGCCGCAGATGGCGGCGCGACGGGGGTCCTCCGTGTCGTCGGCAACGCGCAGACAGTCCACCATCGCGCGCAACGGGAACTCCTGTCCGAGTTCGTCGGCGGCGGCCGCGAACACCTGACAGCCCAGCTCACCCGCTTCCGCCCGGACAGACGCGAGCAGTGCGGATTTGCCCATACCAGGCTCACCCTCGACCAGGGCGCATTGGCCGTGGCCCAGCACCGTCTCCCGGACAAGGTTCCGGAGTAGGGCCGTCTCCGCGTCCCGCCCGGCGAAGCTCTCCGTCGCCACGGTTGGCCCCATGTCGCGAGGGTAGACGGATCTTGATGCGAGCCGCGTCTCGTGCGGCGCGTGGTCGAGATTACGCACAGCCATGGACCAGCGCACGGTTATCGAAAGTGGTAGCCCAGAGTGGTGAGATCGGTCGTGTCATGTGGTGGGGTTTTCCGCCGAATGGCGGATGTTCGTATCTCGCCATGCGCGGATGGTAGTCGCGTGGCGGCGGCCACCCCGGGGCCCCTCCCCGGGAAGGACGAAAGGCGGTGGGCACGGACGATGCTCTCCACGACGCGGCCGGGTGCTGCTCCCGATGGCGGTGACAGGCTCGACGACCTGCTCGACTCCTACCACCACATCGCGGTCGACGTGCTCAGCGCGCACACCCGTTGCGGCGAACACTGCGCAACGTGCGGTGCCTGCTGGCCCTGTGACCCGGCGTGCTCGGCGGCGTTCGCGTTGGATCTCTGACGATCTCGGGCCGCCGGAAGCGGGGGCCGGCATCGCTGCACGGTCCACTCGAACGGGTGCTTTCGATGAGAGGGCCGAGCTGGCGCACCCCTGCCGACAAGGAATCCTAAAGTGTGACCCCGGTCTATGGGGAAACGGACCTTTCGGGAGGGTGCACCGTGCTGGTGTGGGCGTGAATGTCGGTGCATCCGCTGAACAGGGGTGGTAGGCGAGTGATGGCGACGACTACGTGTCACTGACGCGAGGTCGATGGTCGCCACGTCACGGCGGGCATCTTCGCCGATGCCACATCCTGTGACGCAAGTCACGTAACGCTGGGAGCCGATCAGCCCACGTCTGCGGATCTCGTTACACTTCGCCCAGTGCCGCAATACCGGGGACCATGACGCGCGGCGAATGTATGGGGGAGCCACGTGTTCCTGAGGGCCCTGGTATGACCATGTTCGACGCGGTGGCGCCGCGGGGTGCGCACCAGCAGCTTGGCCGACAACGCCGGACGTCTGAGGCGCGTGACGACAGGCCCACCGCCGGCGATCCGCCGGGACCGGAATCTCTCGTGGACGTCGTGAGCGCGGGCTGCGCCGAGCACCTGGTCGTCCACGGCCGCTGGCAGCGGCTCAGCGAGCTGGTCTGGAACGACCCGATTCTGCGTCTGCACTGTGCGCTGTGCCCGCCGCATGACCTGACCGGGCAGTGGGGCAGCGTCGAGACGCCGTTCCCGCCGCATCCACGCTGCCCCGGCACCGGACTGCCGGTCGCGCTGCGCACCCTGCTGTCCCGGTCCGGAGCCGGCGAGCCGACGCTGCTGGAGCGGGTCGTCGCCAACCGGGACGAACGCAGGATCGACCCTCTCGACTTCGCCGTCGAGTACCTCATGGTCCCCCTGGTCAGGGTGTTCCGAACGCTGTTCGATCAGCATCGGCTTGGGTTGCTCGGCCTGAACGAGCGCACCATCGTGTTCGAGTTGACCCCCGAAGTGCGTGCCACCGGCCGGCTGGTGATCACCGGAGTGGGTGGTCTGCGCGAGGTCGATGAGCTGTCTCCGATCGAGGTGGACCGCGCCATGCGGTCCCTGCACGCGGCACTGGTCGAGCTGGCGTCCGCCTTCCAACGCACCAGTTTCGGTTGTCGGCGCTACCGGGAACGGACGGTCCGTGCCGCCGTCGAGCGGACGGTGGCCCAGGAGCTGCGCTTCCTGCGGCCGGAAACCGCGGCGGTGCTGCGGGGCGACCATTCCTTCGACCGCCACGTGCACAGTGTGTCGACCGAGCAGGACGCCCTGTTGACCCAGGTGCTGCGCCGGGTGGAGAACCGGGCCGCGACTCGGCGCAAGGAACCAGCGCTGCCAGTCCCGACTGTGGTCGTCGACCTCGACATGTGTGGGCTGGTGCCCCGGGCGCGGACCCTGCGCGCGGCCCGGGTACTCAGCGGGCCGCGCCTCGGC
>JAFAZC010000096.1 GCA_019239965.1 Kutzneria sp. | reverse complement strand
CCACCGTCGCCGATGTCGAGGAAATCTATTTCCAGGGCTGGAAACTCGGCCTGAAGGCACTGGCGATCTACCGGGACAACTGCAAGGTGGGCCAGCCGCTCTCGGTGGGCAAGAGCGCCGGCGGCACGGCCAGGTCTGAGGCCGAGCCGGTCGTGGAGTACCGGCCGGTGCGCAAGCGCCTGCCCAAGAAGCGCCCGAGCCAGACCGTGTCGTTCACCGTCGGTGGTGCCGAGGGATACCTGCACGCCGGTTCCTATCCCGATGACGGTCTCGGCGAGATCTTCATCAAGCTCGGCAAGCAGGGCTCCACGCTGGCCGGCGTGATGGACGCCTTCGCGATGTCCATCTCGGTTGGCCTGCAGTACGGGATCCCGCTGGAGTTCTACGTCTCGAAGTTCCAGAACCAGCGGTTCGAGCCGGCCGGCATGACCGACGACCCGGACGTGCGGATCGCCACCAGTGTCGTCGACTATCTGTTCCGCCGGTTGGCACTGGACTACCTGCCGATGGACAAGCGTGCCGGATTGGGCATCTTCACCGCCGAAGAGCGTTCCGCCCAGGTCGCCGCCGACTACGGCCCGTCCAATGATGTGGATCTGGTCGGGTTGCAGACCAGCGTCGAGGCCCAGCCGGTCGAGTCGGCAGCGCACAGCTCGACCGAGCTGGTCGAGCTGCAGCTGGGCAAGGCCGCCGACGCGCCGTTGTGCATGACCTGCGGCACGAAGATGCGCCCCGCCGGTTCCTGCTACGTCTGCGAAGGCTGCGGATCCACCTCCGGCTGCAGCTGAGTTATGGGCTCTAACTGACTATGACGTCCCTGGTCAAGCGGGTGGCCGACAATTGTCGGCCACCCGCTTTGCTGTGTGGCGGGCCGGTCTGTTGTGTTGGGCGCAACAGGGTGTCCCCGCAGGCGGGTATCCGTCGACGACGCCGAGCTGGCGTTGTGGAGTCAGCTCCAGATGACGTGCTCGCCGGTGTCTGGATCCTCTGGTTGTACGCAGCTGTAGACGAAGCCCTCGGTTGGCGCCGCCCCATGCCAGTGCTGCTCTCCTGGCGGAGCCCAGATGGCGTCACCTGGTCGCAACCGGATGACTGGGCCGTCGGCGGCCTGGATCTGACCGACGCCGTGCAGGGCGATGATGATCTGGCCGAGTGGGTGGGAGTGCCATGCGGTGCGCGCGCCTGGGGCGAGTTCGACCGTCATCGCTCGCAGGGGAGAGTCGGCTGGCGGCACCTGGATCGGGTGGACATGGTGGTCACCGAGGATGCGGAACGTGGACACCGCTGACTGGCCGCCGCTGGCTCGGGTGACGATCATCGTGCGACCGCCTTCGGCAGCATCTGTCCCACGCCGTCGCCGTGGGGCACGTCGGTGGTCTCGGTCATTGCCTGGTGCACGGCCTCGCCTATCGCGGGCAGCTTCCCGGCATTGGACTCGGACAGTACATCGATTCGGACAAGCGGCATGGGAGATCTCCTGGCTGAATGGGTTTGCTACCTCAACTGATCAAGCTGCGGACAGGACAGGTGGAGCACCCGGTAGCGTGTCGCGGCCTCCTGTTCTGGGGTGGCAGTCCAGAGGGTGAAGCGCACGAGCTCCCAGTGCCGGGGGTCGATGGCCAACGCTGTGGTGTGCACGGTGGCGCGTTCGGCAAGCCGTACGAGCTCGCTGAGCTCGTGCTCGACAAGATCGGTGGGGTCGCCATCCGATAGCCGCTTGAGGTGCTTGGTGGCGGAAGTAGGCGGTTCGGTCCTCGCCCGCCCGGCCAGACAGCCGACCCCGCTCCAGTGCTGCACCACCGGCCGCCCGAAGTCGTTGACAATGCCGCCGAATCCGCCGCCACCCCAGAGGAATCGGCGCATGCCAGCGGTGTCGGACCACAGGTAGAATGGCGCGTACTGGTTGACAGGAGAGCCGTCGATCCCCCGGGTCCTGATCAGGTAAGCCTTGAGCCCCAGGCCGGTGAAGGCATCGGTGAGGTGGCCTCGGGTGGCGACCCGGCGGTGAATGATCTCCATGTCATAGTCGTCGGGCAGGGTGATCTCGTACTGCATTGCGTGCACGGGTGTTCTCCTCACTTCTTCGCATGCGCGGCGAGCAGGGCGAGCGCTCCCTGGACCGCCTTGTCGAACGGCTCGGCCGTGCCAGCTGACCTGGCCAGCACCTACCCGCCTTGCAGGACGGCGACAAGGGCGGCCGCCGTGTCGGCCGGATCGAGGTCGGCGGACAGCTCGGCTTTCCTCTTGCCCTCGGTGAGCACATCGGCTGGCCGCCCCCGCAGCCAGTTGAAGGTCTGTTCGGGAGGCGCGCGTAGTGCCGGACTCGCGATGATGTCGGGATCCAGGGCCAGCCGCCCGATCGGGCAGCCGCGCAAGACATCCCGCTCCCGCAGCAGGTAAGAGGAGACCTGCTCGCCTGCGGTCCGGCCCTGGCGGAACGCTGCGTCGGCTGCGGCCCGCAGTTGTTCAGCACAGCATTGGGGCTCGCCGATCCTGGGCACCAGGTCGGCTTTGCCTGCGAAGTGGTGGTACATGCTGCCCTGCCCGGCCTTGGCGCGCCGCTGAATCGCCTTCGGGTTGGTGCCAACGTATCGCCGCTCCCACAGCAGGTCTTGGGGACTCTGGACGAGCTGGTCTCTGGCGGGCATGCAAGCAGCGTACATACTAGTAGGTACAGAAACAAGCTGTCTTCCACGGTCTTCGCAAGAGAGTTCTCGATCGATGGTGGCGAATAGCGCATCCCATGAACAAGTCCCCTGCACCAGCATTGGTCAGATGGGGCTTCGGCACTGGGCCGGCGTCCCATCCGGGCGTCCTGGTGGCGGGCCGCCCTGGTGAGAGCAACACCTCTGAAGTGGCAGCTACTCGCCGCGTCCGGCTATCGCGATGGCTTGTCGCAGTGTTCGCCGGGCCTGTGCCAACTCGGCCGCACGCTGGTCAAGGTGGGCGAGTTGAGCACGCAGCGTGGCTAGCACCCCCGGGCACGGTCGTAGTGAGCCGTCCGCGAGGGCACAGGGCAGTACCTGTTTGATCAGGTTGGTGGACAACCCCGCGGCCAGGAGGGCGCGAATCTGCCTGACTGTCCGTTCGGCGGTGTCGTCGTAGTCGCGGTATCCATTGGCTCGGCGGCTCGAGGTGAGAAGGCCGACGCGTTCGTAGTACCGGAGCAGGCGCTCGCTGGTTCCGGTGAGCTTGGCCAACTGCCCTATCAACATCGCTGCTCCGCCGTACTTGACCTTGTCATGGTGTCAACGTTCAACACTGGGGCCAGCGGTCATATTCCGCCGACACTGTCAGCCATGACCAGGAGAGTTCGTTGATCATCGACGCGCACAGTCATGTCCACGATCCCGTGCACAGCCACATCGCTCTGTTGGACGAGGCCGGCGTCGACTGCGCCGTGCTGTTCGGCACGCGGCCGCATCCTGAGCGGGCCACTGGTCTGGCCTCGTTCCGGCGCGAGATGAGTGCGCTGAACGAGGTGATCGGCGGCCAGGCCGCCCATCCGGACAGTTATCGGACCGCGCGACAGGAACTCCACTCCGCCGTCGCGGAATTCCCCGGTCGCTTTATCGGGTTCGGCAAGGTTCGCTTGGATCTGCCGGCCGAGCAGATCGCGGCGGATGTCGAGCGGGACGTGGTTGGCCGTGGTCTTCGGGGTATCGGTGAGCTGACCCCGCCACCTGGTGAGGCTGGTCAGATCGAACCGGTCCTGCGGGCGGCCGTCGATCAGGGTGGGCTGCCGGTCGTTGTGCACGGGTTCGCACCGACGACGGCGAGCGATCTGGCGACGCTGGCCGGTCTCGCGCGTCGTTATCCGAACGTCCCTGTCGTGATCAGCCAACTCGGCGGGCTCAACTGGTTGGCAGCCATCGAATTGACCAGGGAAATCCCGAACATGTACTTGGAGCTGTCGACTGCGAACATCATCTTCGCGGTGCGAGTGGCCGTCGAGGAGGTACCGGACCGCACACTGTTCGGTTCCGACGCTCCCTATGGTGACCCCGTCCTGGCCCGCGCCACCATCGAACGCGTGACGCGGCCCGGCGCGGTGCGCGATCGGGTCCTCGGAGGCACTGTCGCGGAGCTGCTTGATCTTTGACCGCACGCGCGACCGCGGCAGTACGAGGACCAGTGCACCTCGAGAACAAGTCCCTGGATCGCGGGTGTTGGGCCGTCGCGATTGGCCACGGGCCTGGGCAGGAGCCTCACAGCCCAGATTTCAACACGTCGAACTCGCAGCCTGGCGAGGACGGGTCGAAGCCGTGCTCGATCAGCCAGCGGGCCGCCCGCAGGCTTCGCAACGACCACCACGCGCGGATCACGTCGAGGTCGACGTCGGTGCCATAACCGGCGATGACGTCGCCAAGGTGTTCCTCATGTCCGAGTGTCAAGGTGGCGAGGTCGAACAGGGCGTCGCCCTGGGCCGCCTCGGACCAGTCGATCACGCCGGTGATCTTGTCGCCGTCGACGAACACGTGGGTGACCTGCAGGTCGCCGTGCGTGAATACCGGTGTCCACGGCCGGAGCGCGGCCTCGGCGACCTGGCGTTTGCGCGTGACCAGGTCGGCGGGAAGGACGCCGTTCGCGACGAGCCACTCGCATTCGCTGTCGAGCTGCGATGCGATCTCGTCGGGGCTGCGACCGGGCCAGGGCGGCAGCGGAGCGTCGTGCAGTATCCGTGCCGCGGTCCCCGTTGCAGCCCACGCCGCCGCTGAAGCGGTCGACGGCTGGCCGAGGCGGCCGAGGGCGGTTCCTGGGAGGGCGGCGAGCGCGAGCACGGGCGGCCTCCGCCACAGGACCTCCGGCGTCGGGATCGGCGCCATAGCCATCGCCTCGACCTCGACGTCGGTGCGCGTCTGATCAGCGTCGATCTTCAGGAACACGTCGCCGACGCGCAGCGTTGCACGCTCGGAATGGGCGACGACGACCTCGACCTGCTCCACGGCGGCCATTATCGCGGGATGGCCATTGACGTCGCCACGGGTTTGTCACGTGCGACTGCGCGCCTTCGTTGCGCGAACCAGACGCCGTGTCCCGATCAACATCCGGGATGGTCCGCAAGGTGGGTCTGGACACCTCAAGGTTGAGCCGGACAGGACATCCAAATCCTAAGAGCCCGCGCGGTTGCAGTCCGGCGTCAAGCGCATGAATAGGGCACCCCAGGAATAAGTCCTGTCCGCCAGTATCATGCCAAGTGCGTCACAACCGAGCATCTGGCGCGTGCTCGACGGACGTATCACTGGTTCAATCAGTTGGCATCTGTTGACACCGGACACAACGCGTATGGATACGAGGTGGTTCGGTCCAAGGGAATACGGCATGATTCGGGTACTGCTATTCCGCCAGCTATTTAGGATTTACTGCATCTGATGCACCACTGGCCATGGTGCGATGTTGAGCCATTCTCGCAGGCCGAGGCCGTCTCCACGTGAAACCGCGTGATTCACCGGCATGCGCCGGGGGTTTGGGCGGGGGAATGCTGGTCGTTGGGTGGGGGTAATGCGCTGTTTCGCCGGGTGAACACCGCTTCGCTGCGTGAACACCGTGCGTGTTTGCGTGCGGCGTTGGTCTCTTTTCGGTGTCGTGGGTCCATGCATGGTCGGGGTGTTCGACCGCGTGCTTGAGAGGTGGGCGTTGTGATGACTGGGTCGGTGGAGTAGCCCTGTCGGGTGCGGTGGGGGATCCGGTGGGGATGGGGGATAGGGCCGTGGACCATCGGGCGGTGGTTGGGTGTGGCTTGCCGGCCCTTATTTCTCGGTGACGATCACGATGCAGCCATCCGTTCCCGCTGTGCCGGGTGTCGTGGCCAGGAGACCACCGCGGCCACCGGTGCCGGCCTTCCCGCACTGGGCTGGCATCTGCTTCGGGGCGGCTCCTCCTGCCCCGTGATCAGCGGTCGTGCCGCCAATGGAACCTGTATCGCCCCCAACCGTAAGCTCGCCGGCTACTGGCGACTCACAGATCCCCTTAGAACCGCCGTCCCCGCCACGACCGTACGGGTCGCTCCCAGTCCCAACGTTAGCCCCGGCGGAACCTGTACCTCCGTGATGGTCGGTTCCCGCGGTGGAGCCGCCGCCGCCGCCCTCTCCGCCCCTGCCTTCGATGTCATCGTTCATATGGTCGGACCAGACGCGGCTGCTGCCGCCTTCCCCTCCGCCGCCGCCCCCACCACCAGGCCGTGGGTTCCCGTCCGCTCCTGCCGGCCGCCAACCGAAGTGTCCGTCGGTGGCGCGGTCCCGAAGTACACCGTCTAGGTCACGGTAGGGCGCGACGTGTCCTCCTTTGCCTCCCTCGCCGCGTGCCTGGTCCGGGTCGGCCGGGGTCATACCGGGCTGGCCGCCACCGCCAACCTCGATCTTCAGCACCCAGCCGGATTCCACCTCCTCGACGCAGCGTATGAGTGCTGCACCGCCACCACCGCCGCCGCCACCCACATCCCCAGTCCCCCCGCCGCCACCGCCACCGCCACCGCCGGCACCCGCACCCACGACGGTGATGGTCGCCGTGGTGACATCCTGGGGCACCGTCCACTGATACTCGCCCGTCTGGGTGCACACCGTGGTGTCGCCGGTGGTCACGCACCCCGTCGCGGCCTGCCCGGCCGGTGCGCTCACCAGCAGCGTGCCGACCGCGACCACCGACCCACCCATGAGGGCGGCAACCCGCCGTCTGCGTCGAGGAATTCGGCTAGCCCCCGTGCGCCCCATCACACTTCACCTGTCCTTCCGAGTCCCACTCATGTCAGCGGCACTGTGTTGTCGGCTGATTACTGACACGGTCATTGTCGGAAGTGGACAGCACTCCGCAACTCATCCGGGGTGCGTGTGGGTGACGACGGGAAGCGCCACTAGATCGTGGCCACCTCGGTAACCATCCGCTACCGTCCAGCTTCATCGGCCAGGGACCGCCCAGGCCGGGCGCCACGAGACGAGATGGCCTCATCAATGATCGTCATTTCCGCGAGTACTGCTGCGAATGATCGCGGCGTGTAGCGACTCCAGGTCGCCTCGGCCATCTCGTGCGCGCGAGCCACACCCTGCTGAGATCAGAAACAAGCACCAACCAGACAACCGCGTGAAGCCTAAACAACAAGTAAACCCGTGCTGCCACGAGCCCCACATCGGCACGAGCGCGCGTTGGACCAACCTGCCGGTCTCGGGCATCGTGATCGAGCCAGCCTTCGGATAGGGAGACCCCTCGACGCCCAGCGGCATGAACGGACGTCGAGGAACATGACGACAATTGCCCGTCGACAAACGATGCCTTGGGCAGGACCCAATGGCGACCGGGAACCTCAACGGTCAGGAATTGAGACATCCGTCCTGTTGCACGACGTGACGTTTCATGGCCTGTGCCGGTGGAGTTGGCCCCCTGTTGGGGCTGTGACCTGCGGTGGCCATCTTCAATGGCAGAGCGAGTGCGCGACTCCACCGGTGAAGGTGGCGCGTTCGGCTTCCCTGTTGCGCGAACCGGAATTTCGTGTCCTCTGCGGCAGGCCGATAACTTCGGATTCATGGAGTGGAGTTTTCGGTCTGCCGAAGAGCTCGCGGCCGCGTTGCGCGCCGGTGCGGTGACATCGGTGGAACTGACCGACGAGGCGATCGCCCGTATCGAGCGCGACGACGAGGTGATCAACGCGATCTGTGTGCCGGACTTCGACCGTGCGCGGGCCGCCGCGCACCGTGCCGACCAGGCGCGCGCCCGCGGCGAGGACCGGCCGGTGCTCGGTGTTCCGGTGACGGTCAAGGAGTCCTACAACATCGCCGGACTGCCCACGACCTGGGGCATGCCGCGGCACCGGAACTATGTGCCGGCCGAGGACGCGGTACAGGTGTCGCGGCTGAAGGCCGCGGGCGCGGTGGTGCTCGGTAAGACCAATGTGCCGTTGGGGCTGCGCGACATCCAGAGCTTCAATGAGATCTACGGCACCACCAACAACCCGTGGGATCACGGTCGCACGCCGGGCGGTTCCTCCGGCGGGTCAGCGGCGGCCCTGGCGTGCGGATTCGGCGCGCTGTCCATCGGCTCCGACATCGCGGGTTCGTTGCGCACACCCGCGCATTTCTGCGGCGTCTACGCGCATAAGCCGACACTCGGGCTGGCGGCGAACCGCGGTATGGTCCCACCGCTCGCGCCGGCGTTGCCGGTCGACCTGGACCTCGCTGTGGTCGGTCCGATGGCGCGCACCGCCCGCGACCTCACGCTCCTGCTCGACGTGATGGCCGGGCCGGACCCGCTGACGCTCGGTGTGGCGCACGAGTTGACGCTGCCGCCCGCCCGCCACGAGCGGCTCGGCGACTTCCGGGTCTTGGTCCTCGACGAGCATCCGCTCATTCCGACAGGGTCCGCTGTGCGGGCGGGCGTGAACCGGGTGGCCGCTGTGCTTGTCGACGGTGGCGCCCGCGTCGAACGGCACTGTCCGCTGCTGCCCGATCTGGCCGAAGCCGTGACGCTCTACACGCAGCTGCTGTTTTCGGACTCGGTTGCGCGTTTTCCCGTCGAAGCGTACGAGCAGTTGCGGACCCGCGCCGCCGGACTGAGCGCAGACGACCAGAGTCTCGGCGCGGCGAGGCTGCGCGCCACGGTGTTCAGCCACCGCGACTGGATTGAGGCGAACAACCGTCGCGAGCTCCACCGCCACGGCTGGCGGCAGCTGTTCGCTGAGTTCGATGCCGTGGTGTGCCCGGTCACGCCTACTCCCGCGTTCCCGCATGACCACAACCCCGATCCGTTGGAGCGGCGGATCGACATCGACGGCGTCGAGAACCCGTACTTGGACCAGCTTGTCTGGGCCGGTCTGGCCACCATGCCCGGCCTGCCCGCCACCGCCGTACCAGCGGGTCGGTCCCCCGAGGGCTTGCCGGTCGGAGTGCAGCTCATCGGCCCGATGTTCGAGGACCGCACCCCGCTGCGGCTGGCCGAACTGCTCGAGCACAAGACCGGCGGCTTCCAGGCACCGAAATAGGGCGCACCTCTCACTTGGCCGGTCAGCCTTCGTGAGTCGGCCCAACAGATCGCGGCGGATGTCGAGCGGGAGGTGGTTGACCGCGGTCTCCGGGGCATCGGTGAGCTGAGTGGGCGCTGGCAGCTACAGGAGGCCAAGCGGCGCTTCAGTGAACTGATCAGGACTGTCGAGACTGACGACCCGCAGTTCGTCACCAGGCACGGCGAAGAGGTGGCAGTGGTGATCGACATCGCTGAATACCGCCGCCTGCGTGGAGACGTGCGGGACTTCACGGAGTTCCTGCAGGGAGGGCCGGACTTCGACGTGCTTGAGATCGACCGGCCGACCAAGACTGCACGCGCCGTTGACTTCGGTGAGGGTGTGTGAGTTTCCTCCTTGACACCAACGTGGTGTCCGAAATCCGCAAGCGTGCGCCGCATCCGAATGTCCTTGGCTGGTTCACCTCGGCCCCTGCGGGCGAGTTGTTTCTGCGTGTCCTCGTGGTCGGTGAGATCAGACAGGGGGTTGATCGACTGGCTCGACGTGATCCGGCGCAGGCCGAAGTCTTCGAGCACTGGCTCACGCAACTGGTTGCCATCTACAAAGACCGGATCGTGCCGGTCACCACAGAGGTAGCGGAAGCATGGGACAGGCTGAACGTTCCGGATCCCGTGCCTGTTATCGATGGATTGCTGGCCGCCACGGCACTCGTTCACGGGTGGACCCTCGTTACCCGCAATACCGCCGATCTTGCCTCGACCGGTGCCCGCCTAGTGGACCCATTCACGAGGAATCGCTGACCCGACGAATGTCGCAGCATCTAATCGGCGCGCGTGGTGCCCGGTGATCGTGGGTCTGCCAGCCATGCGGCACCTTGTCGTGACTGCTCAATGGCGTCGTTGGACTTGAGTGCATGCGCAACCCTCTAGCTTAAGTACGTAACGTACTTGACGTACTTAAGCTAGAGCGGCGTCCTAGTTCGAGCCATCGGGAGGTTGACATGTCCGCTGTTCACTACGACAGCTACACCGAAGCTCGTGCCCATCTGAAGGACTTGTTGGATGCCGCGGAGAAGGGGCGAGTCGCCACGGTTCGGCGTGACTCCGCCACGACGGCTGTTGTAGATGTCAAGCGGCTGCGCCATTTTCTCGCGTCGATCGTTCCATCGCGCGCCCAGGCCGTTCCGGAGGCCGGCGGCTGGTCAGTGTTCATTCCGGGACTTCCGGTAGCCGCTGACGGCGCGTCGTTCGACGAAGCGGTCACCGAGATGATCGACGTGCTGCGGGAGTACGCTGAGGACTGGCAGCAGCGCTTGCTGGACGCTCCGAACCACCGTGACAACTGGGGACTGGTACAGCTGATCAGCCTTAGCGACGACGAGCAGCTGCGCGACTGGCTTGTTGGTGCCGCGCGGTGACGTCCTGGCCGCAGCCGACGTGCAAGGATCACGAGACGTTCTGTCAGGCCGAGGACTGGCGTCGAGTGCGCGACGCCCGTGGGCGAACCGGAACGCGCCACGTCACCTACGAACTAGATCTTGTTGACGGCAGGATTCTGCGTACCCGGATTTCACATCCAGTGGACCGCAGCGGCTATGGACAGAGCCTGTGGCGACACATTCTTCGTGACCAACTCGAGGTCAGCGAGGCGACTTTCTGGACGTGTGTCCAGGATGCCCTGAAGCCGGACCGAGGAATGCCCGCGCCGCCGCCGGGAGCCCTGCCCGCTGACCTCGTGTACATGCTGATCGCGCGTGTTGGCCTCGACGAGTCCGAGGTGGCCGGGATGAGTAAGGATGAGGCGGTCGCCAGGCTTCAGCGGTACTGGAACGACGGTGGTTGACCAGGAAACAGCCTGCCG
>JAFAZC010000061.1 GCA_019239965.1 Kutzneria sp. | reverse complement strand
GTGACCTCTGATGCCAGCCAGAAGTGACGCAGATTGGGCGCCACCCACGTTGGCCTCGTCTACGCCCCCGGCCGGTCCGGGATCTTCGCGAGGAGTTCGCCGGGGCACCGCGTCCCCGGTGGCGGCATAGTGCCGTCCGCCAGATAGGCCGTGGCGTACTTCGCTAGGCACGTGTTGCCCATCAGCAGCGCCGCGTGTCCGTCCCCATGCCAGAGCTGTCGCGATTCCGGCAGCTGCGCTGCCACGTGGGCGGCGCCGAGGTTGTCGGTGTTGTTGTCCAGTTCGCCGATGCCCACCAGGACCGGTGCGATTCCCGGAACGTGGAGTGGATGCGGAGCCCAGGTCGGGCCGGGCGGCATCCCCCAGCATCGGCCAAGCTCATACCGTCCCTCGAGCCACCCGAACTGGGGCGCGATCGCGCGCAGCCGGTTCTCGATGCGGGCGAATTCCGCGCGGCTCGGCAGGTGTGGGAAGTAGTCATGGCAGGTCAACGCGCTCTGCACGGAGCCAGGCGTTCCCGGCGGGTCGGTAGGCTCCGACAGCTGGGTGAGGAAGTCCCCAGCGTCGCCGTCCCGCGCCCTGGCCATCGCCGCGGCGAGCCGTGGCCAGCGCGGCGGGGTCATGCCGGTGATCGCACCAGCGTCGAGCTGGTTGAGGTCCGCGGTCTTGCCCGGCCCGGCGCCCGGAGCCGGCAGCGGCGCCGCGCCCGCCCGTGCCACCAGTTCGGCCCAGACCACCTGGACATCGCTGCCATGCAACGGGCATCCAGGCCGCCGCGCGCACCAGTCGGCGAACCGCGCCAGCGTCCCGCTCCTGCGTTACCGCGTGGTCGATCAACCACGGAGACAACTCCTGGTCCGTGTGGTCGGGCACGCCTTCCACATACATCTGCCCGACCTTCTCCGGGAACAACTCCGCGTAGGCCTGACCGTAGGTGGTGCCGTAGGAATTGCCGAAATACCGCAGTTTTTGTTCGCCCAGCGCGGCCCGCAGTGCGTCCACATCGTGCGCGATCTGCCAGGAGTTCAAGCCCCAATACGCTTGCCCCATCGCGGTGCGGCAACTGGCATCGTAGCGGGCGTTCCGGTCCGCGTCGGCCTGCCAGTCGGCTTCCGTACGGGCGAGCACCAACGCGTCCACCGGCGGCGCGTGTTGGGCGCAGAGGGTTAGGGTGCCGTTCGCCGGCGACCCGATCCCACGCGGATCGAACACGACCAAATCGAAGTCCTTCGCCAGCGCGGCCAGCCCGGGGGCAACCTCGGGCGCGTGCAATGCCGCGGTGCTGTTGCCCGCCCCGAGGTTGGCGATCAAGGCGCCCTTGCGGTGCTGGGGCTCCCTGGCCGGCAGCTTGCCTAGGTTGATCTCGGTGGTCGGACCGTGTGGTCGCGTCCAGTCGATCGGTACGGTCACGGTGGCGCACTGGACGCCGTCCCCGCAGTCCCGCCACGCCAACTCCGGGAGCGTCGCCCCCTCGGCCTCGACCCCCGTGAAAGCGGCCGCCACCACGGCGACGCCGGCCAACGCGATCATTCTCGATGCCCTCATGCCCCAAGGCTGGCCGACCCGGCCGCTCGCGCGCGTCCTTCCCCGGCATCCAATGCCGGTCCCACCCGTCATCCCTGGGGATGACGCCCACGCTCGGACGCGCCGGTCGTCGAACCGCTCTGCTGTGTTCACGTGAGGAATGGGTGCACTCCGGTTCGCACGGCGCGAGGCATCGCTTGCGAATTACCACGTTCATTCGATGGGGCCGGCCCAGCTCAACCGTTTTCCTTGTCGTCACATCACAGATCCAAGCTGGGAGAACTTTACGATGTCGAGCAAGAGGAACTGGAAGATCACCGCGACCGTGGCCGCGGGCGTCGTCGCCCTGGTTGCCATGGTGTCGGCCCTGCCGGCCCACCCGACGGCCCAGGCCGCGACCGTGAGCGACCATGACCCGAAGCCAACCGTGGTGCTGATCCACGGCGCGTTCACGGACGCGTCGGGCTGGAGCAGTGAGGTAGCCGAGTTACAGCTCGATGGCTATCAGGTGATCGCACCGGCCGTGCCGCTGCGCGGCCTGGCGTCCGACTCCGCGTACATCACCAGCGTGGTGCGCAACATCAACGGCCCGGTCGTGCTGGTCGGGCACTCTTACGGTGGTGAGATCGCCACCGAGGTCGCCGCGAGCGACCCGCAGCAGATCAAGGCGATCGTCTACGTCGCAGGGTTCATCCCGAAGCCGGGTGAGAGCGCGCTCCAACTGTCCACCAAGTTCCCCGGCTCGCTGCTTGGCCCGGACACCAGCTACACGGTGAACTTCGCTGGCGGCACCGATCTCTACATCAAGCCGGCCGACTTCCGCGAGGTGTTCGCCGGTGACCGCACTCCCGGCGAGGCTGCCGTGGCCGCGGCGACCCAGCGCCCGGCCGCGAACGCCGCACTGAACGAGCCCGCGGCGGCGGGTGTGCCCGCCGGTATCCCGCTGTATGAGATCGTGGCCAGCCAGGACAAGGCCATCCCGCCCGCAGCCGAGGAGTTCATGGCGCAGCGGGCGGGCGCGACCATCTGCAGAGTGGACTCCGCGCACGACCTCCCGGTCTCGCACCCCCAGGCGGTTGTGTCGGTGATCGAGCGTGCGGCGCACTGAGCGCTCGGCTACGACGACCCGCCGGTTCAGGTTCACCGGGCCGGCGGGTCGTTCTTACGCAGCACGAGGTTGGCCAGCTGTACGCGCGAGTGCACGTCGAGTTTGCTGAACACGGCGCGCAGGTGGGTGCTGATCGTGCTGGGGGACAGCCCCAGTTCCCCGGCTGCCGACCGGTTGGTGTGGCCGTCCGCGATGAGTAGTGCCACTCGTCGTTCCATCTGGGTCAGCGCATCCCAGCCATGCTCGGGCCGTTGCGGTATCGGTGCCCAGCGGCGCCGCCGGGCACCTGCGGACTGGAGCAGGCGTTGCACCCGGGTCGCCGCCGCGGTCGCACCAAGTTCGGCGTACCGGTCATGAGCGGCGTCCAGCGCGTCCAATCCGATCCTGCGGCCCGATGCGTCCACAAGGGAACGGCCGTACTCCTCGTCAGCCCTGGCCCGAAGCATCAGTCGAGGGCTCTTGCGCAATCGCACCACGGCGGGTTCGAAGTCTCCTGTGGACAGTGCGTCGACGAGCAGGTGGGCGCCGGTCACACTTGGCACGTTCGGGTTGTGCTCGGCCAGTTCGGCGAGCAGATCGGCGGCCCCGCGCACGGTGTCAACGTCGCCGCGGTGATGCGCGGAACAGGCTGCGCCCACCAGCAACTCCTCGGGCCACGGAAAGTCGCGGTCGTCGCGTACCACGGCGACGATCTCAGCCGCGCCGCAAGGATCACCGTCGGCATCCGCCAACAACGCCCTGGCCAACGGCTGGTCCACGGTCCGGGCTTGCGCATTGTCGCCGCGCAGCAGCGCGAGCAGCGCCGTCAACAAGCGCACCGGCGGTTCGAACGCGTAGTCGAACAGCTCGGCCATCAACGCCGTCGCCGTCGCCGTCGCCTCGTCCGCTTCCTCCACCCGGCCCGCGCCGTATGCGAGCTGCGCACGCAGTAGCGCCAGTTGTGGCGCCTGCCAGGAATCGCCGAACCGGTTGCCGTCGCCGAGCCCCGCCAACGCACCGTCGAAGTCGTCCAGCTGCGCCAACGCCAACAGTTCACGCAGCGCCAACTGGCCCACGTCGGGTGCGCCGTACCCGGTCAGGCCCTGCGCGGCCGCACGCGCCGATGCGAACAACTCGTGCGTGCGTGCGTAATCGCGCTGTTGCCGGGCGGCTTCGGCGGCGGCCATGGTCGACAGCACGGCCGCGATCGGGTCGGCGTCGGTCATCTCGGCCGGTTCGACCGCGGCCAGCGCGCGGTAGCCGGCCAGCCGCGCCGCGAGATCCGCGGGGGCACCCGGTGCGGCCGCGGCACGGTCGAGAAGTTCGGCGTGCTGGTTGGTCGACCACAACCTCGGCAACAGCAACAACTGCACGCGCGCCCGCTGTTCGGCACTCAGCGAAGCGGCCAGCAGTGCGTCCGCGAACTGGGTCGCCTCGGCGAATTTCCGGTACTGCCGGCTGGCCACCAGAATCGAGACCACTTCGACGCCGATCTCGCCGCACAGTGGATCGCTCGCGTCGGTCAGTGCGAACGCCTCCCGGATGAATGTGACCGAGGTAGTGGGCATGGCGTCCAGCACCTCGTGCGCGGCTCTGCGCAGCACGTCCACGGCCGTGGAATCACCCCGTCGGGCCGTGACGAGCACGTGCGGAGCGGCCGCCGCATACCCGCGCCCACGGGCCAGCAGATGCTCGGCGATGGCACGGTGCAGGGCGTGCCGGCCAGACGGCGGCACATCCTCGTATACGGCCTGCCGCAACAGGTCGTGCCGGAATCGCACGGCGCTGCCCTCGTCGGTGAGCAGTCCTGCGTTGATCGCCTCCATCAGTGGCTCCGTCAACCGCGTCGCGGGCACGCTGAGCAGTTCGGCCACATCAGTCAGCTGGAACTCCGACCCGAGCACCGACGCGGTGCGCAACAGCTCCCGGCACCGCTGCGAGCTCGCCGCGACGCGCCTTCGCACGCCGTCCAGCAAACCAATCGGCACCGTAGCCGCACCGGTGTCATCCGCGGCCGGTTCGAACAGGCCCTCCAACAACTGCACGACCAGGAACGGATTGCCGTGCGCGCTGGCCAACCTACGCGCTACTGCCGGTTCGGGCCGCGCGCCGAGCCGATCCGCGGCGACCGCGAGCACCGCGTCGTCGGTCAGGGCCGGCAGATCCAGCCAGGTCACCGACAACTCGGGGCGGGCCGCGTCGACGATGAGCTCGGCCGGACCGCCGCCAGGCACCTCCCTGGTCGCCAGTACCCACGCGATCGGCGCGGCGATCAGCCGCTTCGGCAACACCCGCAGGGTGAACGTGCTCAGCGGCTCGCACCACTGTGCGTCGTCGACAGCGAACAGGATCGGACCATCGTCGGCGCGTAGTTCCAGCAGCGTGGCCAACCGTTCTGCCAGCCACAGCGGCTGTTCGTGCAGATCGGCCAGGTCCATGAACTCGGTCGAGTCGATCAGTGGCGTCGCACCGAAGCGCAACGCGGGTCCAATCGAAGCCAGTGGCGCGAGACGGTCCTCCTCGTGCGCGGCCGTCTCCGCGGTGCGGAAGCCAAGCCGACCCGCCTGTTCCACGATCGAGCGAACCAACGCCGTCTTGCCGATCCCCGGCTCGCCGCGCAGCACCACCAGCGCGGGCTGCCCGCACCGCACCGCACGCAGCGCCTCCAACGCCGCACCCAGTTCGGCGGACCGACCCCGCAACGGCCCACCCCTCAGTGCCGCCACCCTTGCCCGCTCCACTGCCACCCGGCCCACTTTAAGGTGCGCGTGTCGGGTGTGCAGGCCCCGGTCGCCTCCGAGATCCGACACGCAGATGGCGAGCACTCTCCACAAACACCAACCACCCCACGCTGAGCCGGAACCCACACCCGCGGGGTCTGCGGGGGTCGCCCCCGCAACAACACCCCGACACGCAGATGGCGAGCGCTCTCCGCGAGCACTCGCCATCCTGCGTGGAGGTGCCGGGAATCGAACCCGGGTCCTCTGTCGCTTCACCAGGGCTTCTCCGTGTGCAGTCCGCTGTGCCTCTGCTCGGCCCCACCGTTCACGCGGACGAGATGGTGTGACGGGCCCAGTCGCTGTGGTTGTCCCGTCAGGCCCCGCGACCGGATCTGACGGTTGAGCCTCCTAGCTGATGCCGGCTACCGGGTCGGAGGCGCTCCCGGGCCGACAGACCCGCACTCGCTTAGGCAGCGAGGGCGAAGTCAGCGCGACTGTTAGTCTTGGCGCTTATTGGTTTGCGGCGACGCTTGAAGGTGGTCTCTCGCCTGCACCTACACGCTTCCCCTGACTCAACGTCCAGAGTCGAAACCGTTCACCCCCTTGTTGGTGGTCTACCCATACAGGATAGCGCCTGGGGGTATCCAGTTCATCCAGGTTCACGCGGCCGAGGAACCACCCGTGATCAACGTGACCGACACGGCGGCCAGCGCGAGACCGACCCGCTGCGCTCTCCCGGTCCGCTCACCGAGCACCAGCCTGGCCATCAGCACGGTTATGGCGGGATACAGCGCGGTCAGCACGCTGGCGATAGAGAGGAGTCCGGACCGCAGCGCGTACAGGAACGACGTGCCCGACACCGTGTCGAGCACGCCGGCCGAGGCCGCGAGCATCAGCGCGGGGCGTCCTGGAAGGTGCGACTGGCCGGTAACAACCGCGAAGAGCAGGACAAGCAGTGACGCGGCACCCCGAGACACGACCAGCCCCCAGAGCCCGGAACCAGGGTCGATCTTGTCCAGCAGCACGAAGTAGGCGCCGAAGGCCAATCCGGAGCCCACGGTGAGCCAGGCCACCTTCGTGGTGAACTTGACCGGGTCGCCTTCGTCGACAGCGGACCGTTCCTCGCGGCTGACCAGCACCACCGCCACCACGGCGAGCAGCGCGCCGCCGATCGTGACCGGCCCGAGCCGTTCACCGGTGACCAGCCCGAACACGAGCGGGATACCGGCCACCAACAGTGCGGTCAGCGGTGAGACCACGTTCATCGGGCCGGTGGCGAGTGCGGCGTAGAACCACATGACGGCCAGTCCGTTCGCAATGCCCGAGGCCACGGCCGGCAGCATGCCCTGTCCGTGCAGTCCACCACCGGCCATCGGGGCGACCAGCAGCAGCCCGGCCAGTCCGAGGGGATAGGTGACCAGCACGACCCGCAGCACTGGTGCCTTACGGGCCGCGAGCCCGCCAACGAAGTCGCTCAGGCCATAGCCCAGTGCCGCTACAAGAGACAACACCACCGAATTCATCGTCAAAGTGTCCTCGTCGCCGGCGAATCGGGCGACATAGTTCCCACATTCCGGACGATGTAGCCGTGTTCGAGCTATCCGCCGAGGAGCCTCGCCGGTGTGTCGTGCAACACTCGCGCCAGGAACCGTGTGCCGAGCCGGTCGTCGGCAAGCGCCCAGTCGGCGATCGCGCGCAGTTGGACCGCGTAAGGGTACGGAATGTTGGGGAAGTCGGTGCCGAGCACGATCCGGTCGCCGAGATCGGCGAGCCGCGCCGGCCAGTCGGCTGGCAGCGGAGCGAGTCGTTCGGCGAAGGCGGTGCCCACCATGGTGGTGTCCAGGTACACGCGATCGAAGCGCGCCGCGAGGTCGAGAGCCACCTCGTAATCAGGCATGCCCGCGTGTGCCAGCACCGCGGTCAGCCGCGGGTGCCGGGCGAGGACCTGCTCGAAGACGTCGAGGCCGGTGAACTCGCCGGGAATCGGCCCGTGCCCGCAGTGCACGACCGCTGGCACGCCGGCCTCGGCGAGCAGGCCCCAGGCCTCGTCGAGCAGGTCGTCGCGGGGGTCGAACCGGCCGACCTGGACGTGGACCTTGACGCAGCGGGCACCGGCCAGCAGTGCGTCCCCCAAATACCCGGTGACGCCGGGTTCCGGGTAGACGGTCGCGGTGGGCACGGCGCCGGTGACCCGGGAGCCGAACTCCATCGCCCAATTGGTGAGCCACCGCGCCATGCCCGGCTTGTGGGCGTAGACAAGCGGCGCGAACGTGGTCACGCCCAGCTCGTCGAGTACGGCGATGCGGTCGACCTCCGGCAGCCGGTAGTGCACCGGCCACTCGGTGCCGTAGTGAGTGCCGGCCTTGTCGAAGTAGGCCCAGATCTTGGCCATCACCTGCTCCGGCAGGAAGTGCACGTGCAGATCGACCAGCCCGGGCAGGCCCAGCGAACGGACCCATCCGGCCACCTCGGCGTCGGTGGCTGGCGCTTCAGTCACGCCGTCCCTTGGCCCACCGTCCCGCGGCCCGGGACATCTCCCGATCGGCATCCCGCTTGGCGATGGCCTGCCGTTTGTCGTAGCTCTTCCTGCCTTTGGCCAGCGCCAACTCGACCTTGACCTTGCCGTCCTTGAAGTACATCGACAGCGGAACGAGACTCAGCCCGCTCTCCTTGGTCTTGCCGATCAGCTTGATGATCTCGCCTTTGTGCAGCAGCAGCTTCCGGGTGCGTCGGGGCTCGTGGTTGGTCCACGTGCCCATGTCGTATTCGGGAATGTGCAGCCCACGAAGCCAGATCTCACCGTCATCGACGGTCGCGAAGGCGTCGGCAAGGGAAGCCCGTCCGGCCCGCAGGCTCTTCACCTCGGTGCCCATCAGCACGACGCCGCACTCATAGGTGTCCACGATGGAGTAGTCGTGCCGAGCCTTGCGGTTCGACGCGATCACCTTGTTGCCGCGCTCCCTGGGCATGAGGAGAAGTCTACGACCCGGTGGCCACCACATTAGAGCCGGACGTAGAGCCGCAGCGTGATGTACCCGGTGATGGCCGAGATACCCCCGGCGACGAGCACCAGGATCGGCGACACCGCGAGCACGTCGAGCAGGTCGAGTCGGGGCAACACGCCGGAGGCGATCGGCCCCTCCAGAGCCCGGTCGATGAACACCGCCTTGAGAACACCGAGACCGATGACACCGATCAGCGAGCCGATGAGACCGGCGACAACGGCCTCGATGAGGAACGGCAGCTGCGTGTACCACCGCGTCGCGCCGACCAGTCGCATGATGCCGACCTCGGTGCGTCTGGTGAAAGCGGACACCTGAATGGTGTTGGATATCAGCAACACTGCGGCCGTCGCCTGCACCAGTGCAATACTGAAAGTCAGGAACCGGAAGCTGTCGAGAACGCCGAAGAACCGCTGCAGGAACACACCCTGGTCGTTGACGTCCCGCACCCCCGGCTTGCCGGTGAACGCCTTGACCAACGCCGCGGACTTGCTGGGGTCGACCAGTTTTACCTGGAGCGACGCGGGCAACGATTCAGGTCTGGTGAGCTTGACCAGCTCGGGGTTGGCCGCGAATAGCTGCTTGAAGCGCTCGTAGGTGTGGTCGCGGTTCTCGAAGGTCACAGCCTCCACGTTGGTGGATCCCCGCACCTGCTGCAGCAGCGACGAACAGATCTGCGAGGAGCAGTTTTTGTCGTTGGTGCTGATGTCGTCGGTCAGGCTCACCATGACCTGGACCTTGTCGGAGTAGATCAACTGCATCTTGTCGATCATGCGGACGATGAGCAGTCCCCCGCCGAGCAGGCCGAGCGAGATCGCGGTTGTCAGGATCATCGCGATGGTCATCGTGATGTTCCTGCGCAGACCGATGATCACTTCGCTGAAGACGAAACTGGCACGCATCGGGGCTGTTCCTTGGGCTCGGGGATGGGAACGCGGGGCTCTGGGGCGCTGCCGCTATCGGCCGACTCCGTACACACCTCTGGCGTCGTCACGGATGACCTTGCCGCGGTCGAGTTCCACCACCCTGCGCCGCATGGAGTCGACGATGGAGTGGTCGTGGGTGGCCATCAGGACCGTCGTGCCGGTGCGATTGATCCGTTCCAGCAGCAGCATGATGTCCTGGCTGGTGTCCGGGTCGAGGTTTCCGGTCGGCTCGTCCGCGAGCAGCACGAGTGGGCGGTTGACGAACGCCCTGGCGATCGCGACCCTCTGCTGCTCACCGCCGGAAAGCTCGTTGGGCATCCGGTCCGCCTTGCCCTCCAGGCCGACCAGTTGAAGGACCTCGGGCACCACCTTCTGGATGGTGTGCGGAGGCTTGCCGATCACCTCGAGGGCGAAGGCCACGTTCTCGGCGACGGTCTTGGTGGCCAGCAGCCGGAAGTCCTGGAAGACACAGCCGATGGACTGGCGCAGCCTCGGCACCTTGCGGCGAGCCATCTTGGCCACGTCGAAGTTGGAGACGTAGACCCGTCCTCGTGTGGGGACCTCCTCACGGAGCAGCAGCCGCAAGAACGTCGACTTCCCAGACCCTGACGGCCCGATGAGGAACACGAACTCGCCCTTGCCCATGTTCACCGACACGTTGTCGAGTGCGGGCCTGGTTGAGGTCTTGTAGACCTTGGTGACGTGGTCCAGCCGAATCACGGCGCGAGCTTACTCGCGGCCGTTACCACGTCGACACCTAGCCCCGTCCGAGGCGGCTCTGGCCGGCCGTCGCACGGGGTGCGCGACACATCAATTCGACCGCCTCCGCCACCTGATGCCCGCCTCGAGGAAACCGTCGATCTCCCCGTCGAGAACCGCCGACGGGTTGCTGACCTCGAACTCGGTCCGCAGATCCTTGACCATCTGGTAGGGATGCAACACGTAGGAGCGCATCTGGTTTCCCCAGCTCGAACCGCCATCGCCCTTCAACGCATTGATCTTGGCCTGCTCTTCCTGCCGACGTCGTTCGAGCAACTTGGCCTGCAGCACCGCCATGGCGGAGGCCTTGTTCTGCAGCTGTGAACGCTCGTTCTGGCACGACACCACGATGCCGGTGGGGATATGGGTCAGCCGCACCGCCGAGTCGGTGGTGTTCACCCCCTGGCCGCCGGGGCCCGAGGAGCGGTACACGTCGACCCGAAGGTCCTTCTCGTCGATGTCGACGTGGTCAGTCTGTTCCACGACCGGAATGACCTCGACGCCGGCGAAGGAAGTCTGCCTGCGGCCCTGGTTGTCGAACGGGGAGATGCGCACCAGCCGATGGGTGCCCTGCTCGACGGAGAGTGTTCCGTACGCGTAAGCGGCCTTGACCTGGAAGGTCGCCGACCTGATTCCGGCCTCTTCCGCGTAGGAGGTGTCATAGACCTCCGTGGGATAGGAATGCCGCTCAGCCCACCGCAGGTACATGCGCATCAGCATCTCGGCGAAGTCCGCGGCGTCCACGCCGCCTGCCTCCGAGCGGATGGTGACCAGCGCCTGGCGTTCGTCGTACTCGCCCGACAGGAGAGTACGGACCTCCAGGGAGGCGACCTCCTTGCGAAGGCGTGCACGTTCGGCGTCGGCTTCGCTCGCGCTCTCCACGTCACCGGCGTCCTCGGCCAGCTCGTACAGCACACCGACGTCATCGAGTCGCTGCCGCAACCCCGACACGCGGCGCAGTTCACCCTGCTTGTGTGAAAGCTGGCTCGTGACCAACTGCGCGTTGTCGGCGTCCTCCCACAGGTCCGGACGAGAGGCGTCGGCCTCGAGAGCCTGGATGTCAGCACGCAGCTTCTCCAGGTCCATAACCGCCTCCACGCTGGCCAGCGTGGCGGAGAGTTCCTTGAGGTCGGCTTCCACGTCCGGGTTCACGACAGATGAGCCTACGGCAGGTCACGACGGGGGTGCCTGCCTGGTGCGGCTCTTCCGCCGTCGGCCGGGCGGGACCGTGTCCGGCCGACGGGAACTCAGGTCGTCGGAATGCTGTCGAGCAGTTTCAGCACGGCCTTGGAGTGCGCGAGGGCGAATTCCGCCACTGCCTTGGTGTAGGGATCCTCGGCCGCCTTGACCGCGGCCCGGTAGGCGTCCTGTTGGGACCCGTACACCCCCTTGGCCGTGCTCACCAGCGTGGCACGCTGCTTCGCGCTCAGCGAGCTCGCGTGCACCAAGCGCAGGATCAGCGGGCTGCGCAGATGGTCAGGCCCCGGTTTGGTGGTCAGCCAGGTCCTGAATGCCTTCTTTCCGCTGGCTGTGATCAGGTACTGCTGGCTGGAGCGGGGCCCCTGCTTGCCGAGTTTGAGCAGGCCCGCCTGGGCCAGCACGGGCAGCTCGCGGTAGACCTGGCTTCGGGTGACGCTGAAGAACGCCCCGAAGCGCTCACCAGCCGCGGCGACCAGCTGGCCGCCGGTCTTGGGACCATCGTGCAGTAGTCCGAGCAGAGCAGCGGCGGTTGCGTTCAATTCTGACACATCACCACGGTGCCACGATGAAGCGCAGCTGTCCACAGTGGTCTGCCGTTCAGTCCATTGTGGCTGATCACCAGACGGACCCATGACTGAGCCATACGGACCAGTTACCCCCTGTTCGACTACCCGAACGGCGCAAGAAGCAGGTACCAAGGATGGTCAAACGTGCGACACAGACCGCAGAATGCCGTCGTGCTCGTTGTGAGAGTGACGATGTCGCCAACCGAGGAACCGCCGGCGCGGGAAGAGCGGAGGTAACCGACACATGTTCGGTTTCCTGCTCCGCCGCCTGCTCAACTATGTCGTGCTCTGTGTGGTGGCCACCTTCCTGGCGTTCACCCTCTCCTCGGTCGCCTTCGACCCATTGAGCCTGCTCAAACAGCACAATCCGCCGCCACCCGCGGCGACGATCGAAGCGAAGCGACTTCAGCTTCACCTGGACCAGCCGATACCACAACGGTTCCTGACCTGGGGAAACGGGGTCATACACGGCGACTTCGGGCAGACCACCACCGATCACCCGATCACCGACGAACTGGGGAGAAGGGTCGGGGTCAGTCTGCGACTGTTCCTGCTCGGCATCACGGTCGGTATCGTGCTCGGCGTCCTGATCGGCGTGGCCAGTGCGGTGCGGCAGTACAAGTTCACCGACTACGTGTCGACACTGTTCTCCTACGTCGTGTTGGCGACACCGGTCTTCGTGCTCGGCCAGTTGACCAAGCAGGCGGCGCAGAGCGTCAACTACCTCACCGGCTCCCAGTGGCTGCAGTTCACCGGCGAGGGCAGCGGCCTGCTCGGCGATGCCGGATGGCTGGCCGGCATGCAGGAGCGGGCGCGGTTCCTGATCGTGCCGACGGTCACGATCGCGTTGAGCCAGATCGCGTTCTACAGCCGCTATCAGCGCAGCGCGATGCTCGACGTGCTCGGCAGCGACTTTCTGCGGACCGCGCAGGCGAAGGGGCTGACCCGGCGCAGGGCGTTGTTCAAACACGGACTGCGCACAGCGCTCATCCCGATGGCAACCCTGTTCGCCTTCGGATTCGGGCTGCTGGTGGTGGGGGGCGTCTTCACCGAGACCATTTTCAACTGGCCCGGCATGGGTCAGTGGCTGGTGCAGGGAATCAGGGACCAGGACGCCAACGTGACCTCGACCGTGACGCTGTTCATCGCGGTGTGCGTGCTGGTGTCGGGCTGGTTGTCCGACGTGCTCTACGCGCTGCTCGATCCGCGGATCAGGATCAGGTGAAGGCGATGGGCTTGAAGGAGACAGAGACGGTCGCGGACATCACGTCCAGCACCACTGACGGCGGACAAGTGGTCACATCGACCGGCCGCGGTCGCCTGGTGCTTCGCAGGTTTCTTCGTAACCCATGGGCGGTCGCCGGAGTCGCCGTGATCGCTTTGCTCTATGTCACGGCGTTCAGCTACCCCCTGTTCTCTCCGTTCAGCTACGAGTTCCACGACACGAACCTGACGTACGACCCACCGTCCGCGACACACTGGTTCGGCACCGACAACATCGGCACCGACATGTTCGTGTCCACCATGCGTGGGCTGCAGAAGTCCCTGACCATCGGCTTGATGGTCGGTGCCATCTCGACACTGCTCTCGGCGGTCGTCGGCGCGACAGCCGGCTTCTTTGGCGGAATCACCGACAGAGCGCTGATGTGGGTGGTCGACCTGCTGCTGGTACTCCCCTCATTTTTGATCATCTCGATCGCCAGCCCGCTGTTCAAGGGATCCAGCTGGCTGATCTTCGTCGTGCTGCTCGGCCTGTTCCAGTGGATGATCACGGCGCGGATCGTGCGCGGCATGACGCTCTCGCTCAAGACCCGCGAGTACGTCGTCGCCGCGAGGTTCATGGGTCAGTCGCCATGGCGGATCATCGCCAAACACATCGTGCCGAACATGTCCTCACTGTTGATCGTGGACGCCACGATCAACGTCGGCAGCGCCGTGCTGCAGGAGACCGGGCTGAGCTACTTCGGGTTCGGTGTTCAGCCGCCCGACGTCTCACTCGGCACCCTGATCTCAGCGGGAACCAGCTCGGCGCTGACGTTCCCATGGCTGTTCTACGCTCCCGCGAGCATGCTCATCATCACCCTTCTCTCGGTCGCCGTCGTCGGCGACGGATTGCGTGACGCGCTCGATCCGACAGCGGCGCGGGCCCGCCGACGCGAGAGACGAAAGGACCCGTCCTTCTCAT
>JAFAZC010000036.1 GCA_019239965.1 Kutzneria sp. | reverse complement strand
ACCCGGCTCGGCAGGCTGGTCACCGAGCTGATCGCGCTGTCCCGGCTGCAGGGTGCCGAACGGCTGCCCGAACTGGCCCCCGTCAGTGTGGACGAGGTTGTCGAACAGGCACTTGCGCGCAGTCGGCTCGCCGCCGAATCCGCGGGTATCGAGATCACCGCCGACGTCCCGAGCGGACTGTTCGTCGACGGCGACCGGACGCTGCTGGTCACCGCGCTAAGCAACCTGCTCGACAACGCGGTGGCCTACTCGATGCCGGGCAGTCCGGTGTCGGTCAGTCGCCGGACTGACGGCGACGCCGTGGAGATCGCGGTCACCGACCGGGGCATGGGGATCGCCGTCGACCAGCAGCATCGGGTCTTCGAGCGGTTCTACCGCGCGGACCCGGCGAGGTCCCGGGACACCGGGGGAACCGGTCTGGGTCTCGCCATCGTCAAGCATGTCGCCGCCAACCATGGCGGCGAGGTCCGGTTGTGGAGCCGCCCCGGCACCGGATCCACGTTTACCTTGAGGATTCCGGCTACCGTGCGGACTCCCGCTGATGTGCGGACTCCCGCTGACTTGAGAGCTCCGGCTGGCTTGAGGACGCCGGCCGCCTCGACGATTCCAGCGACGTCGCGTACTCCGGCGGGCTCGAAGGCTCCGACCGGCGGCACGGCGGCGGTCGCGCCCACCGGTTCCGGCCGCGATGTCGATGGAGGAGAACAGTGACCAGGGTGCTCATCGTCGAGGACGAGGAGTCCTTCGCGGATCCGCTCGCGTTCCTGCTGCGCAAGGAGGGGTTCACCGCGTCGGTGGCCACGACCGGGCAGCAGGCACTCGCGGAGTTCGACCGCACCGGTGCCGACATCGTGCTGCTCGACCTGATGCTGCCCGGCATGAGCGGCACCGACGTGTGTCGGGCGCTGCGCCAGCGCTCGGCGGTTCCGGTGATCATGGTGACGGCGCGGGACAGCGAGATCGACAAGGTCGTCGGCCTCGAACTGGGGGCCGACGACTACGTGACCAAGCCGTACTCGGCGCGCGAGCTGATCGCCAGGATCAGGGCGGTCCTGCGGCGCGGCACCGAGTCCGACGAACTACAGGCACAGGTCATCATGGCCGGTCCGGTGCGAATGGACGTCGGGCGGCACGTGGTCACCGTTGCCGGCGGCGAGGTCTCCCTGCCGCTCAAGGAGTTCGACCTGCTGGAGTATCTGCTGCGCAATGCCGGCCGGGTGCTCACCAGGGGACAGCTGATCGACCGCGTGTGGGGGTCGGACTACGTCGGCGACACCAAGACCCTCGACGTGCACGTCAAGCGGCTCCGTTCGAAGATCGAGCCCGACCCGTCCCTGCCGCGCTACCTGATCACCGTGCGCGGACTTGGCTACAAATTCGAAGCCTGAACCATCGCGGATTCCCCCGTTCGGCGCATCGCGTCACCGGATAGGGGATTACGGAAACGTCACGCCGGCCAGGTACCGTGCTCGGGATGTGGCCAATGCGGCTCGACATCGGTCCGAACGTGGCGACCCCGACGCCGGTAGCCGCGTATCGTGGTGCCCAACCGACCCCGGGGTTCCCACGGCCAACGTCGATCAGCAGGAGTTGCGGAGTCCGCGATGCGATCATTGTCACCGAGGAAATTCCCGATGTTCCTCTCGATGCTGCGTGAGGGCATGGTCCTCGGTCAGGCGCACCGAGACGGTCGCCTCGCGGTCCCGAGTGGCACTGGACGGGCGATCCGGTTCGGGGCACGGTGGACGCGATGAGTCGAGAGAACGGTTCCGAGCCGACCCAGCGCACCGTCGCGGAGTTGCTCGCACAGTACGGTGGCAGCGCCACCGATGCGACGCCAAGGCGGCGTCGGCGCCGGGCTGACGACCCCACGGATACCGCCCCCCAGGCGATCATCCAGCGAGTGCTCTCCGACAGCGGCAAGCTGCCGCAGATCTCCGACGACGCCCTCGAACAGACCAGTGTGGCCGGCCCACTGCCGTTGGACGCCCACCCGTCGACGCCACGCACCACGCACCGGCGCCCTGGCCAGCAGTCCGGCCAGTACCCGGTGGTGGCACGTCAGGAAGCGAAGCCGGCAACGGGCCGCACACCCCCGCCCCGCATCGAGTCCTCGCGTACCGACATCTCCCGCCCGGACCTACAGCCGGGGCCGCGGTCGAGGCAGGCTCCGCCGCCGGTCAGCCACCCACCGTCCGGCTACTACCGGATGCCGGGTGGTTCGGTCGACAACATCGGCGACACCACCCAGCATCGACCCGTCACGCCGGAGTATCCGCCGCGCCCCATGACCAGCGGTGCCATGCAGGTCCCGCCCGCCGCGCCGGAGATGTACACCGAGCAGCTGCCGCGGGTCGTCGATGAACCGCCTCCTGGCCTTTCCGTGCGGTCTCGGGCACGTCGGCAGGAGGCCGCTGCGGAGAGCACACAGGCACATCCCGGCCCGCTGTTGGACACCGGCGAGCACGCCTACGGCTATCCCGACCCGTACGCCGACGAGGACGACGGGTACGAGGAGGTGGCCTACGCCGAGGACGGCTACGACTATCCAGACGACTCGCTTGCCGCGCCCGCCGGCATCGCACCTGGATCGGACGAGGACGTCGAACTCGCCCAGTTCGACGAGCGGGACGAGTTCGAGGACCAGGTCGAGTTCGACGAGGAAGACGAGGGAGAAGGCGCCGACGAGGGCTCGCCGGTCCGCCAATGGCTGATGATGGCCGTCCAGCTCGGCGCCGGCCTGGTGGGAGGCGCCGCGCTGTGGCTCGGCTTCCAGTGGCTGTGGAACGTGCTTCCCGCCGCCGCGCTGGTCGTGGCCGTCGCGGTCATCGTGGGACTCGTGGTTGTCGTGCGCAGGATCCGCAAGGCTGACGACCTGCAGACGATGGTGCTCGCCGTCCTGGTCGGCCTGATCGTCACGGTGTCGCCTGCGGCGTTGCGACTGGTCGGCCATTAGCGCGGTGGGTTCCGTCCGTGTCGGGCTGTCCACCGCTTCGGTGTGGCCTCGGCCCGCGTCCGCGGCCTTTGAGATCGCCCGTGAACTCGGCTACGACGGCCTCGAGGTGATGGTCTGGGCCGATCCGGTGAGTCAGGATCTCGACGCCCTGCTCGCGCTGTCCGAGCGATACGACATGCCAGTGCTCGCGGTGCACGCCCCATGTCTGCTGATCAGTCAACGGGTGTGGTCGCCGGACCCGGAGATCAGGCTGCGCAGGGCGGTGACCGCCGCACAGGTACTCGACGCGACGACGGTGGTCGTGCATCCGCCGTTCCGCTGGCAGCGCCGCTACGCGGAGCGCTTCGCCGATCTGGTGACCGAGTTGGAGGACATCAGCGGGCTGGCCGTCGCCGTGGAGAACATGTTCCCGGTCCGGCGACTCGGCGCCGAGGTCTCCGCGTTCCGGCCGTCGGTCGACCCCACCGACGTCGGCCACCGGCACTACACCCTCGACCTGTCGCACACCGCCGCCGCCAACATGGACCCGCTGTCGATGGCGGAGCGGATGGGTGGGAACCTCGCGCACGTCCATCTCGCTGACGGCAGCGGGGCACCGCGGGACGAGCATCTGGTGCCCGGCCGGGGGACACAGCCCTGTGCGGCCCTGTGCGAGCGGCTCGTCGCTGGCGGCTTCACCGGTCAGGTCGTGCTGGAGGTCAGTACCCGACGGGCCCGCGGCCAACAGGAGCGACTGGCCGAGCTGGCCGAGGCACTGCTGTTCGCCCGGCTGAACCTGGGCCAGTCCTGAGGCGCCAGCGCGGCCGCCCCGCATCCCGGCCTTTCGGCTGAGAACGCCACCATGTCGAGCGACAGGCGCTAGCTTGGACGTAGAGTCGCGCCGTGCACCCGTTACGAACGCTGATCCTGGCTGCTGGAGCCAATGACGCCATCCGTCGGCTCGTGGCCACCGCACCGGTCTCCCGGGACGTGGTCGCGAGATTCGTGGCCGGGGAGACCGTCGACGACGCGGTCGCGGCGGCCAGCAGGCTCGTCGCGGACGGGCTTTCGGTTTCGCTGGACTATCTCGGCGAGGACACCACCGACCGGCGTCTGGCCGAACAGACCGTGCAGGCGTATCTGCTGCTGCTCGACCGCCTACACGCCGAGGGATTGGCTGGTCGGACCGAGGTCAGCGTGAAGCTGTCCGCCGTCGGACAGGCGCTTGGCGAGCAGCTCGCACTGGACAACGCCGCCAGGATCTGTGCCGCCGCCGAGCAGTGCGGCACCGTCGTCACCTTCGACATGGAGGATCACAGCACCACCGATTCGACACTGCGCATCCTGACCGAGGTGCGCAGGAGTTGGCCGTGGGTCGGTGCCGTGTTGCAGGCGTATCTGCGCAGGACCCTGGATGACTGCACGGCGCTGGCCGGCGCTGGTTCGCGGGTGCGGCTGTGCAAGGGTGCTTACGCCGAGCCCGCTTCGGTGGCCTTCGGCGATGCCCACGAGGTCGACCTGAGCTACGTCCGCTGTGCCAACACCCTGCTCGCCGGGGACGGGTATCCGATGTTCGCCACGCACGACCCGCGGCTGCTGTCGGTACTCGCCGAGCGGGCGCTGTGGTACAACCGCAAGCCGGGCGGTTATGAGTACCAGATGCTCTACGGAGTGCGGCCGGACGAGCAGCGGCGGCTCGCGGAACTGGGTGAGACCGTGCGCGTCTACGTGCCCTATGGGGAGCAGTGGTACGGCTACCTGATGCGCAGACTGGCCGAGCGGCCGTCCAACACCGCGTTCTTCCTGCGCTCGCTGGCCGGCAGGTCATGAAGCCGGGACGGCCCCCGCAGGCCGGGACCTTCGCGGCGGCCAATGTGGTGCGTCCACTCGGCGACGGCACGGCAATCGCCGACCTGCCCGCGGACTGGACGGTCGGAACCAAGCCACACGGCGGGTTTCTGATGTCCCTGCTGGCGAAGGCCGCGGTGCTGACCGTTGGCCACGGCACGGAACACCTCGATCCGCTCTCGGTCAGTGCCCAGTTTCTCAGCCCCGCATCGGTCGGTCCGGTGATGCTGCGGACCGCCGTGCGCAAGGAGGGCAAGACGCTGGCCTTTGTCAGCGTCGACCTCGAACAGCGCGGGGTGACCTGCGTTGACGCGACGGTCGTTGTCGGCAGCCTTCCCGACGAGCGGTCCGTCTGGTGGAACCTGCCAGACGTGCCGGCCCGGCCGCCGGCCAACGCCATCGACGTCGGCGCGTTGCCCAACCTGGCCGGCGTGTTCAGACTGGCCAGGACGTGCGAGATGCTCGTCGACCCGGTCGGGGCAGGGTTCCTCGAGCGGCGGACGGGCGATCCGCTCCGGCTGCGGCTGTGGGTCCGGCCGCGGGAGGGCGAGCAGCCCGATCCCTATTTCGCGCTGGTCGCCGGGGATATCGCCATGCCGCTGACATTCAACCTCGGGCGCGTCGGTTGGTCGCCCACCGTGCAGATGACCAGTCTCGTGCGGGCGAGTCCGGAGCCCGGTTGGCTCCGCGCGCAGGTCGAGTGCCGGGCCGTGTACGGCCACTGGTTCGACCAGGACGCGATCGTCCTGGACAGCGCGGGCCGGCTGGTCTGCCAGGCGCGGCAGTTGGCGCTGAGCGCCAGTGAGTCCGCTGGTTCCTGATACTTTCTCCAGCGTCCGGCCCTTCCAGCCGGTGCCGCGATCACCTCCTGCCAGGTCTGACATATCGACCTCACCAGTGACCTCCGGGCGCGGTCTGGCACGCTGCGCCGTATGACAACGATCGCCGTGCTCGGTGCCGGTAAGATCGGCGAGGCGCTGCTGTCCGTGCTCAAGCGCGGCCCCAACGACCTGGTCTTCACCGAGCGTCATTCGGAGCGCCGTGCCGAGGTGACCAGGCGTCACGGTGTGCCCGCGGTGAGCGTGGCGGAGGCCGCCGCAGTCGCTGACGTGCTGGTCGTGGCTGTCAAGCCGCAGGACATCGACCCCCTGCTCGCCGAACTCGTCGAGGTGATCAAGCAGGGCACACTGGTCGTCTCACTGTGCGCCGGCCTGCCAACGACGTTGTACGAGCGTCAGTTGCCGCAGGGCACGCCGGTGATCCGAGTG
>JAFAZC010000017.1 GCA_019239965.1 Kutzneria sp. | reverse complement strand
ATGAGAATCACCCAGGATGTGCGCAAGTACGCTGCCGAACACAACCTGTCCGATGCGGAGGCGATTGGGGCCGGGATGGCGGAGAAGTCGGCGGAGTTCGACATGCGGGGAAGGCAGATCTATCTCCCCGTCGCCGAGGCGTGAGTGGAGGCCAACACCGAAGGCCACACCCCGCCGCGAGCGCTGACCATCGCCGGCACCGACTCTGGTGGGGGCGCCGGCATGCACGCGGACTGTAGGACCTTCTTCTGCTGCGGGGTGCACGCGACGACCGCCGTCACCGCGGTCACCGTGCAGAACTCGTTGGGAGTCACCGGGTTCGTCGAGATCCCTCCGGAGGTGGTCGCCGCGCAGATCGAGGCTGTCGTCACCGATGTCGGGATCTCCGCGGCGAAGACCGGGATGCTGGCCTCCGCGCCGATCATCTCGGCCGTCGCCGCGACCTGCGCCAAGGTGGGCATCGGCCAGTCCGGCTTGATTCCGTTCGTCGTCGATCCGGTCTCGGCATCGATGCACGGCGACCAGCTGTTGCGCGATGACGCGCTCGACATCCTGCGGGGTGAGCTGTTCCCGCGGGCGTCTCTTGTCACACCGAACCTGGACGAGGTGCGGCTGCTGACCGGGATCGAGGTGGCGTCGCGGGCGCGGATGGCCGATGCGGCCAAGGCGATGTACGAGTTCGGACCGCGGTGGGTGCTGATCAAGGGCGGGCATCTCGTGACGGACCAGGAGTGTGTCGATCTGCTCTACGACGGATCGACCATGATCGAGTTGCCCGGTCCGCGAATCGACACCAGGCACACACACGGCAGCGGCGACACACTGGCCTCCGCGATCACGTCGGCGTTGGCCAAAGGCCGGTCCGTGCCGCAGGCGGTGGCTTTCGGCAAGCGTTTCGTGCTGCGGGCCGTGCGCGAGGCCTATCCGCTCGGTGGCGGTGTCGGACCGGTGTCGAACTTCTGGCGGTTGCCGGACATCGAGATCTGACCGGGGTCGGGAAGGCTCGGGCTGGACGCCCTTGCCAGTCGCCGGCACGGTATGCGGCCGGCCAGTCGCGCGAGTCGGCCGGCGAGGACCCCGGCCTTCATCGCGGCCGCCATGCGCTCCGGGTCCTGTGCCCTTGTGACGGCGGTGCTCAGCAGCACGGCATCGCAGCCGAGCTCCATGGCCAGTGCCGCATCGGAGGCCGTGCCAATGCCCGCGTCGAGAATGACCGGCACCGAGGCATCCGACACGATGAGCTCGATGTTGTGCGGGTTGCGGATGCCGAGCCCGGTGCCGATCGGTGCGCCCAGCGGCATCACGGCGGCACAGCCGGCCTGTTCGAGGCGGCGGGCCAGCACCGGGTCGTCATTGGTGTAGGGCAGCACCACGAACCCGTCTTCGACCAGTTGCGCCGCCGCGTCGAGCAGTTCGGCGGAATCGGGCAGCAGCGTGCGTTCGTCGGCGACGACCTCCAGCTTGACCCAGTTGGTGTCCAGTGCCTCCCAGGCCAACCTAGCCGTCAACACCGCCTCCGCCGCGGTGCGACAGCCCGCCGTGTTCGGCAGCACGCCGACGCCGAGGCGTCGCAGCAGCCCCAGTACACCGGTGCCACCGGAGTGGTCGACTCTGCGCATGGCGACGGTGGTCAGCTCGGTACCGGACGCGACCAGCGCCCGTTCGAGGATGGCGAGGTTGGCGGCGCCGCCGGTGCCGAGCACCAGGCGCGATCCGAATGCGCGCCCCGCGATCACCAGGGGATCGTCCATGCTCAGCCTCCCCCTACCGCGGTGAGAACCTCCACGACGGAACCGCTCCGAAGCGTCGTCGTCGTCCAGTTGCCCCGTGGCACGACCGCCCCGTCCAAGGCGACCGCGACTCCGGTCCTGGTCATGCCAAGCTTGTCGAGAAGTCCCGCGACCGAGACTCCGTCAGGAAGCTCGCGCTCTGTTCCGTTCACCACGGCAAACATCAAGACGCTCCACAATGGACAGTGGTGCGCAGCGGATCGGCGGCTAGCATCTCGGTCGGCGCCTCCCGGCCGGCGATGAGGTCGACGACCGTCTCCGCGGTGATCGGAGCCAACAGCAATCCGCCGCGGTGATGTCCGGTCGCGGTGAGCACCCCGGGTTCGAGCCAGCCGACGAGGGGAAGGTTGTCCGGGCTGCCGGGTCGCAGCCCCGCGGCGCACTCCATCAGTGCGTACTCGGCGACGGCGGGCATGACCTGTTCCGCGCCATGCAGCAGCTCGCCGACCCCGCGCACGGTCACGTCGACGTCGAACCCCGCCTCGTACTGCGTCGCGCCGAGCACGAGTCCGCCGGCGTCTCTCGGCACGAGATAGATCTGACGACCCTCGACGAAGGCGCGCACACTATGCGCTGGCGGCGGCAGCGCACCGGACCGAGCCCTCAGCCGGAGGATCTCACCTTTGACCGGTCGCACCGCCTTCTCCAGCGCCGGATGCAGGTTCCCACTCCATGCTCCCGCGGCAAGCACGACCACGTCGCAGCCCAGCGTCGAGCCGTTCACCAGCTCGACGGAGCCAGGGCGTACCGACTCGGCCGCGACGGCGATCGGGCTCGTACCGTGCGCCACCGCGGCTTCTCTGAGGGCCGTGAGCAGCTCCCTGTTGTTCACGGACAGGTCGCCAGGAACACTAAGTCCACTGTGGACAGAAGGCCCAAGGCAGGGTTCCATCGCACGCGCCTCGCGCGCACCGAGCCGACCGACCTCGAGCCCCAGCGCCCGGAGGTGATCGGCAAGCGCACCCAGTTCGGCCGCCTCCGCGTTGCCGATCGCGACGACGATCGTGCCGTCACGGCGCAAGCCGGGATTACGACCGGAGGCGCTGGCCAGCTCGGCGGCGAACGCCGGCCACCTGGCCAGCGATGCCCCGCCGAGAGCGAGCAGTGCCTCCTCTCCTGGCGACGCTTCGGTGATCGGGGCGAGCATTCCGCCCGCCACCCACGACGCTCCGGTGGCCGGCGCCGCGTCGACCAGCGCCACCTCGCAGCCACGCATCGCAGCCAACCAGGCGACCGAAAGACCGATGACCCCGCCGCCGACGACGGCAACCCTGACCGGCAATATCATCACGCTCCCTGCGCCGGCATGACCCGGATCAGGTTCGACGGTCGGGGCTGGCAAGCCCCCTCTCAGCCCGGTGCCTCCGGACTCCCGTGCGACCAATTCCACCGTAGCGCACGAGTACGGTCTCCGTCTGTGCCAGGACTCAACGGAGAGCAGATCAGGAGGCGACTCGCGGATGCCCGGCTGTACCTGTGCACCGGGACACGCCGCGATCGGGCAGACCTCGCCGAGTTCGTCGACGCCGCTCTCGCCGGTGGCGTGGACATCGTGCAACTGCGCTGCAAGGGCACCGAGACGCTGGAGGCAAGACGGGAGCTGGCCATCCTCGACATGATGGCCGAGGCCTGCGCGCGCCACGGAGCACTGTTGGCGGTGAACGACCGTGCGGACATCGCGCTCGCCGCGGAAGCCGACGTGCTGCACCTGGGCCAGAACGATCTGCCGACGGACGTGGCCCGCCGAATCGTCGGTGCCGACGTGGCGATCGGCCGCTCGACCCATGACGCCGGACAGGCCGCCGCCGCGGCCGTCGAGCCGGGAGTCGACTACTTCTGCGTCGGCCCGTGCTGGCCGACCCCAACCAAGCCGGGGCGTGCGGCCACTGGGTTGGGACTCGTCAGCCAGGTCGCCGCCGACCGACCATGGTTCGCGATCGGCGGCATCGACTCGTCACGGCTGGACGGGGTGCTCGCGGCGGGGGCGAGCAGAATCGTGGTGGTGCGGGCGATCACGGAGGCCGAGGACCCGCGGCGCGCGGCGGCCGCGCTGGCGAGCCGCCTTCGCGCCGCGGGCCGTCAGGTTAGCCCTCCGTGACCAACCTGAGGCCCAGCGCGTTCAGCGCCCGGTTGATCGGGGTGAAGTAGGACATACCCCCGTTGGTGCAGCCGCCGACGCCACCTGTGGTCAGGCCCTGTGCCTGGTCGTCAGTCATCCATGGCCCGCCGGAGTCGCCCGGCTCGGCACAGACATCGGTCTTGGTGAGTCCGGTCACCGTGCCCGAGGAGAAGACGACGGTCTGGTCCTTGGCCTGGACCGTTCCGCAGTGCCATCCGGTGATCGACCCTGACCGGCACACCGCAGCGCCGACCGCGGACTCCGTGGATCCCTTCACAGCGACCGTGTCGGCCCCGTCGACGACAAGGCCCCGGGGCACCCACTGGTTGTTGGCGACGGTGATCGTGCCGTAGTCCCCGCCGTCGCCAAAGTGGCTCGAGCTGATCGGACCGATCATGACCTCGTTGAACCCGTTGGCCGGGGCGCCGACAGCGCCCGCGGTGCAGTGGCCAGCGGTAATGACTATGGGCCGCCCCATGTTGTTCCGTGCGCTGAAACCGAGCGAACAACGGTAGTTCGACCCCGTCCATGGGTCACCCCCGCGCAGGTCGAACATCAGCTGCGGCTTCGCCGGCCTGGTGACCGACCGGACCGAGGAGCTCAAGGCCCGCGCACTGGCCAGGAAGGCTTTCGTCGCCGCGGAGTCATCGGTCACCTCGACGACAACGCTGTTGGTCGGCAGATCTACGTACCAGCCGGTGACCGAGGACGGCAGCCTGAGTCGGTCGACCTGGTTCTGCACCGCGTCGAGAGCACCCTCGGAGTAGCGCACCACCTTCGCTTCGGCGCCGGCCGCGACGAGCTGGCCGGCCCTGGCCGGATCGGTCGTCGCGACAACGGCCTTGCCGGTCGTGGCATCGAACCAGGATCCGCCGAAAGCGGCCCCGAGCACACCGCGCAAGCTGTCGGCCAATGCCGCGGCCTGGACCTGCTGCGCGAATCGCGTCTTGGCCTTTTCCGGATCAAGCCCCAGGTCTCTGCGCAGCGCAGTAGCTAGATCGGGTGATATAGCGGGATACTTCGAGAAGTGCGCCGGGGAGGCCGACACAGTGCTCCCCGCTGCCGGTACGCTAGCGACAGCAACGACGCATAAGGCGGCAAACAGGACGGCGCCGGCGGTGCGGCGTTTCATCAGTCGTCTCCCTCATCTTCGGGTGCAGGGAATCCGGGAGGCTGTGGTTGCAGGGACCCCCTCCCGGGGTCTGAAGGGGGACGGGTGGTGGGGCGGCGGCAGGGGTCGCCCCACCTTCCCCAAGTTGTCTGTCCGACCAGAGGGGTCACGCAGGAGACGGACTTCCCGAACAGGGAGAGTCATGTACGACGCTCCCTCCTCCCTGTCGGCCCTCCGCGTGAACTCGGTCATGGCGAAGATGGCGACACGGGTCTGTCAGCTGTGACGAAAAGATCGAACTTAGTCGCAAAGCGTGGCACAGGACCCGACTACGCAGGTACGTCGGACAGTCGTTAACAATTAACTTTGTAGTTACGTTACGAATGGCCGATTTGGCTCCCTCTTTCAGATGAGGCACCCCTACCCAAACGACAACGTCCATACGACTATTCGGCCGAAGGTCCGCGGCTGGTGGGCGCTACGGAGGTCGTCCCGGGCACCGTGGGGGCGCTCGTGCTCGTCGGTGTCGTCACTGTCGTCGGCGTCTCAGTGGTCGTTGTCGGCGTCGGGGTGACCGAGCTCGGCGTCCCGGTAGTCGTCGATGTACCTGGTGTCGACGTTGGGGTCTGGGTCGGGGTCGACGACCGGGCGGGCGGATCGAACAGCGAGCCGAGAGTCGTCCCCGGCTCCCCCGACAGCGAGCTGCCGCGAACCCGCTCGATTCCAGCGACGGCGAGCATGCCGACTGCGAACACGATCACACTGGCTACCACGGCCGCCGGCCACCTGCGTCTCGCGGCGGACCCGTCTCGGGCAGGCGATGGTGCGACATCGGCGGAGAACCTGACAGTCTCCGCCTCTTCCAGGGCCGGCTGACGCGTTCCTGTCCTCGCGTCCACCTTCGCCCGGACCCGCGCACTCGTGCGCTCGATCGAGCGCTGGTACAGAGTCGCACCAACAGTGCTCACCACACTGGCCAGTCCCGCACCAATGACAGTTCCGGCGACACCGAGGTTGGCTCCGACGGCCGCCGCCGTCACCGCCGCCAGCGCTCCAGCGACAATCTGGGCCGGCTTGACGTCTGGCCCAGCCGTGCTCTTCTCCTTGTCCTTGATCATATTCCTGTTCCTCATACGACACGTGCAACCCACTAGACGTGGTGAGCACTCCCGACGTTGGGCAATCGTGAGCACAAACACGATTTGCGGTCCACTTGAGACATACGCCATATTCGCTGTCACGAATATGCTTGCGCCCCTTCACTACCGCGTCACGGCTGACTCAGTGTCGCAACGAACTTGTACCGGTCACCACGATAGACCGACTGCGCCCATTCCACCGGTTCGCCGGCGGTGTCGAAGGAATGCCGCGACAGAAGCAACATGGGAAGACCTACGTCGGCGCCGAGAAGTTCAGCCTCCTCCGGGGTGGCCGAGGTGGTCTCGATGGTCTCCTCCGCGTGGCCCATCTGCACGCCGAAGCGTTCCCGCAGCACTTGGTAGAGCGAGACTTCCGGACCGATGTAGCGACGCAGACCATGAAACCGACCCATGGCGAGGAGCACGGTCTCGATCGCCATCGGTTCACCGTCGGCCAGCCTCAGCCGACGCAGTCTGAACACCCTGGCCCCTACTCGCACGCCGAGCCGGTGTCCGAGCTCAACGTCGGCGACGTCCTCGACTGTCTCGAGCAGCCGCGCCGAGGGCCTGCGCCCCTGCGCCAGCATGGCTTCGGTGCAGGAGCTGAGCTGCAACCGCTGCACCGTCTTCGGTTCCGCCGCAAAGGTGCCCTTGCCCTGCACACGCAGTACTCGGCCCTCCACTGTCAGGTCGGCGAGCGCCTGACGGACGGTCGTCCTCGACACGTCGAAGTCGGCGGCGAGGGATCGCTCGGTAGGAATCAGGGCTCCCGGCGGCATCACCCGGAGCAGCTCGAGCAGATGCTGCTTGAGCCGCCAGTACTTGGGTGCCCAATACTCGTGCGGCTGTGCTCCGGCGCGGCCACCATCGGTTGGTGAGGTACCGAGCATGGCCTCCTCCTCGACTCCTCACGCTGGGATCGGTGGGTACCGGGACACCCGCGGTGAGTGCGCACACTGCCAACAGGATGCCTTGTCAACCGCCTTTGGTGCGAACACGACATTCAATGGCCACCTACAGGCCATCAGGACCGCCGGCTGTCGACTAGTGTTGGTCTAGACCTGTAACCCCGCGCGTGCCGGCGGACACGGCTAGTCGCCATTCGCACGTCGAACGGAGGGCACCCATGCGCGCCGGCCACCACATGAGCACGGAGATCGCGGCGCAGCCGGAGGTCTTCGCCGAGCTGGTGTCCCGACGGGACGAGATCGCCTCGGTGGCGACACGCCTTGCGCGGCGTCGGCCCCGGTTCGCCCTGCTGGCCGCGCGGGGGTCCAGTGATCATGCCGCGCTGTACGCCAAGTACCTGATCGAAGTGCTGCTGCGGCTGCCCACCGGCCTGGTGTCTCCGTCGACGACCACCCTGTACCGGACCGAACCCGACCTGACCGACGTCCTGCTCGTCTCGGTGAGCCAGAGCGGAGGGTCGCCCGACCTGATCGAGGTGACCGAGTCGGCGCGCCGGCAGGGGGCGCTGACCGTCGCGGTCACCAACACACCGGATTCACCGCTGACCTCGGCCGCCGAACTGTCCGTGGACATCGGCGCCGGACCCGAGGTGGCGGTGGCGGCCACCAAGACGTACACGGCAACCCTGCTGACGCTCTACCTGCTCGTCGACGCCGTCCGCGGCGGGAGCGGCGAGCACGCCGCCGAGCTCGGCGCACTGGCCCAACGCACGCTGGAGGACTCACAGGCGGCCGTCGGCGAGGCCGTACAGCGGTTCCGGTTCGTCGACCGGGTCATCACCACCGGGCGGGGCTATTCGTCGGCCACGGCCGCTGAGGCCGCACTGAAGCTGGCGGAGACCAGCTACCTGTCGGCGCGCTCCTACAGCGGGGCGGACCTGCTGCACGGCCCGGTGGCCGCGGTGGACGCGGAGACCGGAGTGCTCGCGGTGACCAGCGCCGGACGGGGCGGCACAGCCATGCACGACGTACTCGACCTCGTCGTATCCCGCGGCGCGGACGTAGTCGCGGTCGGCTCCGCCTCCCCGCGGATGCCCGCGGCGCTGCGTGTTCCGGTCGCCGACTCCGCCGAGGAGGTCGCCCCCGTGCTGGAAGTGTTGCCGGTCCAGCTGCTCGCGCTCGGACTCGCGCTGGCCAAGGGCATCGACCCTGATCATCCGCGTGGCCTGAAGAAGGTCACCAAGACCCGCTAGCGCGGCGACCTGTGGAACGGTTCGCCGCGGTACTCATGACTGACACCGACCGGTGCCGCATGGCAAGGTTTGCCCGTGAGCGGGTATCTGGTTGGCGTTGACGGTGGCGGCACGTCGACGAGGGCACTGGTCGTGGACCTCACCGGCCGCAGGCTGGGATTCGGCACGGCCAACGGCGCGAACCCCAACTCGCCGTCTCCCGAACTCGGCGCGGAACAGGTCGCCGCCGCCGTCCGGGCGGCGCTCGCCGACGCCGGCTGCCGACCGGACCAGGTCGCCCAGGGGGTGCTGGGGCTGGCCGGTGCCAGCAGGCTCGCCGACAAGGCGGTGGCCCTGCTGTACGACACGGCGTGGCACAGCCTCGGCCTGCGCTGTGCGCCGCGGATCGTCACGGACTACGAAGTCGCCTTCGCGGCCGGCACGGCTGAACCGAGTGGGACGGTGCTCGTCGCCGGAACCGGTTCCGTCGCGGCGCGGATCGTCGACCACAGGCAGGTCGCGATCGCCGGAGGATACGGCTGGCTGCTCGGCGACGAGGGGTCGGCGTTCTGGCTCGGCAGGCAGGCGGTGCGCGGCACGCTGGACATGCTCAGGACTGGCGCGGCACTGGGTCCGCTCGCCAGATCGGTGCTTGCCGAGGCGCTCTCGCCGCAGGGGGAGCCGCCGAGCACTCCCGCGTCACGGCACTCAATCGCAGCCCACCTGATCACCGCTGCGACCGGCGCGCCGCCGATCGGCCTTGCCCGATTGGCGCCGCTGGTCAGTGCGGCCTTCTGCGAGGGCGACCCGCTGGCCGAACAGATCGTCGAGGATGCGGTCGACTGCCTGGTGCGCACCGTCCGCGCGGTGCGCTCGCCCGACGAGCAGACCCCGATCGTCATGATCGGCAGTCTGGTCTCGGCGGACGTTCCGCTCGGTGAACGGCTGCGGCGGTCCCTTGGCGAGGCCTTCGGCGGCGCGGTTGAACGGGCCAGCGACGGGGCGGCGGGAGCCGCCTGGTTGGCCGCGCTGGACCAGCTCGGATCCGCGGCGGAGAGGCTGCGGGCACCGCTGTTCACCAGCGTCGCGGATCAGCGGCGGTCAGCGGTCGTCGTGGACACGTGACCTGAGTTCCGCGGCCCGCGGTCCGTCGCCGACCTCCTGGTAGCACTCGGCGGCCGTCTCCCAGGACGTCAGTGCCTCCGCGACTCGGCCGAGGTCGAACAGGACCTCTCCGCCACGGGAGCGTGCCGCCGCCTCGCCCCATCTGTCCCCGATCCGCTGACAGGCCGCCACCGACAGCTCGAGCTGACGCAGTGCCGCCTCGTGGTCGCCCCGGGCGAGATGGATCTCGGCCAGCTTCGTGAGCACCCAAGACAGACCGTCGAGTACCCCGATCTCCTGATAGACGGCCAGGGCGTCGGTCGCGACCCGCAGCGCGTCGTCCAGCCGGCCCTCGTACCGGTGCACATCGCCAATGGTGACCAACGTCGCGCCGATCCCCTGCCGGTCGCCCAGCTCGGTGAAGATCGCCAACGCACGGTTCGCGTAGTCGCTGGCGCGATCCGGATCGCCCCTGTCGACGGCGAGGAATGCCGACCCAGCAAGGGCCCACCCTTCCCCATACCGGTCGTGAGCCTGCTGCCGCAGCCGCAGTGCCTTGTCGTAGAGCAGGCCGGAACGGTCGTGTTCGCCAATACGGCGGTACGCTTCCGCGAGATTGGTGGTGACCCAGCCTTCCGCTCCGCGGTCCCCCGCTGCCAGGGTGGCCTCCCGCGCGAGGGTGTGCGTCATGGTCCACACGCTCCAGGGCTTGCGCAGCAGCAGGTAGTTCCACAGGGCTATCGCCAGTTGCCAAGCGGCCGGATGGACTCCGTTGTCGACAGCGAGCTGGATGACGGGTACGAAATTGGCCAGCTCGGCATCGCACCAGCGCAGTGCCGCCGCACTGGTGTCGAATGACAGTGGTGTGACGCCCTCGACGAGCGGCTCGGGCTCGAGTTGCTCGCCCCGGAACGGAGCGAGCAGCTTGGCGGCAGCGTGCGCCGTGTGCACGTACCACTGGCCGAGCCGGCGAACAGCGGCGACCCGCTCGCGCTCGCACTCCTGGCTGATCGCCAGTTCCGCGGCATAGTCCTGGAGCAGGTCGTGCAGGTGGAAGCGATCGCGCGTACCACTGCGCACGAGGTGGGCACCGGTGAGCCGCTCGAGAAGGCCACGCGTCCTCGGCACAGGCAGGCCCACCAGCGCGGCTGCCGCCGGCGTGCTGATGTGCGCACCGCGGTGCAGTCCGAGCAGCCGGAACAGGCGTGCCGCTTCGGCGTCAAGCCGCCGGTAGGACCAGTCGAACACGGTCCGAACAGGAACCGAGTCGTAGCTGGTTAGCGCCTCCAGTCTGCCTGCGACGTCGAGCTCGTCGATCAGGTCACGCACCGCGTGGTGCGGCTGGGCCACCGCGCGCTCGGCGGCGATCCGCAGCGCGAGCGGAAGGTGGTCGCATCGGTTGGCCAGGATGGCCACCTCGGCCGACTCGGCGCGCGCGCGGTCGGCCCCGATGATCCGTCCCAACAGGTCGGTGGCCTCGCTCGCGGTCATCGGGCCGAGCGTGAGGTGCAGCGCGTCGGTCCTCAACGCCACGCTGGACAGCCGCTCCCTGCTGGTCACCACGACCGCGCAGTGGGAGGAGGCCGGCAGAAGCGGTTCGACCTGGGAGGAGTCGGCGGCATTGTCCAGGACGATCAGCATCGTGCGGTTGGCCACCATAGAGCGGTACAGCGCGGCCTTGCGGTCGAGGTCACGGGGAACACCGCTGGCGGGCAGGCCGAGCGCGACAAGGAAGTCGGCGAGCACGTCGCCGGCACCGACCGGCCGGTCGTGCGAGGAGTGCCCACGCAGGTCGACATAGAGCTGGCCATCCGGGAAGCGGTCCACCACCTGGTGGCTCCAGCACAGGGCGAGCGTGGTCTTGCCGACGCCGGGAGGCCCGTCGATGATCGCGACGTTCGGCGCACCTTGGCGGCCGGTGGCGTTCAGCGTGGCGTCGAGCCGGCGGAGCTGGTCGGTGCGGCCGACGAAGGTGGCGACGGCCGCGGGTAACTGCGCGGGGTGGATCCGCTGTTCGATGCTGGCGAGCACGATGAGGGTGCCACCCGCGCCAAGCGCGTCATCGCAGGCCCTTGCCAGTTCGGCGGACGGCGTACGGCCGTTTTCCACCTTGCTCAGATAGCCGGGAGTGAACCGGACGATCTGCGCCAGGTTGCGTAACGACAGTTCGTGCTGCTGACGTAACCGCCGCAGCTCCTGACCGAATGGCACGGTCGCACTGTCTGCCTTGCCATGCTGCATGAGTTACCCCGCCAGCCGAACAGCATGTCCAGGTCCTTGCCGACCTGAGCGGAGCCTACCTGACCACAATGCCGGCAATCACGCTGCCGAGCCGCAGGTCACGGCCTCGCAGTCGTGATCTTCTCGGTCTCCACGCCCGTATCACGCCGACGACCTGGGGATGTTTCCTCAGACAGGCAACGGGGAAACACTAGTATCCGATCACCAATCATCCGATAGTCATGGAGATTGCTCCCTGGGGAAATCGCTTCCGGCACAGGAGTCACCCCCCAACTCCTCGTGCTGGCCCAATGCCCGTTCGCGGCTGTGACGTGACCAGCCGCGAACGGGCTACTTACCGTCCTGGGTCTTCGGTGGTCGGTCGTCCCCTACTTCGGGCTCACCGGGGGCGCGGACGTCGTCGACGTAGTGGTTGTGGTCGGGGCCGCCGTCGATGTCTGACTCGTGGCTGTCGAAGACTCCGCGGGTGAAGTCGGGCGCGGGCCATCCGGGCCATCCGGCTTGGGCCGGCCGGCCTCCGTCGTTGTCGGAATGGACGACCTGCTCACCGTGATGGTCTTGACGGTGATGCTTCCACCGCTGCGCACCGTCGATATGATCACCGACGCGGGAATCCCATCCATCGGCGGCTGGTCACCGCCGAGCTGGTCCTCGGTCGGCAGGGGGTTGCCACCCCGGTCCACTGTCCCGTTCCGGCTCTGACCGCCGGAGGACGCGAGTTGAACCCCGACGGCGAGCCCGACGACGACAGCGATCGCGGCACTGGCGGACAGCGCTGCACGCAGGGGGAAGCGACGAACATACGCAGACCGCACGGTTGTCTCCATACTCCGAGCACAGGTGCCCGGTTCATTCATTGTGGAGCCGGGCGGACGCTATCAGACGGAGAGCTCATGGGCCGCTAGTCGTCATTGAGCTACACCCAAAAGGCCCAATGTTACTCTGTTCGGAGCAGAGAACAGGTAACAGTTTGTCATCTCCATCGCGGCGCGGGCACGGCAACCCGCGTCCGACCACTCAGTAGCCGTCGGATAGATCCTCACCGATGACCGTGGGGGCGACCAGCTGACCGTCACCGAACACGTCGTCTGACTCGACGAGATAACTCGGGCGCTTCCGGAGTTGGTCCTCATCGGCCTTGCCAGCGGTCGCCGGGGTCGCCATACTCGCGCCACCGGGGCCGACGGCGCCCGCACGCTCACCAACGGGCCGCACAGCGTCATCACCGGCATGGCCACCTGGGTTCCTTCGGCTGTCCGACGGCGAGACACCGCCGCCCGATCGGCCTGCCGCAGCGTAGCCGGCGGGTCCGAAGCCGGCGCTGAAGCCGCCGCCGGACAGGCCGGGGAGCGAGCCGACGTGATCGGCCGCAGGTGGCCGCGCCACGGACGGGTAGCCCGCGGCAGTGGCGACCCCGGCGGTCCTGGTCTCGTCTCCGAACCGATGGTCTGGCGCCGTCGCCGTTCCGTCACCGATCCCGCCAAGCGCGTGTGCGCCACCCCCTCCGGGGCGAACGGCGGTACGCGCGTGCCCGCCGGCCGCACTGAGCCCGGCGTCGGCGACGCGGGTATCGGCGCGACTCTGACCGGCGGCAACGGCGAGACTGGGCGGCGGCACGAGAGCAGGGATGGAACTGGAGGCCGCCTGCAGCGACATGTCCCTGGCACGCACGACCTCGATGGCCTTCTGCTTGGCCGTCGTGGACCTCTCGTGCTGACTGTGCATGGCGGACGGCAGAGTCATCAACGCCATCGGGTCGGCGAGCGCGTTCTCGATCATTTTCGAGGGGCTGAAGTCCACGACGTCCGGCATGTCCCGCTTGGCCTTGGCGGCCGCGTCGGCCTGATCGTGGATGGCAACGCCGGTTCTGGCGAAGTCGTCGGCGCTCTGGTTGCTCCAGTCCCTGACTCCCAGCAGATGGGTGCGGGCGGCATCGGCCGCGGCGCCTTCCCAGAGTGCGGCCGACCGGTTGATCGCCGCGTCTATGTCGGCCGCGGAGTGGCGCAGTGACTGTGCGATCCGGTGCCAGGTATCACCCTCCCGGTAGGCCGCGGCAGGATCGTTGTTGGTATCGACGTCGGCCTTGAGCTGCGCATGGCTACTGTTCGCGTAGTTCTGGTCCCGGTCGGGAACGGCGGGGTGTCCCATCGCGTGCTACCTCTGTCTCGCGGAGCTTGTCCTGGGGACGACGGCTTCGGCTCGACGACTCACGCGGAGCGCCCCGATTCCTCGACCCAGTGCCGACCAGCCCCGTCGGCACCCTGGTAGTGGCCAATGCTGGCGACGACGGCGTTCTTGAGGTCGTCAAGGCTCTCGGCGAACCTCGCGAGGGTGTCCGCGGCCGAGCCGGGACCACCATTGGCGACCTGACCGTTGCGCTGACCGATCCGCTGTGCGTAGCCGTGTCCGAGCGGAGTCGCCGTCGCACCGGCGTCGACAATCGCCGCCCGAGCGGCGCTGACCGCGCTCTGGACGTCGGCCACCTTACTGTTGATCAGTTGGGCGGTGTCACCGTCGACGCCGAGACGCCCCGACGGCTGCCCCTGCATGCCCTGGTCCGTGCCTGATACCGACATGGCTCTCCCCACCACATGCTGATAGCCAAGGCTGATGCTATCGAATCACCGGTTCCGACGGAGCCCACTCGGCCCAGGTTCCCGGCTCCACGACGTTTACGCCATCGGGCGGACCGTGCCCACCTCGGTGGGTGGAACGAGGCTCACGGCAGCCTCGGGTCGGCGAGGAAGGCGACCTTCAAGGCGTCGTAGCAGGCGAGAGGCGTGTCCTCGGCCGGCCGGCCCGGCCCAGGAGCGATCTCGACCTGGACACTCGAGTGCTCGGCCACCGACACGTAGAGCACGCACTTGCCAGCCTCGTCGGTGGTGACCTTCTCGGCCCGCCGCCGGTTGACCATCGTCGGCGTCTTGGCGCCGGACAGCGCGATGTCGTCGAGTCCGACCGAGGGAAACAGTCTGATGGCGACGGAGTAGCCGTCCTGGCGGGTCCAGTCGCACGTCGCGGCCCCGTCGAGCGCGATACCGTGGCCTTCGCCCGAGATGCCGATCCGACCGCTGTCCTTGGCCGGGAGCAGCGCACACGCGTCGAGGGCGTCCAGCCCTCGGGGGGCGTTCGTCGGCGGCGCGGAACTCGTCGAGACCGATCCGCCACCGGCCGAGCACGCGGTCACCGAGAACACCAGACCGACCAGCACGGTGATCAGGCGATGCCTCATCGACGCGAACTCCTCCAGCGGGCGCATACGAGCAGATGCGCGGTCGTTGGTCGCCGGGACGGCGCCTGTCCTGGCGCTCCCGATTACGCCAGGACAGGACCGCACCTCGATGACTCCGACCAGCAGCGGCCGAGGACTCCCCCCGAGCGGGACTCCCGAGCCACTCCTGATCAACGTCGACCGAAGAGGAAGACGTCCGGCATCACAGTGACTGATCGGCCGGCCACTTCCTGACCTGCCCGGACAACTTAACAGAATGCGTATGCTCGGTCACAGTGGCGCTCGGGACCTCGCCAGCTACGTCGGCAACGACCACAGGTTGATGCCGGAGTCGACGGCGTACTGGTCGATCCGGGTGAGTTCCTCGTTGGTGAGCTCGGGCGAGTCCAGTGCCGCCACGTTGTCCTCGAGCTGGGCGACCGAACTGGCCCCGATCAGCGCCGAGGTGACCCGCCGATCCCGCAGGATCCAACTCAGCGCCAGCTGCGCGAGCGACTGACCGCGGCCGGCGGCGATGTTGTTGAGCGCCCTGATCCTGTCGAGGTTCCGCTCGCTGAGCAGGTGTGAGGACAGCTTTCCCTGTCCGGCCCGCGAGTCCGCGGGCACTCCGTCGAGGTACTTGTCGGTCAGCATGCCCTGCCCCAGCGGGGAGAACGCGATACAGCCAGCGCCAACCTCGGCGAGGGTGTCCAGCAGTTCAGGCTCGATCCACCGGTTGAGCATCGAGTACGAGGGCTGGTGGATCAGTAGCGGCACGCCGGCCGCGTGGAGCAGTTCGGCGGCCTCGCGGGTGGCGTCCGGAGCATAGGAGGAGATGCCGACGTAGAGCGCCTTGCCCTGGTGCACTGCTGTCACAAGGGCGCCGACTGTCTCCTCGAGCGGCGTTTCCGGATCGAACCGGTGCGAGTAGAAGATGTCGACGTAGTCAAGGCCCATCCGACCGAGGGACTGGTCGAGGGAAGCCAACAGGTACTTACGCGAGCCCCACTCCCCATAGGGACCCGGCCACATGTCATAGCCGGCCTTGGTGGAGATGATCAGCTCGTCACGGTACGGCCGCAGATCGTCGTCGAGGATCCTGCCGAAGTTCCGTTCCGCCGTTCCATAGGGCGGGCCGTAGTTGTTCGCCAGATCGAAGTGGGTGATTCCCAGATCGAAGGCCCTCCGGGCGACGGCACGGCCGGATTCGTAGGGCCGGTCGTCACCGAAGTTGTGCCAGAGTCCCAACGAGATCGCCGGCAGTCTCAGGCCGCTTCGACCACAACGCCGATAGTCCATCCGTTCATAGCGCTGCTCAGCGGCTCGGTAGGCCACGGACGCCCTCCCCTGCTGTTCTCCGGTGATCGGCGCGTTCTCGTGCCGTCGACGGGGTCCCGAGTCTAGGCAGGATCGGCGGCCGGCAAGGGGCGGCTGGGGCGAACGTCACGGGTGTGCGGCCACCCGGACGGTGTTCCGGACGGCGGAAGGTGGTCACCGGCGAGAGAATCGGCGGCGAGCCACTACGGAGGAGACACCATGACCGATTACGGCACCGCCTCTGTCCGCGTCGACGCCGGAAGGCTCTGGGCCGGTGCGGTGGCGACCGCGCTGGTGGCTGGGCTGATCGCGATAGTCGGCATCCTGATCGCGAGGGGCATCGTGCACGCCGAGGTGCTCGCTCCCAAGGGGGAGGGCGTGTGGGGCGGCGCGAACGCGGTGACCTACTCGCTCGTCTCGGCGGTGGCCGCGCTGCTGGCTACCGGTCTGCTACACCTTCTGTTGCTGACCACACCCCGGGCGACCGCGTTCTTCGTCTGGATCATGATGTTGGTCACCCTGATCGCCGTGGTGCTGCCGCTGAGTCTTCCGGTCGGCATCCAGGACCGACTCACGACAGGAGCGATCAACCTGGTCATCGGACTCGCGGTCGCGGGCATCCTGACTGGCCTGGCACGGAGCACCGTCCGACTGGAGCCGCATCGGCCCCGGGAGAACTACACCGAGACGCTGCCATGGCAGGACCCATCCGACTGACCCCGCTGCCTGCCAAACCGTTCCCGCGGTGGAGTCCGACGACTTGGCGGGGGGACTCAGCCGCGCTTCCGGCCAGCGCGGGTACCGGCCACACCGTCGTCGTCGACCTCGCGTCGTGATAGGACACTGGTGTCAGCCGGACACGGCCGGACGGCACGGAAACGGCCCCGGGACCCGTTCGTGCAGGTCGCGGGGCCGTTCTCAGCGGTGTGCCGGGTGAAGGATTTGAACCTCCGAAGCTTGCGCGGCTGATTTACAGTCAGCTCCCTTTGGCCACTCGGGCAACCCGGCGTCGTGGATCTTCGACCCATCCGCGAGGCGAAGCATACAGAATCCTCGGGACGGTCTCCACTGGGAGTAGCCTTCCCTGGACCAACCAACGGCTGTACGGAGGTGCAGGGCACGTGGCGGACCCGTCGTTCGACGTGGTGAGCAAGGTCGACCGGCAGGAGGTCGACAACGCGGTGAACCAGGCCGGCAAGGAGCTGTCGACCAGGTTCGACTTCCGAGGCACATCGGCCGGCGTCTCATGGTCGGGCCAGGAGGCGATCACCATCCAGGCCGAGACCGAGGAACGCTGCGCGGCGGCTGTCGAGGTCTTCAAGGAAAAGCTGATCAAACGAGGAATCTCACTGAAAGCCTTCGACGTCGGCGAACCCTCGGTGTCGGGAAAGATCTACAAGGTCACCGGCACGATCGTGCAGGGCATCGCGTCGGACAAGGCCAAGCAGATCAGCAAGGCGATCAGGGACGAGGGTCCGCGCGGCGTGCAGGCCCAGATTCAGGGCGACCAGCTGCGGGTGTCGGCAAAGAAGAAGGACGACCTGCAGAGCGTCATCGCCCTACTCAAGAGCAAGGACTTCGAGATCGCCCTCCAGTTCACGAACTACCGGTAGCACGTACGAGGGGGAAACGTTTGTGAAGGGGATCATTCTTGCCGGTGGCAGCGGCACCCGGCTTCATCCGATCACCCAGGCCGTGTCCAAGCAGCTGTTGCCGGTCTACGACAAGCCGATGATCCACTATCCGCTGTCAGTACTGATGCTGGCCGGGATCAGGGACGTCCTGCTCATCTCGACGCCCACGGACCTGCCGAACTTCCGCCGTCTGCTCGGTGACGGCAGCCAGTACGGCGTGCGGATCAGTTATGCCGAGCAGCCGCAGCCCAACGGCCTTGCCGAGGCGTTCATCATCGGCGAAACGTTCATCGGAACCGACAACGTCGCCCTCGTGCTCGGCGACAACATCTTCTACGGACAGGGCTTCGCGGCGGTACTTCAACAGCACGCGAGAGGCGTCGACGGCTGTGTGCTGTTCGGCTACCCCGTGCGCCACCCGGAGCGCTACGGAGTCGGTGAGGTCGACGAGACCGGCAAACTCGTCTCGCTCGAGGAAAAGCCAGCCAAACCCCGGTCCAACAAGGCCATCACCGGGCTGTACTTCTACGACAACGACGTCGTGAGGATCTCCAAGACCCTCCGCCCGTCCGCACGAGGCGAGCTGGAAATCACCGACGTCAACCTCGCATACCTCGAGTCGGGCAAGGCCCGGCTCGTCGACCTCGGCCGCGGATTCGCCTGGCTGGATACCGGCACCCACGACTCACTACTCGCCGCCGGCCAGTTTGTCCAGGTCCTCGAACACCGCCAGGGCGTGCGGATAGCGTGTCTGGAGGAAATCGCCCTGCGCATGGGCTACATCGACGCCGATGCCTGCTTCGCGCTCGGTGCCAAGCTGGCCAAGTCCGGCTACGGCGAGTACGTCATGGAGGTGGCACGCTCAGCGGGTGCGACCGGCTAGCTCCTCCAGCCGCCGAATCCGCTCGGCGATCGGCGGGTGGGTCGCGAACAGTCGGGCCGCCTGCTCGCCAGGCCGGAACGGGTTGGCGATCATCAGGTGCGACTGGGACACCAGTGGCGGCTCCGGCGCGAGCGGTGCCGCCGCGGTGCCGTGCTCCAGCTTGCGCAGCGCGCTGGCAAGACCGAGCGGATCACCGGTCAGTCCGGCACCTGAGGCGTCGGCCTGGAACTCCCGTGCCCTGCTGACCGACATCTGCACGATGCCAGCGGCTAGGGGAGCGACAAGGGCGATCAGCAACAAGGCGATCGGATTGGGCCGGTCATCGTCATCTCCGCCGAACACACCGGCGAACATCGCCAGGTTGGCCAGCACCGTGACGATGCTCGCCAACGCGCCGGCCACACAGGAGATCAGGATGTCCCGGTTGTACACATGCGACAGCTCGTGGCCGAGCACGGCACGCAACTCGCGCTCGTCGAGCAGCTCGAGGATGCCCTGCGTGCAGCACACCGCGGCGGTACTCGGGTTGCGGCCGGTGGCGAACGCGTTGGGCGCCTGGGTCGGACTGACGTAGAGCCGAGGCATCGGCTGCCGCGCGGATGTGGCCAACTCCCGCACGATCCGGTACATCGCCGGCTGCTCCACCTGGGACACGGGTCTCGCGTGCATCGCACGGAGCGCGAGGGAGTCCGAGCCGAAGTAGGCGTAGACGTTCATCCCCAACGCGAACACGACGCCGATGATCAGACCGGTTCCCCCGAAGAACTGACCGATCAGAACAATCAGCGCGCTGAGCACGCCTAGCAGCAGCGCCGTCTTCAACCCGTTGACATGTTTGTGCACCTGTCCCAGCCTCCGGGTCCTCGAGTTCATACTGAGAACGCCCCTCAGCGGCTGGGAGTTCCTGTGCCAGGCGGCCGTCTGACAGCCGCCTCCGGTGCCGGTTCAGCCCCGGGGTCCAGCGGTGGTGGCGGTGGCACGTCGACCACCCACGCGCCCAGCCTGTCCCGCTCGTGCACCAGGTCGTCGACCGCCCGCGCACCGGTTCCCGGATAGTCGTACTCCTGCGCCCAGTGCAGCGCGTCAAACGGGCAGACCTCGACGCAGATTCCGCAGTACAGGCACTGGCCGTAGTCGATGGCGAAGCGGTCGAGCACGGTGTGCCTACGCGGTCGGGCCGAGCCCACCGACGGTGCCGTCTCGGTGTGCGAGGCGATGTGGATGCACCAGTCCGGACACTCTCGGGCGCAGATCATGCAGACCGTGCAGTTGGCCTCCAGCAGAGCTATCACTCCGCGGGACCGGGCCGGCAACGATTGGTCGGCGGTGTTGTCTGCCGCCTCCGCTGAGAGGCGCGCGTCGGCGGTGCTGTCTGCCGCCTCCGCTGAGACAGCGCTGATGCCGCCTCCGCTAAGAGGCGCACGTCGGCGCGTCGCGTCGGCGGTGCTGTCTGCCGCCTCCGCCGAGAAACGCGCGTCGGCGGTCATGCCCCTGTCTCCCCACGACGAGGTCCCCAGGACGGATCGGGCAGACCGGGCGGAACCAGCCGGCGCCGGCCGGACGCGGGACCCGACTCGCCTGGTTCGAACCCGCCCGGCCACGGCCGGACCACCCGAGAGGCGAGCACGAAGTCCTTACGCAGCGGGTGGCCGGCGAACGAAGCCGACAGCAACAGCCTCGCCGGGTCCGGTTCATCGGCCAACGCCAGCCCGAACATCTCAGCGGCCTCACGCTCGTGCCAGCCGGCACCTGTCCAGACCTCAGCGAGGCTCGGCAACACCTGTTCCCCGGTCACTTCGGTGCGCAGCAGAAGACCGAGCCGGCCGACCGGATCCACGACGTGCAGCAGCACCGCGTGGCATCGCCCGACGTCACCAGGACGGCCGGCGTCCTCGACACCCAGCCAGTCGAACATCAGGCAGCCGAGTTCGTCGCGGGCCACCTGGGCAGCGGTACGCCATCGTGCGATCGGCACCTCGGCCCATGATTGGCCGAACGCGGTCCGGACCACCGCCTCCGCCACCAGACCGCTCGTTCGGGTGGCCAGTTCCGTGCTGCCCGGAATCATGACACCGCCTCCCCTGAGACCGGAGCATTGGCGGTCACCAGCTCGTGCAGGGCCACGAGGCCGTCCAATACGGCCTCCGGCCTCGGTGGGCAGCCCGGGACCGCGACATGGACCGGCAGCATCTGGTCGATGCCTTTGGTCACGCTGTAGGAATCCCAGTAGGGGCCACCAGTATTGCTGCAGGCACCCACCGAGATCACGTAACGGGGCTCGGGCATCGCCTCGAACGCCGCCACCACAGCGGGCAACATCACATCGGTCACCGTGCCGGAGACGATCAGAACGTGCACGGTGCCGAGTGCGCCCTCTGCCGCCTCCGCTGAAACACGCGCGTTGGCGGGAGCGAGCAGGTCCAGGCGGCCCTCCAGCGCGGCCATCACCTCGACTCCGCAGCAGGCCAGCCCGAGGTCGAGCACGGTCACCTCGTAGCTGGTGCCCCAGTCCAGCCGTAGCGTCGTCACGTTTCGACAGCCTAATCCGCAGTTACATGGCCGCAGTCAGTGAACCATCGCGGACCGGCGGCCGGCCAAACGATGCCCCGGGTGTCGGTCTGCATGGACTCCACCACCGGGCCATCGTAGGTCTGGCGTGCTGTCGCGTTTGTTCAAGCCAGACCCATGACCAGCACATACGATCGAGCCGACCACTTCGATGCCAGTGAGGAGCAGCGAACCATGCCTCAACACGCGGACTGTGCGTTTACCGTCGAACTCAGCGATTCCCTCCCGGTCGACTGGGAGGGCGGTACGGTGGTCCGAAATCGGTTCGCCAAGACGTTCACCGGTGAGCTGACCGGCGCCGGCGTGGTCGAGGCGACCATGTTCGGCACGCCGGACGGCGGCTGCGCGGCGTACATTGGCGTCGAGCGTTTCGAGGGCACGGTTGGCGAGCGGAAAGGCAGTTTCGTGCTGCTGCACTCGGCCACCATGGCCGCTGGGACAGGCACGCAGACCGTGGCGATCCTGGCCGGCTCGGGCACTGGGGAGCTCGCCGGCATCACCGGGCATGCCGACCTGCGGCCCGACCACACTCTGACGTTGCACTTCGACCTCTGAGGGCGGTCCGTTCATGTCCAAGTACGTCGCCCTGCTGCGTGGCATCAACGTGGGCGGTAACAAGAAGGTGCCGATGGCCCAATTGCGGGAACTGCTGGCCGGCCTCGGACTCTCCGGAGTGCGCACCCTGCTCAACAGCGGCAACGCGGTGTTCGCCGCGGAGGGCACTGGACCGGACGAACTGGCCAAGAGGATCGAGGCCGCGATCGACCAGAAGCTCGGCCAGTCGGTGCGGTGCCTCATTCGCGACAGAGTCGACATACACGAGGTGATCGAGGCCAACCCGTTCCCCGAAGCCGCGTCCGACGGCTCGAGGTTCATGGCGGTCTTCACCTCCGCCCCGCTCGATCCGGACTTGGTCGCCGTGCACGACCCCACCACGCTGGATCCGGACAACATCCGGCTCGGCGACCGGGTGATCTACCAATGGTGCCGGCAGGGCGTGCTCGAGGCGCCCGATCTCAGGCAGTTCGCGGACAAGCACTGGAAGGTGACCGTGACCGGCCGCAACTGGAACACCGTGCTCAAGATTGGCGCCTTGCTCGACACCTGAGGCTCTGGGACTCGCCGCCTCCACTTGCCACGACGGAAAGTAAATGTACACTTGCCATCATGGAAAGTAGTGCGTCTCAGCCCGAGAACCTCGACCCCGCTGCCGCCCGCGAGGCCCTGGCGAGTGCCGCCAACGCCCGCGTTCGCGCCGTGAGCCGCGCCGCCGCCCCCTGGTGGTACCACGTCGGCATGGGAGTCTTCCCGGGACTCGGCATTGCCTCAATCAGCCTGCGGGGCGATTTCGTCACCATCGGTCCCATTGTCGGAGCCATCGTGGCGCCAGCCATTCTGACGTGGGCACTCAAGCGTTCCACCGGAATCTCGCTCAATCGGTACTACGCCACCCCAGGCGTTCGCAGACTGGGCGGCCTGTACACGACGGCGTTCCTCCTTCTTTTCGTGGCCGGACTCGTCGTCGACATCGCGGTGCGGACATATTGGCCATTGGTTCTCTCCGGCACACTGATCGGCGTGCTGATGATCACGTGGGGTTTCCACGCCGAGCGGATCCTGCACAAAGAACTGCGGTGACCAGTGAGCGAGGCCGTCTTCGACGAACTGATCCACGCCCCCAGGCGGTTACAGATCTGCGCCATGCTCGCCGCCGTCGACTCGATGGAGTTCTCGACCGTGCGGGAGACCTTGGGGGTCAGCGAATCCGTGCTCAGCAAGCACGTCAAGGTTCTCAACTCCGCGGGCTACGTGACCATGACGAAAGCCACTCGGAGCTCACATATCCGCACATGGCTTACGCTCACGGCCGCCGGCCGCGACGCGCTCGCCGGGCACCTCGCGGAACTTCGCCGCATCGCCGAACTCGCGACAGCCGTTCACGATGTCCAAGATTGACAACTATTAGCGGCATTGCTAATAGTTGTCCGTGCGCGATATATCCATCTACGACGGAGTCTTCGCCGCGTTGGCCCATCCGACCCGGCGGCAGATCCTCATCACCCTCTACTTCGAGGGAGGCGCGATGGGGGCGGGCGACATCGCGCGGATGTTCGAGCACTCCTGGCCGACGACCTCCCGTCATCTGCAGGTGTTGGAAGACGCCGGCCTGGTGACCAACCAGCGGCACGGCCGGACACGGACCTATCGGCTGAACCGCAAGCGCATCGAGCTGGCGGCCGACTGGCTCGACTGGTTCTCCAAACCCGACCATGGTGGCCAACGACAACGGGAAGACAACCCATGACGGATTCGAATCCGGGCGTCGAGCAGCACGACGAACCGACCCTGTTCCGCCTTACCGTCGAAGTCGGAGACATAGACAAGGCGTTCACGTTCTACTCGACTCTGCTCGGCGTTCTCGGCCGCAAGCAGGCCGGCGAGCGCTACTACTTCACCTGCGGCTCGGTCACCCTCCAGGTCCTCGACGTCTCCCGGCACCATGCGGTCGCCCCACTGCCCAAGTCGCTGTACTTCACCGTCCGCGACCTCGATGCGGTCTTCGTCCGTGCCACACGACTCGGCTGCCTGTCGACCGAGCACGTACACGGCCAACCTGGCGGCGAGATCACCGTCCGCCCTTGGGGCGAGCGGTCCTTCTACGCCGACGACCCGTGGGGCAACTCGCTGTGCTTCGTCGAAGCAGGCACCATCTACGAGGGTTGACCCACAGCAGGCCCAACGCCGGCCGCGATCGGAGGGGGTTCAGTCCTGGAGTTCCATGGTGCAGCACTTGCCACCCAGACCGTCAGCCCGTCGACCCGCGAGTTCTACTCAAAACCATCTTGGAGGCTCGCGTGTTCCGCACATGTTCCGCGACCGAAGCGTCAACACTCCCTCGCGCTGCCAACACACGGCACAGCTGCCTGCGCCGCAGTCGCCCTTACCAGGGCCCGAGCCGGTTGCGCCTCCTCGAACCAACAACCCCGCGATTACTTGAACACTCGTCCCATCGATTGTTGTTGCCGCGGATTCCCTTACGACACAACGGAAATCCACTCAATCGACTGCTCACCGGACAGGGTTAGTCTATGTCGTTTACCGTCGATTGCCCTGGGTGACACCTGGCACTGCGCCCCAAACCCAAACCTCACACGCACCTACGTGCGCGCTGGGTTCAGCTCATATATCGTACCGGCGTTCCCTTCGCCCCGAACTACCCGCAACAAAGGCCTGTCGCGCCGGCGTACCGTCGAGCAACGTCAGACGGGTTTCGTGATCAGGAAGCAGCCGATCAACGTCCAACAGTCCTAGCGAGGTCGACATGGGCGAGATTCGCGTCAGCAAGATTCGCACCAGTGAGATTAGCGTAGCTGAGGTTAGCTTGACTGAGATCGGCACCAGTGAGATCGGCATGAATAAGTTGGGCAACGTCGAGGTCGGCCCCACTTAGACTAGCATGATTTAGATTAGCACCTTGAAAATAAGCGGCCGAAAGGTGAGCGTGAATCAGGTTGGCCGCTGTGAGATTAGCATCGGTGAAGTTAGCGGACTCTAGGTCCGCACCCTCATAACGCCGCGTAATTGTTCCATCGGTATACTTCGTGATCGCGGCAAATGCATAGGTTATTTGTGCCATCACAAGGCTTGAGCCTGCAAAAGATGCGTTTGCAAGATGGGTGCCCTTAAGATTCGCGCCATATAGACACGTACGACTCAAGTCGATAGACTTAAGATCTCCATCCTGGCCAGTGTCACGGCGGCCAAGCACTGTCAGCGCAGCCTGCACATCGATCTCTGGGTGTACGTCACTGCGCGTCGCGAACATAGGGCATATCGCCATAGGAGCATGGTTTCGAACAAAAGCCGCTAGCACCTCGATTACGGTGGGTTGATCTCGTTCGGAATCGCGCGCTAGTCGCTCCAGGGCGTATATTCCTCCAAGTCGCACGTCAAGCTTGTCGGAACCCAGTTGTTCGACGGCTTTGCCAAATCGATCGGTGAGTTGTCCCTGTTCGGAGAGTCCAAATTGACTTTGCGTAGCCTTTAGTGACTGCGCTGTGAATACTAGTGCACCAACTGCTGCCACCGCCGTCGCTAGCGCAGCTACCCTGGACCAACCGTCCCAGCCAAATGCAGCACGCATACCCCGTAGCGTTCCCCATAGCAACCTGGATGACCGCCGCCGATGAGTACGCGGTCGCATGCCGAGGCGCGTCGCTCCTGCTAGTGAACGATTGCGGCGGTGTACTGGTGTATGCTTTCGCGGTCGAGCTGGCGTTCGTTTCACGCCTGGTAATCGAACTCTGGACACCATTTGTCACGCTCTCGGCTTGAGAGCCTCGCCGGACCTGCATGCCCATTGGTAAGCCTATGGGCTGATCGGAGCGCTCCGCGCGGAGAGCTGTCCATAGGCGCGGCAGTCGATCGCCGAAACCAACTCGGCAAGACGACCACCCTCAGCGATCGTCGGACTTGGCTCTACTGGAACTCGTCGACCTGCGCGCCGTCGGTGCCGCGCGGACTGGCGTGCGCTGGGCCGCTGCGGGAGGGGTCGCGCGGGGTCGGCGCCAGCCGGGGTCCCCGCCGCGTGCCCTTCCCGCAGCGGCCAGACAGCGAACTTGCCATGGTGACCAGCGCGCCGCCGACGGCGGCGCGCCTTGATGACGAGAAGAAAGTGTGAACACGGCCGAAGACTGCTCCTTGTCCGACAGGCCGACACGCAACGCCGTAGCGAGGTTGCAGCAAGTTCGGAAGGTTGTCCGCAAGGTTGCAAGTTCTGGTCGTATGCTGGAGGCATGACAGCAGCTCACGCGTTCGAGCTACCTCCGCACACTGGTGCGCCTGCGGAGGCGGTGGACGCTGCGGTCGATGGTCAGGTGGTGTACTTGACCCGTGACGGTCAGCCGGTCGCCGCAGTGGTCCCGGCCGATGTTGCGACCGCCGGAGCTGCGGCGGTAGAGGCACTGGAGGAAGCCGAGGAC
>JAFAZC010000074.1 GCA_019239965.1 Kutzneria sp. | reverse complement strand
ATCGTTCCGGTCGCCCTGTCACGCAACCACCGCAGTCCCGGACTGGCCAGGAACGTGGCTATGCGATTGAGCAGGTCGGAGTTCGTGGCCTTCCTGGACGATGACAACATCTGGCGATCTGATCACCTCGAACAATCGGTGACAGCGCTTCGAGCCGGTGCGGGCCTCGTCTACACCGCGCTGCGCAGGCTCCGTGCTGACGGCAGCGAGTTCGATGTTCTCAGTCGTCCGTTCAATCGTGCGGTACATCGCGATGACGCCTGGGTCGATATCAACTCCGTCGTTCTCAGGCGCCTTCCTGGAATCAGGTTCGACCCGTGGGCGCGGCCGAAATGGCTGCATCCCCGCGAGGACTGGGAGTTCGTACACAGAATGTCCGCCAAGCTTCGGGTCGAGCATCTTGCCGTCCCCACGGTGGACTATCTCGTGCACAGCGGTAGCTACTTCACCGATTGGGACGGAACAGCGATCGGAGTTGACCAGACGTGAATGAGTGCGGGGGCGAACGATCGAGCACGGTAGCGCTTGCGCTCACAGGCTCACCGTCGGTCGTAGCGAGTCCGATCGGAGATCCGCTGGACGCGCCCAAGGAGGGCGCGCTGTCCGGCCGGGTCAAGCTTGGCCTGCGTTTCAGCTTGATCAATACCGTCTTCTCCAGGCTCGCGACCTTCGCGGTCGGCGTCGTGCTCGCGAGGTTGCTCGTCCCCGAACAATTCGGGCTGTACACCACAGCTCTGGTGGTACAGACGATGTTGTTGACGTTCAACGACTTTGGTACCGCTACCGCTCTGGTGCGACACGAGGGCGACGTTCGTCGGTTGCTGCCGACGGTGTGGACGATCTCGGTCGGCGGCGCCTGTGCCGTATACGGTGTGTGCCTGCTCACCTCGTCCCTGCTCGCATCGGGACTCGGCGTACCTCAGGCCGCCGGCCTCATCCGGGTACTGTCCCTCAACGTGCTGCTGGACGGGTTCGCCGCCGTGCCGGGGGCGCTGCTCACGAGGAACCTGAGACAGGCTCGCCGGCTGATCGCCGACGCCTCCGGTCTGGTCGCCAACCTCGTGCTGACCGCCACACTGGCGGCTGCCGGTTTCGGCGCATGGGCGTTGGTGATCGGTCATGTCGGCGGCACCGTGGTGGTGACAGTGCTGTTGTTGGTCGTCGCGAAGCAGGTGCCCAGGTTCGGGATCAGCTGGAAACACACCGAGGAGGTCATCAGATACGGTGGCGCCGTTGTGGTCTCCTCGATTCTGATGGTGCTGCTCCAGTACGCGCCACAGACGATCACCGGACGAATGCTCGGCGCGACCGCGTTGGGGTTTTTCTACCTGGCATCGAACGTGTCGAGCTGGCCAGCCTCGGTGGTCACGACGACCATCGAGCGGGTCGGGCTGGCCACGTTTTCCCGGGCCCGAGACGCCGGTGTCGACCTCGACAAGGCCGCTTCCGCCGTGATCGGCATGGTAGCGATGGCGGTGCTGCCCGCCGGCGCGGCACTGGCATTGCTCGCGCCAGAGGTCGTCGACGTTGTCTACGGTGACAAGTGGGCGCCAGCGGCGCCGGTGCTGGCCGGGCTCGCGGTCGCCGCGATCGCACGTGTTCTGGCCGACCTCGTGTTCAACCTGATGATCACGGCAGGCTCGGCACTCTCCTCGGTACTGGTGCAAGTGATCTGGCTGTTCGCACTTGTTCCGGCGGCGATCACCGCCACGGCCCGGTGGGGGCTAGTCGGGATGGGCTGGGCAGTGGCTGTGGTCGCGTGTCTCGTGGCGCTTCCAGTGCACGTGTGGGGACTACGGAGAGCTGGTGTTCGGGTTCACGTGCTCCTGCGCGGCCTGGCTTTGCCGGTGCTGTTCACCGTCATCACCGTCGCGACACTGCTGTTCCTCTCTCTCATCGTGCACGGCACGTTGCCGTATCTCCTTGTTGGCGGTGCGGTCACGGCGATCGTGGTGACCGTTGGCTGGCTGGCCCGGGGAGACCGACTGACCCTGGCGCTCGACACTCCCGTGAAGGCCTGATTTCCATGTACGACCCTGATCCCTCCGCGCAAGGGGAAGAACCGGTGACGACGATGACAACACTGCCGGTCGGACCGGTGCGGGTGCACGATCTCGATTTCGCCGGGGCCAGTGACGAGGTGCTCAAGCTGGCGGCCGCGCGGTCCGGGCAGCGTGCCGTGGTTGTGACGCCCAATGGTCAGCATCTCGACCTGCTGCGCAGGGAGCCGGCTCTGGTGACGGTGTACCGGCGCGCGGAGTTGGTGCTGCCCGACGGGTGGCCAGTGGTTCTGGCGATGAAGTGGCGCGGCGCCAAGGCCAGTGGCCGGGTGACAGGCGCTGATCTGCTTCCGTCTCTCTGCCGTCACGCGGCGAGCAGCGGGTTGACGGTGGGACTCGTCGGGGGTAAGCCCGACGTGGCCGCCCGTGCCGCTCAGCGTCTCACCGCGAGGTACCCGGGGCTGAAGGTCACACTGACCCACTCGCCGCCCATGGGATTTGAACGGGACGACGAGGCATGCCGGCAGATGGCAGCCCTCGTCGCCGAAGCCGGTGTCCAACTGCTGTTCCTCGGTCTGGGCGCACCGAAGCAGGAGCTGTTCGCCGATCTCTGGCTGCGTAGTTCGGGTCCGGGTGTCACATTGTGCGTCGGTGCCGCGATCGACTTCGTTGCCGGGGAACAGGTTCGCGCGCCGGAGCTGTGGCGGCGGCTCGGGCTCGAATGGCTCCACCGCCTGCTCCGCGAACCGAGACGGCTTTCCGGCCGCTACATGAAGACCATCCCGGTGATCTGCGGGGTACTCGTCGGTGCCGGCGTCGACTTCCTGTGCGGCAGGTCGCGATGACGCCGGAAGTCTGCTTCGTCACCGCGTATCCGCCAGGACGCAGAGAGCTCGGCGGCGGCGGATGGGTTGATCGTCGGCTGCACAAAACCCTTCGAGACACCGGAATGTCGGTCGACCTGATCAGTGTCACCGGTCCGGAAGGAGAATGGACCGAACACGGGTACACCGGCGTTTCCGCGGGTGCTGTGCCATTGGAGATGCGGTCCAGCCGTGCTGGGCTGTTTCGGATCGCCGTGGGAATGCTCTGTAGCACTGAGCCCTACCTTTCCAGGAAGTTCACGGTGTTCGGCGGGTGGCCAAGGGCCGTTGAGCTGCTCCGTGAACGCGCTGCCGGAAAACCAGTGGTGACCAGCGGATGGCCCGCGCTCCTGCTCGCCGAAGCCGCCGGGATCGAGGTCGCGGCACATATCGCGCACAACGTGGAATCGGCGATCGCGGAGGAACACTCGCCGGCACCACTGCGGCTCCTTGGTGAACGGCCTCGACTCAGAAGTGCCGAGCGTCGGCTTCTCAGCCTGCCGCACAAGGTATTCGCGCTGTCGAGAACAGACAGAGTGAGGCTGGCGTCCTGGAACATCCACACGGACACACTGCCGCTGCCTGTCATGACACGGGTCGAACGAAAGGGAATGCGGCCACGGACGGTCGGGTTTATCGGCAAGGCAAGCTGGCCACCGAACGCCGTCGCCCTCCGTGCACTGCTCGGTCCGGTCCACGAGGCGCTCTACCGGCTCGGCGTGGACGTTGACTATGTGCTCGCCGGCCGTGGCACCGAAGCGTTCGCGAACCATCCCAGAGTGCTTTCGAGTGGTTGGGTGGCCGACGAGGCGGAGTTCTACGCCGGCACAGGGTTGCTCGTGGTGCCCAGGTTCGGCGCCAGCACGGGCATCAGCGTCAAGATGATCGAGGCCGCGGAACACGGGGTGGTTTCGGTGGTCCCGCCCGAACTGGCTGAAGCCGTCGACCCAGCTGGCCCATGGATCGTCGCGAACGACTCGAACGCCATCGCCGAGGCGGTCGCGGCATGGTCACTGCGCCCAGACGACGCCAACGTGTTCGACTGGGTCTCGGGCCAGGATCCCGGCGCCGCCGGCGCGGTCATCGCGGCTGCGCTCACCGAGTCCGAGGTCTTGCCGGGCCACCGATGAGATCTCCGAGTGGTGGCAATGGGTTCGAGGAGTCCGTTCGTCTGCAGCGACGACTACACGAACTGATCCCCGGTGGTGCGCATACGTACGCACGGGCGTCGGACCAGTACCCGGAAGACATGACACCGGTGATCGTTCGGGGAAGCGGAAGCCGAGTCTGGGACGCGGACGGCAACTGCTTCGTCGAGTACGGCATGGGACTGCGATCGGTCACGCTTGGGCACGCGTATCGGCCGGTGCTCGACGCGGTGCGGAACGCACTCGAGCATGGGATCAGCTTCAGTAGGCCGAGCCGGCTCGAACTGGAGGCGGCAGAGGATTTCCTCAGCCTCGTTCCCGGGGCCGACATGGTGAAGTTCGCCAAGAACGGGTCGGACGCCACAACGGCGGCCGTCCGACTGGCTCGCGCGGCAACCGGGCGCGACATGGTGGCGATCTGTGACCAGCCCTTCTTCTCCGTCGACGACTGGTTCATCGGCACGGTCGGGATGAACGCCGGGGTACCGGACTCGACCAGGCGACAGACCGTCAAGTTCCGCTTCAACGACCTTCACTCGCTCCGCGAGCAGCTCGAAGTCCATAGTGGACGAATCGCGTGCGTTGTGCTCGAGGCAGCTACAGCGCTGGCGGAACCGGATCCGGGTTTCCTCGAGGGAGTGCGGTCACTGTGCGACAAGCACGGGGTGGTCCTCGTCTTCGACGAAATGATCACCGGATTTCGATGGTCCGCGGGCGGCGCCCAGCGGCTGTACGGGGTGAAGCCTGACCTTTCTTGTTGGGGAAAGGCAATGGGCAATGGATTTCCCATCTCCGCACTGGCCGGTCGCCGGGAGCTGATGGAGCTCGGCGGACTGCGCACGGATTCGCCGCGGGTGTTCCTGTTGTCGACCACACACGGAGCGGAGACCGTGTCCTTGGCCGCGTTCCGGGCCGTCGTGACGGCCTACACGGAGGGTGACCCAATCGGGACCATGGAGCGGCGTGGGGCGGCGCTGGCAGCACAGGTGAACGCCGCGGCGAACGACCTGGGCATCGCGGACCATTTCTCCGCGGTGGGACGCCCGTCCTGCCTGCTGTTCATCACCAAGGACGGCAACGGTGCCCCGTCACAGGAGTTCCGAACCCTGTTTTTGCAGGAGCTCCTCCGACGAGGCGTGCTCGGACAGTCCTTCGTAGTGTCCGCGGCGCATACCGAAACCGATATCGAGCACACGGCGAACGCGGTGCGTGAGGCACTGGCGGTGTACCGGACCGCGCTGGATGCGGGTGCGGTCGACCGTTTCCTCATGGGGAGACCCGTTGCCCCGGCACTTCGCTCGCTGGCCACGCCACGCCGGCTCTAGTGACCGCGGATCACGGGCGGAACCGGATCACAGCCAGTGTCTGGTCGTCATGGGTCTTGGAACGGGGCCAACGTCGGCAGTCGGTATCGGCGAGCTCTGCGGCCCGGATCTCCGCGAGCACGGCGTCGGGTCCACTCCGCTCCGCTAGTTCCAACACCGCCAGCCAGTCGAACAGTCCGTAGTCGTCAACCCCGCACGCCACTCCGTCAGTGGCGACCAGCGAGGCGCGCACCTGGTCGGCCGGCCAGCTCGCGGTGGCGGCATGACGTGCCGCCGACGGATCGGCCTCCGCGACCCAGAAGCCACCTTCGACGTTGCGCAGTCCGACCACGTCGCCACCGCTGGCCCGCAGCCGGGCTAGTTGGTCATCCGCGAGCACCCGCGGCTCGGGCGTGAACACCACGACCGGACTGTCGGCAAGGGCCAATGCGTCAACCGTCGATTCCGACCACCGCAGAATGGCGACCGTGCTCGACGGTGAGTCGCGCGGCACCAGCCGGTGGGCCCGGGTCACGGCCTCGATGCTGTCAGCCAACACCGCCACGAGGTCCGCGGACGGCTCCCCCGCGAGTCGTCGCCCGATCTCCTCACCGAGTTGGTTGGCGTACCAGCCTCCGTTCCGGCTCGCGGGTCTCCGTGAGGTGACCCCGTCCAACACAACCACGGCGTTCGGCAGCACGACTACCCTGTCCTCGGTGGGCCGCGGCGCGCCGTTCAGGCCTGTTCCAGGTCGTTCCGCCACCTGAATTGTGGGGACATCGACTTTGCGCACGCCCCGGACAGTAGTGCGTCGACCGGCGGAATCATCAGGTCTGACATCGATCAGGGCTGGTCCGTGGTCACCGACTGTCTGCTGCGTCCGTGATGTCATTGGTCGCCCTCGGTCGGTCCTTCCAGATCGACCACCGCAGGAAGAACTGGGTCAGCGGCCCGATCGACACCGCGTAGAGCACGGTCCCGATCCCCACCGTGCCCCCGAGCAAGGCGCCGACCAGCAGGACAGCCACCTCGATCGCGGTCCTGATCAGTCGCAGTGACCAGCCAGTCCTGCGGTACAGGCCGGTCATCAGTCCATCCCGCGGACCGGGACCCAACCGGGCTCCCACGTACGTCGCCGAAGCCACCCCGTTGAGCACGATGCTGGCGACGAGGTAGCCGGCCCGGCTAACCAGCTGGTCCAATGCGGGCAGTACGGCCAGGGTGGCGTCCACCGCGAACCCGATCAGCACGATGTTGGCCACGGTGCCGAACCCGGGGCGCTGCCGCAGGGGGATCCAGCACAGCAGCACGGCGAGCCCGACCACTTGGGTGACGGTTCCGAAACTCAGCACGCCGATCAGCCTGGTCAGCCCCTGGTGCAGCACGTCCCACGGATCCAGCCCCAGGTTCGCCCTGATCTGCAGACCCATGCTGGCGCCGTAGAGCACCAGGCCGACGACCAGTTGAGGCAGTCGGCGCACGGGGCGAACCCGGAGGGGCACGGGATCCAGACGTAATGCCATGAGTCGAGTGTCTTCACAATTGGCCTTTACTTCAAAGGCCAATTGTGAAGAATTGGCTGCGTGGACCTCACTATTCCGCGGGCCGGCCAGATAGGGGCCGACCGGTTGACTCGCCAACTGGGTGAGTGGCGACGACGGGGGCCCCGCAAGGCCTCCTCAGACCTCGCCGAGGCCGTGCGCATGCTGGTACTGGACGGACGTCTGGCTGCCGGAACCGGGCTGCCGGCCGAGCGTGAACTGGCGCGGGCGTTGAACGCCAGCCGCACGATGATCGCCGCGGCGCTGGAGCAGCTGCGCCAGGCCGGTTTTGTCGCAAGCCGCCGCGGCTCCGGTTCCTGGATAACGCTGCCCGGCAAGGGAATGTCCACCCCTGTCGAGCTGGAAGCCCGATCCCGAATGCTCGACCTGGCGCACGCCGCACTGCCGGCCCCGCGCGAGCTGGTAGCCGCTGTCGACGCCGCCCGTGCCCAGCTACCCGCATACCTGAGTGACCATGGATACCACCAGCGCGGCCTGGCGGTACTGCGCCAGCGTGTCGCGCGGCACTACGAACGCCGCGGTCTACCAACTGCTCAGGATCAAATCGTGATTACCTCCGGTGCTCAGCATGCGTTCGCGCTCGTCCTGATGCTGCTTGCCGGACCTGGCGACCGTGTGGTCGTCGAGCAGCCCACCTACCCCAACACCCTGAATGCGATAAGGGCGGCACGCGCCCTTCCCGTTCCGGTTGCCATGACCGACGAAGGCTGGGACCTGGACGCCCTCGACGCCGCTCTGCGTCAGTCCGCACCGCGGCTCGCCTTTCTGCAGCCTGACTTCCAGAACCCGACTGGACTGCGAATGGATGCCGGCGACCGGCGGCGGCTGGTCACCGTTCTCCGCAAGAACCGTGTTCCTGCCGTGATCGACGAGACAACGGTCGAACTGGACCTCGAGGGCGATCCACTCGACGGACCTCCGCCCACGGCCAGTTACGGCGACGATGCCGTCATCAGTATCGGCTCGGCAAGCAAGGCCTACTGGGGCGGTCTTCGGCTCGGTTGGATTCGAAGCCCGCTCGAACTCGTCCACCGTCTGGTTAGTGCCCGATCCGCGATCGATCTGGGCACACCGGTATTCGAGCAGCTGGTGCTCGCCGAGCTGCTCGCCGACCCGGAACCGTTGCTACGGAGGCGAAGACTGGAGGTTGTCGAACGTCGTGACGCATTGGCAGCGGCGATTGGCGAGCACTGTCCTGGATGGACTTTTCGAAATCCGGCAGGGGGACTCTGCCTGTGGTGCCGGCTCGATGCTCCAGTGAGCACGCGCATCGCCGTTGTGGCAGAACACTTTGGGGTGAGGGTAGCGCCGGGGTCGAGCTTTGCCGTGTACGGCGGTCTGGAACGGTGGTTGCGGCTGCCGTACACCCAGCCTGTCGAGGCATTGCGTGATGCGGCACAACGGCTCAGCAGTGCTTTGTCCGCGATAGGCGATGCCGAACATTCGTCCATAGTGGACGATATAATTCCTGTTGCGTGACAAGCAAAAAAAGAGAGCGCTGGACGGTTGAGGTCCGCTCGAGTTCTCGAACCGTCCAGCGCATCTCGGCTGGTCACTCGTGACGGCTTCCCGGCTCTGCCCCTCGTAGTGCCGGACAGTCGTCATCGGTGACCGCGGTGGTGGAGCCCCGACGCCGCAGGGGCAACGCGACGTCGGGGCCAGCCCCCGACCTGACCGGGCGCGGTCGGCAGGTCGGGAAGATCCGGGACTCGGGGTGAGGCTTGCCGTGTGACACGACAGATCGGGAGGACGTGCTCGACGCGATCGCCGTGGCTGCAACGGGAAGCCACTGAGGCATCCTCGTGCCCGGATCAGCTCCGTACGGCCGGATTTGGGCAGAACTCTACCCAGCGGCCGTCAACGAGGTCAGTCGGGCGAGGTGCTCGGCAGCCCGGGAACGCCATCGCTGACACGCTTGGCGCTGTGTTCATGGCTGGTGGATCCAGGAGTCGGCTGGAAACCCGTCTGGTCTGGCACGATTCCGGCAACACCGCCGCCACCCATGTCGTGCCCGGTCAGACCGTTGCCCGGAGACGGACTTGCCAGCGGCTGCCATGCCGGCTCCGGCTGCCGGGGCTCATCGATCGGATCCTGCGTCGGGTCCTTCGCG
>JAFAZC010000177.1 GCA_019239965.1 Kutzneria sp. | reverse complement strand
AGCAGCCGCAACAGAAGCGCACCGGCATCCGCGGTCCATCGGTACGTCGTCCGCAGTCCGAAACCAACGCCGGCCGCGGCCACCCTAGTCCGGACGACAAGCGCGCCTGGTCCGACGTCGACACCGTCGATCCGGTGCTGCATCCGGTCGAGGCCATGCGCCCGCCACTGCGCGGCTACGGACTCAAACCCGGGGAACCCGCGGTCGTTGTCGGTTGGGGCCCGCCAGACGTCAAGACGGAGGCCGTCAACGGTGAGTCCACCCAACTCGGTGAGCGAGCCCGTGGACAGGTCGAACACCGCCGGGCCGAGGCGGACGGCATCACCGTCATCGCAGGGATACACCGGACCGTCGGCAGGCTGGTAGCGTGTAGGACCGCTGGTACCGAGAAAAGCTTGTGCCCAGGCCACTTCGTGGCCGGCCGGCGCCCATGGACTGTTCTCGCCGAGAACGGCCCGCACTGTCAACCACCGCTCACCGCGAACGTGCGCGGAGAGCAGGTTGGGCAGCCGGACCCGAACTGTCCGCCCAGCGGGGACCGGCGGAAGTGTGAGGACGCCCTTGCCGACGGTTTCGCCGTCGACCTCGAGCACCCAACCGAACACCAGGTGCGACAGGTCGAGAAAGTCGTACAGGTTGCGGATTTCCGCGGTGCCCGCGGCCGGATCTGCGGTGATCCGCACCGGCTCGATCACCTTCTTGTACTCGGCGAGAGCCGGCGACGGCGTGCGGTCGGGGAACAGCAGCCCGTCGATCACGAAGTTGCCGTCGTGTACAGGTTCTCCGAAATCGCCGCCGTAGGCGAAGAACTCCCGGCCATCGGCGGTGCGGCTGCGCAGACCGTGGTCGTTCCACTCCCAGACGAAGCCGCCCTGACAGCTGGGGTAGGTGTCGAACAATTCCTGGTATTCGGCCAGTCCGCCCGGTCCGTTGCCCATCGCATGGGCGTATTCGCACAGCAGGAACGGCATCACACGGTCCTCGGCGTCGGTTTCGGCCGGCTCGGAGCGGACTTCCTCCGCACGCCGCCCGATCAGCTCGACTTCGGAAACCGACGCGTACATCAGGCTGTGGACGTCGGAATGCGGATACGACCGGTCGCCCTCGTAGTGCAGCGGCCGGCTGGGGTCCCGCTCCCGGGTCCACTCGGCCAACTCGGCGAAGTTGCGTCCCCGGTCGCTCTCGTTGCCCAGCGACCACAGGATCACGCTGGGACGGTTCTTGTCTCGTTCCACCATTCTTCGCATCCGGTCCAGCATCATCGGCGCCCACCGCGGATCGTCGGCGGGATTTCCCCGCCAGCCGAGGTGCACGAAGCCGTGGGTCTCGATGTCGCATTCGTCGATGACCCACATGCCGAGCTCGTCGCAGAGTTCGAGGAACGTCGGGTGCGGCGGATAATGGCTCGTCCGTACCGCGTTGATGTTGTGTCGCTTCATCAGGAGCAGATCGGCACGCATCGTCTCCACGCTCAGCGCACGGCCGCTGTCGGGGTCGTGCTCGTGCCGGTTGACCCCGCGGAACAGGATCGCGCGGCCGTTCACCTTCAGCTGTCCGTCCTCGATGGTCACCGTGCGGAACCCGATGGCGACCGGAACCCGTTCGGTTTCCGTGCGGAGTGTTCCCCGGTAGAGCCTCGGCGTCTCGGCGGACCAAGGGGTCACCCCGTCAACGACCAGTCGCTGACCGGCAGGATGTCCCGTGATGCCGAATTCGGGGACATCCACGACGGCTGGGGACCGAGTCTCGATCCACAGCGAGCCTTGACCGGTCTCGGCGGCGTAGTCGGCGTGGACGAAGAAGTCGTCGATGCCGTCGAGCGGACGCTCGATCAGCGTGACGTCTCGGAATATCCCCGGCAGCCACCACATGTCCTGGTCCTCGAGGTAGCTGCCGGAGGACCACTGGTGCACCCGCACCGCAAGGACGTTGCGCCGGGTGCGCAGCACAGGGCCGACGTCGAACTCGACGGGGAGCCGGCTGCCCTTCGAGGTGCCGAGTTCCACCCCGTTCAGCCAGACCCGCAGACAGGATTCGACCCCGTCGAAGCGAAGAACGCTGCCACTGACGCGCCATCCCTGCGGAAGGTCGAACACCAGGCGGTGGTCACCGGTGGGGTTGGCCGAGGGAACGCGGGGCGGGTCGACAGGGAACGGATACCGGGTGTTGGTGTAGGCGGGTGCGCCGAACCCCCGCAGTGGCCAGTGGCACGGCACGGGCAGTTCGGCCCAGCCCGTGCCGGTGAATTCGTCACCGAGGAAGTCTTCCGCCGCCGCCGCCGTCCCGGAAAGTCGGAACAGCCAGGTGCCGTTCAGGCTCAGGGTGCCCGCATCCGAGGTGAACCAGGCCCGCGGCGCGCGCCGTCCCGTTCCCGGGCTGAGGTCTTCGTGGTGGCCACCCATGCGTCCGTTATCCCGTCCGCTCCGACGGGCTCATTCGACCAGGCTGATCGCTCCCGACGGGCACAGATGCACCGCCTCACGCACCGCGTCAGCCTCCTCGGCCGGCGGGTCCAGCGTGAGCACGGTGACCAACCCGTCGTCATCCTGGTCGAACACCCGCGCCGCGGCCAGCACACACTGGCCGGCACCGACACAACGGTCCCTGTCAACGTTGATCCGCATTCCGCTCTCCTTCGTCACCAGGTGACCGGGACCTCGTGGATACCGTAGATGGCGGCATCGTCCTTGTACGGCAGGTCCGCCGCGGGCACGGTCAGCCGCAGCCCGGGGATCCGCCGGAACAGCGTTTCGAACACGATCTCCAGCTCCAGCCGGGCGAGGTTCTGCCCGAGACACTGGTGCACCCCGAACCCGAACGCCACATGGTGGCGAGCCGACCGGTGGATGTCCAGCCGTTGCGGCTCGGCGAACACCTCGTCGTCCCAGTTGGCCGCGTTCACCGCGATCACCAACGCCTCGCCCTCCCGGATCGTGATCCCGCCGATCTCGATGTCGGCGAGGGCCACCCGGGAGGTGGCCGTGTCGACGATGCTGAAATAGCGCAGCATCTCCTCGATCGCCTGTGGCAGCAGTCCCGGGCTGGTGCGCAGCTCGGCGAGCTCGTCGGGGCGCTCCAGCAGGGCCACCACTCCCAGCGAGATCATGTTCGCGGTGGTCTCGTGTCCGGCGAGTAGCAGCAGCGAGGCCATCCCGACGAGATCGAGGTGGTCCAGCGTGACGGCCTGCCTGTTCTTGATGATCAGCCGGCTGAGCAGGTCATCGCCGGGGGCGGCCTCCTTGGCGGTGACCAGTTCGTCCATGTACTGGTTGAGGCGGTCAGACGCGGCGAAGCGTTCCTCCACGGTGCTGTTGCGGTTGAGGACCATCTTGGTGTCCTTTTGGAAGGACCCTCGGTCGGCGTAGGGCACCCCGAGCAGTTCACAGATGACTAGTGAGGGCACCGGCAGCGAGAGGGCCTGTACCAGGTCGAGCGGTCCGCCGTCGGCGAGCATGGCGTCGACGCACTCGTCGACGATCTGCTGGATGCGCGGCCGCATCTCCTGCACCCTGCGCACCGAGAACTCCGTGATCACCGCACGGCGCCGAGCGGTGTGCGTCGGCGGATCCTGAGTGAGCATCGTCCGGTTGAACGGGCGATCCGGGTCGGCGAGCGCCTCACGGTCGGAGTCCACCACTATGGGGAAGGCCGGGTGTGACCGGTTGGAACTGACCCTGGGGTCGGCGAGCAGCGTGCGGGCATACTCGTGCTTGGTGACCAGCCACGCGCGCTGGCCGTCTGCCATCGTCACGGGAGCGATCGGCCGGTCGGCCCGCAGCGACGCGTACTCGGCGGGCGGATGCATCGGACATTCCCGCGGCATCGGAAACGACGGTGCGGTGGCGACGTCGGTCATGGCGACTCCCCAATCCAGCCAACGACGTTTAGTTGCGTTCGACAACTACCTTAGTGGCATGGGCGACTCAAGTCCACTGTGCGGTCGCCCACGATTTACTGCCAGTCGGCGAGCGCGCTGGCGTCAAGTCGACCGGCGCCGGGGACACGTGAGTTGGCAGCCGCCGCGACCGTGGCCAACCGCAGGGCCTCCCCGGTGTCACGCCCGGCCGACAGCGCGACCATGAGTCCGGCGAGGAAGCTGTCCCCGGAGCCGACCGGATAGACCCCACGAACACTCGGCGCCACATGACACATGGGCTCCCCCGGCGACAGCGTGTATGCGCCGTCGACACCGGCCGTCACGACCACCTGGGCGCCGCGCCCGGCACGCGCGGCCAACGCATGGCACAGCCCGGCTGTGCTGTCGGCCTCACCGGCCAGCCCGGCCGCTTCCAGCTGATTCACCTTGATCAGGTCGACATTCGAGCGCAGTGCACGTTCGAGCATGGCGCCATGGGTGTCCACGGCCACCTTGGCACCGAAGCCGTGCGCGAGGCCGGTCAACCGCTCCACCGCGTCATCGGGCGCACCGGTGGGAAAGGCTCCGGAAACACTGACCCAACGTGGTCCTCGCCGCGCCACCAGCTTGGTGATCGCCTCCTCCAACGCGGCCCACTCCCCGGCACCCAGGGAAGACGCCGCGGGGTAAACATCCGTGCTCGAGCGGTCAGCAACGTCCACAATGGATACACACGTCCTCGTCTCCGCGGTGCCGGGCACCGCGGTGAAGGCGATGCCCTCCGCACGGAGGCTGTCCACGATCCAACGGCCCGCGCCGCCCCCGACGACGCCGACGGCCGCCACCGCGGCGCGTAGCTGCCCGGCGGCCCGTGCCACGTTGATCCCCTTGCCGCCGGCAAGGCGGAGCACCGCACGAGGCCGGTGGACGACGCCGGGGGTCAAAGCGTTCACCACGTATGTCATGTCGACGCTCGGGCTGGCCGCGACCGCGACAATCACAACGCGTCCAGGAGTTCGGCGAGGTTGACCTGAGCCGCGGTGCCACCCGCCGCACGAGTCGACAGTGAACCAGCCACGACCCCCCAACGTAGGCATTCCCGCAACGGCAGCCCGCGCAGCCACGCGGTCAGGAACCCGGCGTCGAAACTGTCACCGGCGCCCGTGGTGTCCGCCACCTCGGTCCTCATTCCCGGCACCGCTTCCGTCCCGTCCGGTCCCACCGCCAGCGCGCCAGCGGAGCCGGCCTTGATGGCCACAACGGGACCGAGGGCGCGCAACTCGGCAGCCGCCCCGTTCACCAGGTCCGAATCCGCCGAATCCGACACCGGGCGTCCCGTGATCGCCAGCACCTCGGCGGCGT
>JAFAZC010000142.1 GCA_019239965.1 Kutzneria sp. | reverse complement strand
CGACGCGCGGGGCCCCACCTCGACGTACACCTTCCCGCCCGAAGAGCGAAACTCATCCGATTTGTCGCGCATGCCACGAGCGCGGATCTCGTGGGAGATCTTCATCGAGCAGAACTTCGGCCCGCACATCGAGCAGAAGTGCGCCGTCTTGGCGGGTTCGGCCGGCAGCGTCTGGTCGTGGAACGACCTCGCGGTATCGGGATCCAGCGACAGGTTGAACTGGTCGTTCCAGCGGAACTCGAAGCGCGCCCGTGACAGGGCGTCGTCCCGTTCCCGCGCTCTCGGGTGCCCCTTGGCCAGGTCCGCCGCGTGAGCCGCTATCCGGTAGGCGATCACCCCCGCCTTGACGTCGTTCCTGTCCGGCAGACCGAGATGTTCCTTGGGCGTGACGTAGCAGAGCATCGCCGTCCCCGCCCAGGCGATCTGCGCCGCGCCGATGGCCGAGGTGATGTGGTCGTAGGCCGGAGCGATGTCGGTGGCGAGCGGACCCAAGGTGTAGAAGGGTGCCTCGCCGCACACCTCTTCCTCGAGCCGGACGTTGTCGGCGATCTTGTGCATGGGGACGTGTCCGGGTCCCTCGACCATCACCTGGACGTCGTGCGAGCGGGCGATGTGCACCAGTTCGCCGAGTGTGCGCAGTTCGGCGAATTGCGCCTCATCGTTGGCGTCGGCTATCGATCCTGGACGTAGGCCGTCACCGAGGGAGAAGGTCACATCGTAGGCCCGCAGTATCCTGCAGAGTTCTTCGAAGTGTGTGTAGAGGAAGTTCTCCCTGTGGTGCGCCAGGCACCATGACGCCATGATCGATCCGCCGCGCGACACGATGCCGGTGATCCGCTTCGCGGTCAGCGGCACGTAGCGCAACAGCACGCCGGCGTGCACGGTCATGTAGTCGACACCCTGCTCGCACTGCTCGACGACGGTGTCCCGGTAGGCCTCCCAGGACAGCCTCGTCGGATCACCGCCGACCTTCTCCAGTGCCTGGTAGATCGGCACGGTGCCGACAGGGACCGGTGAGTTACGCAGGATCCACTCCCTTGTCTCGTGGATCCGGCGACCAGTTGACAGGTCCATGATGGTGTCGGCGCCCCAGCGGATCGCCCACACCATCTTGTCCACCTCCTCCTCGATGGACGAGGTCACCGCTGAGTTGCCGAGGTTGGCGTTGACCTTGACGAGGAACTTCTTGCCGATGACGGTGGGTTCGGACTCCGGGTGGCACCGGTTGACCGGGATCACCGCACGCCCGATCTCGACCTCATGGCGAACGGTTTCGGGATCGACGCCCTCCCGCAGTGCGCAGTACTTCATTTCCTCGGTGATGACGCCAGCCTTGGCGTACGCAAGCTGAGTCACCGCGCCGCCGACCGGGTTCCGTCCGGCGATCCATGGCGCGCGCATCGCTTCAAGTCCATTGTGGACATCAATGGCAGCTGTTTCGTCTGTGTACGGCCCAGATGTGTCGTACAGATCCAGGTGCTCACCATTGGTCAACTCGACCCGGCGTATTGGCACACGGATGCCGGATTCGTCGCTGAGGTAGACCTTGTGCGATCCGGAGATGGACCCGGTGGTGACGACAGGCCGGACATGGCCGTCCAGTGTCGACATGAGACCTCCCTACGCTGGCATTACCCAGTACAGGTTCAGGCGGTCGGCGGCACCGGGTCCGTGATCGACTCCAGCCGCCCTCTCAGCCCGCCATGGCGCGAGCTCCCGCGGAATATGGAGTTGTGTACGCCCGCCATGCTACCGGCGATGAAAGGGTTCGGTGAGATGACAGTCGTGCCCGCGGGCACGACTGTGATGGTTCGGAGTCAGCGGGGGCAGGTTCCGGTCACCGGCGCGGTCGGCGCGGGAGTGTTGTCCGTCGTGGGTTTGGTGCAGCCGGTCCGGGAGAACCTGCCGTCCTGGTCAAGGAAGGTCTGCCAATACTGCGGTGCGGACGCGTGATCCGGAATGTCGGTGCTTTCCCGCAGGGCGACGTCGAAGAATCCGTCGTGGTTGAGGTCGGCCAGCGCGACCGACGCCGACCCGGAATTCACCGAGTCCAGGATGTGGATGCCCTGTGCCCGGTTGAGGGTTAACAGAACGGCTCCGCTGCCGTGTGCGCCCGCATGTCCGGTCACCACACAGCGCAAGCTGTCCGGTCCCTCGCCGGCCACGTGGCAGGCCCCGGCGATTGGTCCCTGTCCTTCCCGCGGATCCGGACTGAACATGCCACTCTGGCCGGCTATCTTGCCGTCGACCCAGTAGACCAACTGGCCAGTCAGGGAGTAGTCGGGGCCGGTCCACTCCATGCCGTCCAGGTGACCACCGTCGGTCTGGTTCCCGATTGCCGGCACGGACACCGTGAACACCCTGTGACAACCGGCTCCGCAGCCCGGCACGGTTGTCCTGGCGTTCGTGGGAACCCCGGTCGACGGCGGACGCTGACCGGATGTCGCCCTGCCGGTGGAGGAAGCCGCCGAGCTGACCGGAGCGTCGGACGAACCCACTGAGCTGGAGGACGGAGACGGCTGCGCCCCGGATTGAGGGGTGCAGGCCGTGGCCGCGAGGCCACACGCGCCGACGATGGCCACCGTCGCGGTGGTACGGACGATGGTTCTGATCGTCGTGTTACGGACGTGCTTCATCGCACCGACAGCCCTTCCAATTTCCCCAGTGGTTGCCGCGGTTGATCCCCGCTCGACCACCAAGACGCGTGGTGCGTGTTCTGGTTGCGTAACGAAAAAGGACCGTTCGCCGGCGCCTGCGGCGCGGAACCTCTTGTCACCCAGCTGTCGGCAAACTGATCGTCTTGCGCACGGGCGAGACGATCACGGCGTACCTTACTGAGCCGTGGCTGTCGATCAGCCGTTTCCGCCCGGCACTCGGCGGGCCCCGCGCCCGACCGAGGTCTTGCCCTGCGCCGCCTGTGGTGAACTGGCCGGACGCGGTTATCCGACCTGCCGGCCCTGTACCGAGTTCGCCGACCGGCTGTGGCTGGTGGACTGGCAGGCGCTGCTCGCGGCCGAACAGGTCGGAGCCGAGGGCGCCGATGAGCGCAGGCTCGCCGAACAGGTGCTCGCCGGCGAGGTCGGCAGGTATCCGTGGACGTGTACGGACTGGGCGATGAGCCTGGTGCGGTGCCCGGCCTGCGGCGCGGAGCTCGGTACTGGCGTGATGTCCTGCCTGCGGTGCAGGATTGCCGACGAGGCCCGCTGGGCGTGGGACCATGCGGGCCGTCCGGTGAGGATGACCGGCAACGAACACGCCCTGCGGGTGGCGCGGACCGTGCTGCGGGCACCGCACCGGCAACGGGAGACGATCGTGCACGGCTGGCGGTTGGCGCTTCCGTTCCTGCTGATCGGAGAGTCGCCAAGGGCCGAACAGGCGCGGCGGATCCGGGCCTACGTCCTCGCCAAGCGGTATGAGGAACTGGCCGAGTGCCATTCGCTCGCCGAGATGGCCAGGCTTCCCGGCGTACCGTGGCGCACGGGAGGTCCGGATGGACGGTGAACACGACCTGCGGATACTGGCTGCCGAGACGCGGCCGCGGCAGCAGGCGTCGGTCACGAACGGTTCTCTCGCACCAGCACGCGGCTCAGTTCGGCGACGTCGTGTGGAGTCACCCGGCAGCATCCGCCGACTGCCCGTGCGCCGTCCGCGACCCACTTGACGGCCAGTTCTGCCGTGAATCGCGACGGGCCGCACCATCCCCCGTTCCAGGTTTCCCCGCTGTTCGGATAGACGATCACCGGTTTGTCCGTGACCGTGCGGGCGGCCGCGATGGCCGGACCGACGTCAGCCGGTGCGCAGCAGTTCACGCCGACCGCGATCACCTCGGGCGTCTCGGCGACCACGGCGAATGCGTCGGCGAGTGGCTGGCCGGCGCGGGTCGTGCCGCCACTGATCGCGTACGTCAACCACGCCGGAACACCGAGCCCGGACACGGCTCTCGCGAGCGCCTCCGCCTCGTCGATGTCCGGCACCGTTTCCAGGGCGAGCACGTCGGGTACGGCATCGGCGAGCACCTCCAAACGGGGCAGATGCCAGGCAGTCAGCTCGGCCACGGTGCGCCCGTAGCGGCCCCGGTACTCAGAGCCGTCCGCGAGGGCCGCACCGTACGGGCCCACCGAGGCGGCCACCCAACGCCGGTGGCCGTCACCGGCCAGTTCGGCGCGTGCGGCGTCGGCCAACTCGACGCTGCGCCGCAGCAACCGCTCGGTGTCGGCCGGACCGACGCCCCGTGCCGCGAACCCGTCGAAGGTGGCCTGGTAGCTGGCCGTCGTGGCGACCTGCGCCCCGGCCGCGTAGAACGCGCGGTGGGCCGCGGTGATCTCCGCTGGCGCGTCGGTCAGCAGCCGCGCCGACCACAGGGCGTCGGACAGGTCATGTCCACGCCGCTCGAGCTCGGTGGCCAACCCGCCGTCCAGGACGACAACGGGCGAACCACCGGGGCCGAGGAATTCCACGCCTCGAGAGTAGAACGGCAACTCAGCTCTGGTGGTCGTCGGCGAACGGATCCTCGCTGGTGGCGGGGTCCCACGACAGTCCCGGCACGCCCCAGCCGTTGCGTTTGAGCATCCGCTTGGACTCCCGCGCGTGTCTGCCGACGAGGCGGCTGAGGTACAGCAGGCCGTCGAGATGATCCGTCTCGTGCTGCAGGCATCGGGCGAAGAACCCTGTTCCCGCCACCTCGACGGGCCCGCCGTCACCGTCGAACCCCGACACTTTCGCCCAGCTCGCGCGCCCGGTCGGATACGACTCGCCCGGCACCGAGAGGCACCCCTCGAGGTCCTCGTCCGGGTCGGGCATCGTCTCGGGGCGGGCGGAGGTCTCCAGCACCGGGTTCACCACGACGCCACTGTGGCGCGTTCCCTCGTCGTCTGGGCAGTCGTAGACGAAGACCCTCAGGTCCACACCGATCTGGTTGGCCGCCAGTCCGACCCCGTTGGCCCGGCGCATGGTCTCCGTCATGTCCTGGATGAGCGCACGCAGATCGTCGTCGAAGTCCGTGACCGGACGAGTCGGCCGGGACAGCACCGGGTCACCGACGACTCGGATCGGATGAATCGCCACCCACGAGACCCTAATGTGGTGACCGTCGCCGTTGTCGTTCGCCACCCGGTAGTGCGCATGCAAGATCATCATTATTGTCGGTGGGGCTCGATAGGGTCCTTTGGTGACCGCGACCGGCGTGGGTCGGACGGTGCGAAGATCACGTGATGTAATGGTGGACGGAGTGACACGAGTGGGATTCCCGCGACCGCGAGGGGCGAGGGACCAGATGGACGCCGCGAAAGTCCTGGTACCGGCTGATCGGCCGGACGACGGCCTGACCCGACACGAGCAAGCGATCCTGGCGTTCGAACGCCAGTGGTGGAAGCGAGCCGGCGCCAAGGAGCAGGCCATCGAGGACAGGTTCGGCATGTCATCGACGCGCTACTACCAGCTGCTCAACAGGCTGCTGGACGATCGTGAGGCGATGCGGGCCGAGCCGGCGCTCGTCAACCGTCTGCGCCGCCTGCGCGACGGCAGGCAGCGTCTCCGGGCCGCCCGGCTGCCGGATGTCGGCCCGCGATGAGTTCCATGGAACCGGGAACCTCGGTCAGACCCGCCCGCATCGCGGCCTTCGCGCTGTTCGGGGTGGCCGCGGTCGCGTTGATCATGGGAGTCGTGTCGCTCTTCTCCAGCGGCGGCGCGAACGACGCGGCCAAGACCGTGACGACCACACCCCCGACGAGCTCGGCGGCCGTCAGCACATCGCACACCACCTCCGCGGCGCCGACGAGCACGACGGTCTCGTCGGCCTCGCCCACGACGACCACCACCGCGGCTACCCAGGCCCCGCCGGGGCCGGCAGAGGGACAGGTCCCGGCCGTTCCCGTGCGCGTCTACAACAACGGCACCGTCAAAGGGCTGGCCGCCCAGGCTGCCACGGATTTCAGGAACGCCGGATGGAACGTGACCGCGATAGCGAACTATTCGCAGGGGATAATCGCGACCACAACGGTCTACTACCGGCCTGGAACCGATGAGGAAGACGCCGCGAAGAGATTGGCACAGCGTTTCCGGCTCAGGGTCGAGCCGCGGTTCGACGGTATCGCCGCCGCTGATGCCGGCGTGATAGTCATCGTCACCAATGACTATCCTGGCCCACCCTCGAACAAAGAGTAAACGCCGGGGACGGTAGACCGGAACGGTTCTTCTGAACCGGCCCGCGCTGCCGCCTGTCTCAGCGACGGTCCTGGTTGCGGCGCAACCCCAACTGCCGCCAGCCCCGCCGCGCGACCCGGTCGCCGTTGTAGCCGTTCAACCATGGGCCACTGACGCGAAGCGGTCCACCGTTGCCACGGGGCTCCCCACCGCGACGTTGCAGTCGAGCCGCACGCATCCGCGTTGCCGCACCAGCCACCGTGCGGCGCAGCGGCGGACGGAGCCCGAAGCGGCGGGCCGCGCTGCCGGCCCTGCGGATCGCCCTGCGCTCACGCGCCGGTACAGCCCAGGCCTCCGGATGCCGGGCCAGCCAGCGGTAGCGATGCGTCGCGTACGGGATGTGGGCGAGGTAGATCAGCATCGCGACGGCGAGTGCGATCAACGGGTACAGCACAACAGTCGCCGCGAGCAGGACGACACCGACCAACAGCGGAACCACCAGCCGCGGCGGGACCTTGATCGTCTTCAGCGACAGCGTCGGCACCCGGCTGATCATCAGTCCGGCCACCACGATCGTCCATGCCGCGACCAGCAGTGACGAGCTCCACCAGCCGTCACCGACCTGAAGCTTGACCATCAACGGCAGCAGCGCGAGCAGCGCGCCTGGCGGAGCCGGGACGCCGACGAAGAACTCCTTGGTGAACGGCGGTTTTTCGGTGTCCTCCAGCAGAGTGTTGAACCGGGCGAGACGCAACACCATGCATGTCGCGAAGATCAGCGACACGATCCACATACCGTTGTTCTCGCCGTGATACCAGATGAACAAGATCAACGCGGGCGCGACGCCGAAAGACACCGCGTCGGCGAGCGAGTCGAGTTCGGCGCCCATCTTGCTGGTGGCATCCAACAGTCGGGCGATCCTGCCATCAATGCTGTCCAGGATCGCCGCCGCGCCGATCGCGGCGACCGCGGCGAGGTAGTTGCCGGTGAGCGCGAACTGCACGGCCGTGAGGCCGGAGCACATCGCAAGCACGGTGACCGCATTGGGGAGCAGCCGCACACCGGGGCTTGTCGTCGCCACCGGTCAGACCTCGACGTCAGGCAGTTCGACGAGCACGGTCTCGCCGCCGACCGTGCGCTGCCCCGGCTCGACAAGCACTCTGCTGTCGATCGGTACGTAGAGGTCGACCCGAGAACCGAACCTGATCAGTCCGTAGGTCTGGCCGGCCGCCACCTTGTCGCCCTCCTGTACCGAGCAGACGATCCGGCGGGCGACAAGGCCCGCTATCTGCACCACCACGAGGTCGTGCCCGTCAACGGTGCGCACGACCATCGCGCTGCGTTCGTTGTCCTCGCTCGCCTTGTCAAGGTTGGCGGAAAGGAACTTGCCCGGCCGGTAGGCGATGGTGCGTACTTCACCGTGTGCCGGCGCACGCTGCACGTGGATGTCGAAGATAGTGAGAAACGTGCTGATCCGCGTCATGGGAACGGCCGGAAGACCCAGTTCGGCCGGTGGCAGCGCACGCACGACGTCCGCGACCGTCCCGTCAGCGGGCGCCACCGCGACACGCGGCCTCGTCGGCGTCACGCGTTTCGGCTCGCGGAAGAACCAGGCGCACCATGCGGTGGCGATGAAACCCAGAAGGCCGAGACGGCGGGACAGCAGCCTCAGTGCCACCGCCCCGAATGCGAAACCGAGCACGATCGGACGGCCGCCAGGGTGCATCGGCGGCACCGTGTTTCGCGCAAGGTCAATCACGGTGCCCAGGGAGAAACCGCCCCGGTCGGGGCTTTCGTCGGGAGGGTTCGCGCTCATCTGGTCGACTGTCCGCCACTCTTGATTAGGGGTGAACGAGCACACGCTACGCCGGCCCGCATGGCGGTGCCACGCACGACCGACGGTCACCGCACGTGAGAATACAACTACTTTCGACTACCGATTTCAGAGATCAACCGCAGGATGGTGAGCAGCACAATGGCCCCGACGAGGGCTATGCCGAAACTCGGCGGATCGAAGCCGAAGTTGTCGAGAGTGAAGTCCCTGCCGTGTCCGAGGACCAATTGGTAGAGGTATCCGCCGATGGCGGCGCCCGCGACGCCGACCAGGATGCTGACCAGGCAGCCCTGCGGCCGCCGGTTGCGCCCTCCGACCACCAGGTTGGCCGCCCAGCCGACGACGGCTCCCAACACGATCCAGCCAATGAGTCCCATGGCCGCGACCTTACGTGGTCAGCGGCAGCACCGAGACCTCGTCTCCTGCGGACACCGCGGTGATCGGCTCCGCGATCTCGATCAGGCAGTTGGCCAGCGCAAGCGAGCTGAGCAGATGCGAGCCGGGGCCACCGATCGGCGAGACGGTCCCGGCCAGCTGGTCGAGGCGGCCACGGCGGAACTGCCGCCGACCGGCAGGAGAGGCCAGCGCTTGTGTCACCCGCGCCGTCGTTCGTGGCGGACAGGGCGCGGCGTGTCCCATCGCCGCCCTCAGCGCCGGCCGCACGAAGACCTCGAATGACACCTGTGCGCTGACCGGGTTGCCCGGCAGGGTCACGACCGGAACCCCCCGGTAACGCCCGGCCCCCTGGGGCATGCCGGGCTGCATCGCCACCTTGCGGAAGTCGACGCCGTTGCCGGCGAACGCGTCCTTGACGACCTCGTACGCTCCCGCGCTGACACCGCCGGAGGTGAGGATCAGATCGACCGTGGACAGATGGTCGGCCAGTGCGGAGTGCAAAGCGGACACGTCGTCTGGCACGAACCTGAGCAGCGTGGGACGCGCGCCGGTCGTGCGGACCGCGGCCGCGAGCATCACCCCGTTCGACTCGTAGATCTGCCCGTGCCGCAGCGGGGTGCCTGGCACGACCAGCTCGGAACCGGTGGACAGCACCAGGACCCGCACCGGGCGGTGTACCGGCAGCTCGGCGTAGCCGACCGCGGCCGCCACGCCGAGCTGCGCCGGGCCCAGCACCACACCCGCCGGGAGGATTTCCTCGCCGGCCGCCACGTCGTCCCCGGCCAGGCGCACACTGCCGCCCGGGGGGCGGGCGGCGTAGATCTGCACCTGGTGGCGCCCACCGTCGGTGAGTTCCACCGGCACCACCGTGTCCGCGCCGGGGGGGATCGGCGCCCCGGTCATGATCCGGTGCGCGGTGCCGGG
>JAFAZC010000181.1 GCA_019239965.1 Kutzneria sp. | reverse complement strand
TTGGGTGCGGCGCGGTGTTTCGACGCTGGTGCGGTTCGGCGGACCGTGGTGGAGATGCAGAACGGTGTGCTGTTGCTGATGACCGTCATGGATGGGTCGTGTCTTGCGGTGTTGGCCGCGCCGGACTGTGATGTGGGTCAGGTTGCTTACGAGATGACGGTGTTGGTCGACCAGGTGGGTCCGATGCTGACACCCGCGCTGCGTGCGGAGCTGCGGGAGTCCGCCCATGCTGTGGACGGACAGGCCCTGGACGGCCAGCTGGCTTGACGGACGACCGTCAACGACGACGACGCTGAGGCCGAGATGACCACTGAGGACAGGGAAGATTCGGCGGTATCCTCGTTCGCCGACGTACTCAACGGGTTCACTTTCGGCGTTGGCGGAAAGTCGCGCATGGAGCGCGACCAGGCTCACCACAGCGATCCCTCGACCGATCCCGAGCACCAGACCACGGATCCGCTCGATCCCGGGGAGTCGGCGGCGGTCGTGCGTGCCTATGCGTTGACCGGAGGGCGCACCCGCCCCCAGATCCCGCTTCAGCTTGAGACCCTGGTGTCGACCAGCGACCGCGGTGCGACCGCGAGGGATCCGATGCAAGTGGAGTACCGGGCGATCGTGACGTTGTGCCGACAGACCCGGTCGGTCGCCGAGGTGGCCGCGTTGTTGAAGACCCCATTGGGGGTGGCCAAGGTCCTTGTCGCGGACATGGCCCATGCGGGCCTTGTCATCGTGCACGGCAACGTGGCCGGTGCGGGCGACAGGCCGGACATCGCCCTGATGGAGCGGGTGCTCGGCGGCCTGCACCGGCTGTAGCGTCCGCGTCGGCCGAAGCTGATGGAACAGTACAATCGGGTGACCGCAGGGAGTTCGAGCCCAGGAGGAGCCCGCCAGTGGACGCCGTGACGCAGGTCCCCACGCCCGCGAACGAGCCGGTGCTGCAGTACGCACCGGGCAGCAAGGAGCGGGCCGAGCTGGAGGCGAAGCTGGCCGAACTCGGCAAGGACCAGCTCGAGCTGACGCTGACCATCGGGGGCGAGCAGCGGATGGGCGGCGGTGCGCGCACCAACGTCGTGCAGCCGCACAATCACCGTAGTGTGCTGGGCGCCTTCTCCGGCGCGACGCACGAAGACACGCGGGACGCCATCGCCGCGGCGGGCAAGGCGGCACCCGAGTGGCGTGCGCTGCCGTTCGACGAGCGTGCCGCGATCCTGTTGCGTGCCGCCGATCTGCTCGCTGGACCGTGGCGCGCGACCATGAACGCGGCGACCATGCTCGGGCAGTCCAAGACGGCCATCCAGGCCGAGGTGGACGCCGCCTGCGAACTGGCGGACTTCTGGCGGTTCAACGTGGCCTTCGCCCGTGAGCTGCAGGAAAAGCAGCCGATCAGCTCCCCGGGCGTGTGGAACCGGACCGATCACCGCCCGCTCGAGGGGTTCGTCTATGCGATCACCCCGTTCAATTTCACCGCCATCGCGGCCAATCTGCCCACCGCTCCGGCGCTGATGGGCAATGTCGTGCTGTGGAAGCCGTCGCCCACCCAGACCTTCGCCGCGCACCTGACCATGCGGCTGCTCGAACAGGCCGGCCTTCCCGCCGGCGTCATCAACCTGCTTACCGGGGACGGCATCGCCGTGTCCGAGGTGGCGCTGACCGACCCCGCGCTGGCCGGGATCCACTTCACCGGTTCCACGACCACGTTCCAGCACCTGTGGTCGACCGTCGGCGCCAACATCGCCAACTACCGGACCTACCCGCGCGTGGTCGGCGAGACCGGGGGCAAGGACTTTGTGCTCGCCCACCCGTCGGCCGACCTCGGCGTGCTGCGCGCCGCACTGGTGCGGGGAGCCTTCGAGTACCAGGGACAGAAGTGCTCCGCGGCGTCGCGCGCGTACCTGCCGCGTTCACTGTGGACGGCACTGCGCGATGATCTCGTTGCCGAGGTCGAGGCGTTGACCATGGGAGACGTCACCGACCTGAGCAACTTCATGGGCGCGGTCATCGACCGTCGCTCCTTCGACCGGCTGGCCGGTGTGCTCGGCCGCGCCCGGTCCGACACCTCGCTGTCGGTCCTCGCCGGTGGCAGTGCCGACGACTCCAACGGGTACTTCATCCGGCCGACCGTGCTGGTGGGCGAGGACCCGAGGCACGAGGTGTTCCGCACCGAGTACTTCGGCCCGGTGTTGGCCGTGCACGTGTACGACGACGCCGACTTCGACGCCATGTTCGAGCTGATCGACGGCACAACGCCGTACGCGCTGACCGGCTCGATCATCGCCTCGGACCGCGCGGCGATCGTCCGCGCGTCTCAGGCGTTGCGCTTCGCGGCCGGCAACCTCTACATCAACGACAAGCCCACCGGCGCGGTCGTCGGTCAGCAGCCCTTCGGTGGCGGCCGCGCCTCGGGCACCAACGACAAGGCGGGCTCCGTGCACAACCTGCTCCGCTGGGTCAGCCCGAGATCGATCAAGGAGACTTTCCTCGCCCCGACCGCCGTCGGCTACCCGCACCAGGGGTAACCGCGCGATCACGCCTCCGCGGCTGGCCGGACGACGGCCCGAGGAGGGACCGGCCACGACAGGATCATGGCGCTGGAGGTCTCCCCGTACTCCCACAGCCGTTCCAGCACGCGGGTGAGCTGCTCGACGCTGGTCGTCGCTACGTGCACGATCGAGCAGATATCACCGGTGAGCCGGACGACTTGCAGCACCTCGGGCCACCCTGCGACCCGCTCGGGTCGCAGGGTGACACATCGCGGCCCGTAGCACCGCATGCTGACCAGGGCCTGGATACCCAGTCCCACCGCGGACGGATCGACCGTCGCGCGGTAGCCGGTGATCACTCCGGCCTCCTCGAGCCGGCGGACCCGCTGGGCCACGGTCGGCGCGGACACCCCGCAGCGCCGCGCCAGTTCGTTGAACGAAGCGCGAGCATCGGCCTGCAGCTCGTCGAGCAGTCGCCAGTCGAGGTCGTCCAGCATCACTTTCCAAGTGTATGACGGGTGTCGGCCCGGCCTTATGAACACAACGTGACGTCGGAAACGGCCGCTGTGCCGCCCATTCCACGGTGCTAGTCCTGCCGCCACGATGGTGGTGTGGCAACAGAGGACATCGCGGAGCCGAAACTGGAGTTCGACGACCCGACGCCCTATGAGCGCTACGTCAGAGCGTCGGTGCTCACCAGCTTGCAGCAGCCCTGGTCCGACGACCCGGCGGAGATGGCGTTCCTCATCACCACACAGGTCATGGAACTGTGGTTCGCACTGCTGGTGCACGAATGGCGGACCGCACGCGAGGCACTGAGCAAGGACTGTCTCACCGACGCGCTGTCCGCGCTGCGCAGGAGCCGACCGCAGCTGAGGGCGCTGAACGCGGCGTGGGCCCCCATCGCGACGCTGACCCCAGCCCAGTTCAACGCCTACCGCTCCGCGCTCGGTGAGGGCTCCGGTTTCCAGTCGGCCATGTACCGACACCTGGAGTTCCTGCTCGGCGAGAAGAGCGCCGGCCTCTTACAGCCGCATCAGGGTGTTCCGTCGGTGTACGACGAGCTGACCCAGGCACTGCACACGTCGAGCCTGTACGACGAGGTGCTCGCCTACCTGGCACGGCAGGGGTTCGAGATACCCATCACCGTGCTCGACCGGGACTTCTCCCGACGTTACGAGGCCGATGCCGCCGTCGAGGCGGTGTGGACGGTGATCTACTCCGACGCACGCCACCTGGCGCTGCGCGAGCTCGGTGAGGTGCTGACCGACATCGCCGAACTGGTGAGCCGGTGGCGCACCGACCACCTGCTCGCGACCCGCCGCGCCATGGGATCCAAGCAGGGCACGGGAGGGTCGGCCGGTGTCGCGTGGTTGGAGAAACGCGCGGCGCGACTGGTGTTTCCCGAGCTGTGGACGGCTCGTAGTCATGTCTGAGGACACGACCATGTCTGGGCCCTCGGCGAGGGCGGACCTGACCGCACGCGCCGAACGGGCCGATCTCGCCGATCCGCTCGCCGGTATCCGCGACCGTTTCGACCTCGACGACGGTGTGGTCTACCTCGACGGTAACTCGCTCGGCGCGCTGCCGCGCTCGGTACCGGCGCGGGTCGCCGAGGTGGTCGGCGTTCAGTGGGGCCGCATGCGGATCCGCTCATGGACCGAATGCGGCTGGTGGGAGGCGCCGGAACGAATCGGAGACCGGATCGCGCCGCTTGTCGGCGCACCACCCGGCCACGTCGTTGTCGGCGATTCCACCAGCGTCAACGTGTTCCGTGCGGTGGTCTCGGCGCTGCGCATGACACCCGGGCGAAACGAGGTCCTCGTCGACGCCACCTCGTTTCCCACCGACGGCTACCTCGCCGCGTCGGCGGCCCGGCTGGCCGGCGCCACCTTGCGTGCGGTCCAGCCCGACCGGGTGCCGGACGAAGTCGGCGACGACACAGCCGCCGTGCTGCTCAACCACGTCGACTACCGGACCGGACGGCTGTGGGATATGGGCGCGCTGACCGCGTCCGCGCATTCCGCGGGTGCCCGCGTCGTCTGGGACCTCTCACACAGCGCCGGCACGCTGCCGGTCCAGCTGGACCGGCATAGGGTGGACTTCGCCGTCGGGTGCACCTACAAGTACCTCAACGGCGGACCGGGTGCGCCCGCCTATTTCTTCGTCCGTCCAGATCTGCTGTCCGGGCTGGACCAGCCGCTGCCGGGCTGGTGCTCGCATGACGACCCGTTCGGCATGGAGCCCGGCTATCGGCCCGCCGCCGGCATCACCAAGGCGCGCACCGGCACGCCGGAGATCATTTCGCTGCTCGCTCTCGATGCCGCCCTCGACGCGTGGGACGGCGTGGACATCGAGCAGGTGCGGGCGAAGAGCTTGGCACTGACGGATTTCTTCCTTGACTGCGTTCACCGATTGGTCCCGGCCGGCGTGGTGACCAACCGCACCCCGACCGACCAGTGGCGCGGCAGCCAGGTCTCACTGTCCTGTGCCGACGCCGCGACCGTGATGAAAAGCCTGATCGCGCGGGGAGTCGTCGGCGACCACCGCCCGCCGGACGTGCTGCGCTTTGGCTTCGCTCCGCTCTACACCAGGTTCGCCGACGCACTGCGCGCCGCCGAGACGCTCGCGGGGGTGCTCGCCGAATGAGGACCGTACGGTACGGCGACCATCCCGATCAGGTCATGGACGTCTGGACCTCATCGGACAGTGCCGACCTGCCGGCCGCCGTGCTGATCCACGGCGGATACTGGCGGCAGGCCTACGACCGCGGCTACCTCACCCCCTTCGCCGAGCACCTGGCGGCCAGGGCGATGACAGTCGTGTCGGTCGAGTACCGGCGGGTTCGCGGCGCCGGCGGCTGGCCGGCGACCTTCGACGACATCGCCAACGCGGTCGACATACTGCCCGACCTGGTGGAGGGCCGGGAGATCGTGCTGGTCGGCCATTCGGCCGGCGGCCAGCTTGCGCTGTGGGCGGCCGGCCGCCACCGGCTCCCCGAAACCAGCCGGTGGCACCGCACCACAGCAGGTCCGGCGTCCCGGGTGGTGGCCGTCGCCCCGGTGGGTGACCTGCGGCGGGCGCACGAACTGGGCCTGAGCAGCCATGCGGTGGCCGAGCTGGTCGGTGGACACCAGTGGGTTCGACCGCGCTTGCCCGAGATGGATCCGATGGCACTGCTTCCCCTTGACGTGTCGGTCACGGTCCTGCACGGCGACGCCGACACCGACGTCCCACTCGAGCTGGCGACCCGATTCGCCGCCGCGGCCGGGAAGGACGCCACCCTCGTGGTGCTGCCCGGAGTCGACCACTTTCAGCCTCTCCAGCCGGCCCACGAGGCCTCCGCGCACACTGTGCGCGCCATCCTGACGGCGGATCACCACTCGGATACCGTGGTGGAGTGACGGGCTTGCACGTGGCCAACGGCCGCACTGCGAGCGGGTGGTGGGAAATGGTGTCCCGGCCGCCGGTGGAGTCGCTGCGCGGGCTGGTCCGCAGGTACACCGGCTACCGGGAGGATGCCACGGCGGCGGTCCGCCGCCGTGAGGTACCCACCGGCTCGGTCAGCCTCATCCTCAGCTTCGGCCCCCGGATCAGGGTGGTGGCTCCGAGCCTGATCGAGCTGGGCAGTTTCGTCGCCCCCATCGGCACCACCTGGGCGATCACCGAGTACACCGGCACCCAGTACGGGCTGGAGATCAGGATGAGCCCACTCGGGGCCACCGCGCTGCTCGGGGTGCCGATGGATAGTCTCGCCGGGACGGAGGTCGAGCTGTCCGACGTGCTCGGGCGGGAGGCGGATCTGCTCATCGAACGGCTGGCGGAGACCGCCGGCTGGGCTGCCCGCTTCGACCTGCTCGACGTGGTGCTCCCCGCGCGGACCGCGCGGGGAAGGACCCCGTCACCGGTCGCGGCCTACGCCTGGCGGCGGCTGCGGGAGACCAACGGCCGGGTCCCGATCGGCACGCTGGTCGATGAACTCGGCTGCAGCCACCGGTATCTGCTCAACCAGTTCCGCGCGCACGTCGGCGTCGGCCCCAAGCAGCTGGCGGTGATCCTGCGGTGCCAGCAGGCCATGCGGCTGTTGGAGCGACGGGACGGCCAGCACGTCGCCGACATCGCGATGAGGTGCGGCTACTGCGACGAGGCCCATCTGGACCGCGACTTCCGACAGCTCGTCGGGGTCACCCCGGGCCAGTGGCACACCGAGTTCCGGCTCGACGCGCCGGAACTGGCCGAGCACTGAGTCCGCGACCCTGTCACGGCCCCGCCGTCGCCCCGTTCAGTTTCGTCCAAGCGGCTCGCGGCGTCGGCACGCAGACTCGAGCCAGTAGCGACCAGAAAGCCAGTAGTGACCACAGGGAGAACACGAATGAGCGCCATCTATCCCGCACTGCGCTATCTCGACGGTGAGCGGGCCGTGCGGTTCCTGACCGAGGCCTTCGGCTTCGAGAAGCTGTTCACCACGCCGGGGCCTGCCGGGAAGATCGGCCACGCCGAGTTGAGGCTGGGGCAGGACGTCGTGATGTTGTCCGCTTTCAGCACTGATCCGCTGCCTGACAGTCCGGCCGACGTCCGCGTCGCGCGGATGTCGGTCTACGTGGCGGTGGACGACGTCGACGCCCACCACGAACGGGCGCGGGCAGCCGGCGCGGAGATCATCATGGAGCCGTGGGACACCGATTACGGCTCGCGCGAGTACTCCGCACGCGACCCTGAAGGTCATCACTGGGGCTTCGGCACCTACCGTCCCCCCGCGGGCTGACAGACAGGCGTGTCAGGTCCCCGGCGTTTGTCCGCCAACCGAGGAGGGTATCCCGGGTGCTCGTCCCAGGGAGGCCGAACATGATCCTGCTCAGGATGGCGCGACCGATGCTCGCCGGCATTTTCGTGTTCAGCGGGGTGGACGCGCTGCGTGATGCCAAGCCCAAGGTCGATATGGCCAGGTCCTTTTTGGACACGCTGCACAGCAGGGTTGGCGGGTTGCCTGAGATCAGCCCTGAGACGGCCGTCCGAGTCGACGCGGTGGTGAAGCTGGGCGCCGGGACAACGCTGGCGCTCGGTCGGCTGCCCCGGCTGTCCGCGCTGGTCTTGGCGGCCAGCCTGGTGCCGGGGACCTTTGCCGGCCACAGGTACTGGATCCACCGCAACCCCGCCGAACGAGTCGAACAGCAGATCCATCTGTTGAAGAACCTCGCGGTGATGGGTGGGCTCGTGGTCGCGGCCTCGTGCACCGGCAAGCACGCCGCACGGCGCTCCTTGAAAAAGGGCCGTGCGGGCGACCGGACCTGACCGATGGCGCTCGCCCGCACGACACGCGATCACCAGGCGTAGTGTTCCGGAGCGGTTCGGTAGCCGGGAAAAATCTTGTCGAGCTCGGAGAGTTCATCGGTCGACAGCGCGATCTCCAGCGCGTGCAGGGCCCCGTCGAGCTGCTCGGCGGTGCGGGGACCAATGATCGGCGCGGTCACCGCTGGCTGGTGCAGTAGCCACGCGAGGGCGATCTCTGCGGGCTCCTGCCCAAGCCGTTCGCAGAAGTCTTCGTACGCACCGAGCTGGTCGCGGATGGCGTCCAGCCGCGCGGCGGCCTGACCGGAGACGCGTCGTTTGCCCTCCCGCTGTTTGCGCAGCACGCCACCGAGCAGGCCGGATTGCAGCGGGCTCCACGGGATGACACCGAGTCCGTAGTGCTCACACGCGGGAAGCACCTCGAGCTCGACCTCCCTGCGCGCCAGGTTGTAGATCGACTGCTCGCTGACGAGACCGAGGAAGTGCCGTTGGGCGGCCTTGGCCTGTGCGTCCGCGATGTGCCACCCGGCGAAGTTGGACGATCCGAAGTAGAGGACTTTGCCCTGGGACACCAGCACTTCACACGCCTGCCAGATCTCCTCCCACGGGGTGGAGCGGTCGACGTGGTGGAACTGGTAAAGATCGATGTAGTCGGTGCGCAGACGCCGCAGCGATGCCTCGCACGCTCGCCGAATGTTCAGCGCCGAGAGCTTGTCTTGATTAGGCCAGTCGCCCATCGAGCCGTACACCTTGGTAGCCAGCACCGTCTTCTCCCGCCGGCCGCCCCCGGTCGAGAACCAGTTGCCGAGGATCTCCTCGGTACGGCCCCGGTTCTCGCCCCATCCGTAGACATTGGCGGTGTCGAAGAAGTTGATTCCATGCCCGTGCGCGCTGTCCATGATCGCGTGGGCGTCGGGTTCCTCGGTGACTGGTCCGAAGTTCATGGTGCCAAGGCACAGGCGTGACACGCGCACTCCGGTGCGCCCCAGATTCGTGTACTCCATATCGTCATTATCCCCGCGACCGGCGGCCTGCGCGCCTCCAATATCCCGGGTTGGCGCGGGATCGTCGGAGGGGAATCCGCCCGGCCCACTGTGCCGTGGGCCGGGCGGAACGGATCGGTCGGCTGTCGTTCAGACGCCGGCCGTCTGCCTTATCCAGCTCCTGCTGGCGGCGACGCTGGCGTAGTTCTGGATGCCTTGCGGGTTCGAACCACCATTGGCGGCCGTCGAGGCCACGCCGACCTCGACACCGTTGAATACCTCGGGTCCGCCGGAGTCGCCGTGCCAGGCGGCGCCATCGACGCCCCTGCTGGCGATGGCTCGTCCGCCGAAGGCGTCGGTGCTGGTGCCGGTGACCTGGACGTTGGCGGTCTTGAGTACCGGTGAGGGCGGGCTGGTGCCTTGGGTGCGTCCCCAGCCGTAGATCTGGTTGGTGCTGCCGGCCGTCGGGTCGGCATTGCCCAGTGCCATGTAGGTGGTGTTGACCGCGGTGGTCAGGTGGAGCAGGGCGATGTCGCCGTTGGGTGAGGTTTGCTGCTGGTCCACCGTGACGTCGGTGCCCTGGTCGAAGTTCACGTTGCCGATCTTGACGTGTATCCCGCTCGCGTTTTCGCAGTGCTGGGCGGTCATGGCCCACTGCGGGGCGATGATCGTGCCCGAGCACTCGAACCCGTCGAACTCGCTCCCGCCGCTGGTCCAGTAGATCTGTGCGCCCCAGGGTGCCGAGCTGACCTCGGTGCCTCCGATGATGTTCGGGTTGGTGGCGGCCTGCGCCATGGGCGCGGTGGCTAACCCAGTGCACACTGTCGCGGCGCACAAAGCCGCGACCAGTATCGACTTGCGCATGAATGGTCTCCTTTCGGACCGGAGCGGGAAGAGCCGGTCGTGCCCCGCGCGGCACGACCGGCTCTTCCCTCAGCCAGGTCAGACCCCGGCGGTGTTCCTGATGAACGTGCGGCTGTTGGCGACGCTGGCGTAGTTCTGCGTGCCCTGCGTGTTGGTGCCCGTGTTGCTGCCGGTCGAACAGACGCCGACCTCGACACCGTTGAACACCTCGGGTCCGCCGGAGTCGCCGTGCCAGGCGGCGCCATCGACGCCCCTGCTGGCGATGGCTCGTCCGCCGAAGGCGTCGGTGCTGGTGCCGGTGACCTGGACGTTGGCGGTCTTGAGTACCGGTGAGGGCGGATTGGTGCCTTGGGTGCGTCCCCAGCCGTAGATCTGGTTGGTGCTGCCCACGGCGGGATCGGCGTTGCCCAGTGCCATGTAGGTGGTGTTGACCGCGGTGGTCAGGTGGAGCAGGGCGATGTCGCCGTTGGGTGAGGTCTGCTGCTGGTCCACATCGGCTCTGGTGCCCTGACCGAGGTCGAGGCTGCCGACCAGAACGTAGATGCCCGCGGCGTTTTCGCAGTGCTGGGCGGTCATGACCCACTGCGGGGCGATGATCGTGCCGGAGCACTCGAACCCGTCGGTGGTTCCGGAGTTCGTCCAGTAGATCTGCGCACCCCATGGTGCATTGGTTGCCGTGCTGCCACCGATGATCTTCGGGGTGGTGGGGGTGCCGGCCTGCGCGGGTGCCGCGACGAGGCCGACGGTGAGCGCGACACCAGCGATCGCGGTGATGACGGCGGACTTGCGCATTGCGGTGTCCTTTCGGCGACTGTGCAGGAAAGTCGTCGGCGTAGCCGTGTCGGCTCGACGAAGAAACGGCACAGGAACCGTCTATTCGTCGAAAAGATGCGTTCACAGTTGACGCTTTTTTGCCCCGCCTAATGTGAGCCGGGTTACTGAAAAGCTAGACCCGGTATGCCCGGAATGACACCCGACGATCGGAGGTAGTTCGGTCGATGTCGTCGACAACGAGACAGCGACTTACTGTCGTGTCGCATGCATGACGGCCGTCACGAACACGTGATACCGTTCGATGATGAGCGGGTACCGCGGTTCTGTTCCGTTCACCGAGGATTGGCGACATTTCGGTGTCGAGCGCGTGGAAGGCGTCACCACCGTCACCCTCGATCGACCGGACAAGCTCAACGCCCTGACCTTCTCCTCCTATGCCGACCTTCGCGACCTGCTCGCCGAGCTCCCGCACCGCGGCGACACCCGTGTCCTCGTGTTGGCCGGGACGGGGCGGTCGTTCTGCTCGGGCGGGGACGTCAACGAGATCATCGGCGCCACCCTCGATATGGATCCGGACCAGCTGCTCGCCTTCACCAGAATGACCGGCGAGGTGATCAGGGCGATCCGTGAGTGCCCGATTCCGGTGATCGCCTCGGTGCAGGGCACCGCGGCCGGCGCCGGATCGGTCCTCGCGCTCGCGGCTGACTTCCGCGTTGTCGCCCGATCGGCCACCTTCGCTTTCCTGTTCACCAAGGTGGGCCTCAGCGGGGCTGACATGGGTGCCGCCTACCTGTTGCCTCGACTCGTCGGCCTCGGCCGCGCCACGAGGTTGCTCATGCTCGGCGATCCGCTGCCTGCCGAGGAGGCCGACCGGTACGGGCTGGTGAGCGAGCTGGTCAATGACGACGAGTTGATCCCGGCGACTCACGCGCTCGCCCGCCGGTTGGCCGACGGCCCCCATCAGGCCTACGCGCAGACCAAGGCCCTGTTGACCCGCGAGCAGGACATGAGCCTTTCCGGAGCGCTGGAACTCGAGGCGATGACCCAGGCGCTGCTGATGAAGACACGGGACTACCGCGAATTCCACGCGGCGTTCACGGCCAAGCGGCCACCGAGGTGGGAAGGCCGGTGACATGTTCGGGCTGACCGTGCGGCAACGCCAGTTGATGGCGACAGTCCGGGACACCGCACGAGACGAACTGCTTCCCGTGGCGCTGTGCGGTACTCCAGGAACGGTCAACCGGGAACTGGTGAAGGCGCTTGGCCGGCTCGGGTTGCTCGCGAGACTGTTTCCCGGTGGGCGCGCGGTGGCCGCCCTCGAGCTCTGCCTGCTGCGCGAGTCGCTCGCGGAGATCTGTACGGAGGCCGAGACCGCGCTGGCGTTGCAGGGCCTTGGCACCTATCCGGTCCTCCAGTCCGGCCAGGACGCGCAAGTGCGCCGATGGGTGCCTGCCGTGTCCGCTGGCGAGGCCGTCGCCGCGTTCGCGTTGACCGAGCCGGCGGCTGGTTCGGACGCGGCGGCCCTGCGGCTGCTTGCCGAGCGGGACGGTCCAGGCTGGCGGTTGACCGGTGAGAAGATGTGGATCTCCAATGCACCCGAGGCCGACTTCTACACAGTGTTCGCGCGCACCGGAGTCGACGCCGGAGCGCGCGGGGTGAGCGCGTTCCTGGTTCCCGCGGACCGCCCCGGGCTATCCGGTGAGCACCTCGAGATGCTCGCGCCACACCCCATTGGACGGCTGCTCTTCGACGGTGTGCCGGTGACCGCCGACGATCTGCTCGGCGAGCCGGACCGGGGATTCCGGGTCGCCATGCGCACCCTGGACCTGTTTCGGCCCAGCGTCGGCGCCTTCGCGGTCGGTATGGCACAGGCGGCCCTCGACCTCGCCGTCGAACACACCGGACAGCGGGTGGCCTTCGGAGGCCGGCTGTCGGACCTGCAGGCCGTGTCGCATCCGCTGGCCGAGGTCGCCACGAGGATCGAAGCCGCAAGACTGCTGGTGTACTCCGCGGCGTCGGCCTACGACAGCGGTGATGCCGGGGTCACCGCACGCGCGGCCATGGCCAAACTGTTCGCGACCGAAACGGCGCAGCGAGCCGTGGACACCGCGATCCAGGTGCACGGCGCCAAAGCGTTGCGCAGCGGCCACCGGCTCGAGCAGCTGTACCGCGAAGTGCGCGCGCCCCGTATCTACGAGGGCGCCTCGGAGGTCCAGCGGACGATCATCGCCAGAACCCTGTACGAGTGAGGCGCGGGAGAAGTGCGGGAGGTTGGGCATGCGGATCGCCTGTGTCGGCGGCGGGCCGGCGGCGCTGTACTTCGCCGCGCTCGTCAAGCAGCTGGACAGCCGGCACGAGATCACGGTGTGGGAGCGCAACGCGGCCGACGACACGTTCGGCTTCGGTGTCGTGCTCTCCGACGAGACCCTCGGCGGCATCGAGCACGGCGATCCCGTCGTCTACCAGGAGATGGCGCGCGAGTTCGCGCGATGGGACGACATCGACATCCACTACCGCGGCAGGGTGATCACCTGTGGTGGCAACGGCTTTGCCGCATTGAGCCGCAAGCGGCTGCTGCAGATCCTGCAGCGGCGGTGCCGGGATCTCGGCGTCACCATGCACTTCGGAACGACCGCCCCGGAACTGGCCGAGCTGCGCACCGGTCACGATCTCGTCGTCGCGGCCGACGGCGTGAACAGCCTCACCAGGAACGCACTCGCCGAGCGGTTCCGCCCCGACCTCGACGTCCGACGCTGCAAGTTCATGTGGCTGGGCACCGACAAGGTTTTCGACTCGTTCACCTTCCATATCGTCGACACGCCGCATGGCGTGATGCAGATCCACGCCTACCCGTACGACGCGACGATGAGCACGTTCATCGTGGAGACCAGCCAGAAGGTGTGGGAGTGTGCCGGATTCAGCGCGCCTGACCTGCCGCCTGGCCTGAGTGACCTGGCCAGCATCACCCGGTGCGAGGCGCTGTTCGCCGACATACTCGCCGGTCACCGGCTCCTCGGGAACAACTCGAAATGGATCAACTTCGCGACGGTCCGCGCGCGGACCTGGTATACCGGCAATGTGGTGCTGCTCGGCGACGCCGCGCACACCGCCCACTTCTCCATCGGCTCGGGCACCAAGCTGGCCATGGAGGACGCACTGGCGCTGGCGGCCTGCCTGCACGAGGAAGCGGATCTACACGGCGCGCTCGCCGCGTATGAGGCCGAGCGGCGCCCGGTGGTGGTCAGCACCCAGCGCGCGGCGCAGGCCAGCGCGGAGTGGTTCGAGAACATCGACCGCTACCTCGGGCAGTGGCCCGAGCGGTTCGCCTTCAGCCTGCTCACCCGCAGTCGCCGGGTCACCTACGACAACCTGCGGCTGCGAGACCCTGAGTTCGTCGCCAGCGTCGCCGACCCCGCGACGCCGCCCATGTTCACCCCGTTTCGGCTGCGGGACACCGAGCTGCGCAACCGGGTCGTGGTCTCCGCGATGGACATGTACTCCGCCGACAACGGTCTTGTCACCGATTTCCACCTCGTACACCTGGGCGGCAAGGCTCTCGGCGGCGCCGGGCTGGTGATGACCGAGATGGTGTGTGTCAGTGAAACGGGTCGTATCACGCCGGGTTGCGCCGGAATGTACCGCACCGAGCACGAGGCCGGCTGGCGCAGGATCACCGAGTTCGTGCATGAGCGCAGTGGCGCCAAGATCGGTATCCAGTTGGGACACTCCGGGCGAAAAGGGTCGACCAAACTGATGTGGGAGGGGATAGACGAACCGCTGCCGGCGGGAAACTGGCCAGTCGTCGCTCCGTCGCCACTGGCCTATCGTCCCGGGGTGAACCAGGTGCCGCGCGAGCTCACCCGTGCCGATCTCGCCGATCTGCGTGGGCAGTTCGTCCTCGCCGCCGAGATGTCCGCGCGGGCCGGCTTCGACGTGCTCGAACTGCACTGCGCGCACGGTTACCTGCTGTCCAGTTTCCTCTCACCAGTGACTAATCTGCGAGGTGACGGCTATGGACGCGGTCTGGACGGCCGATTGAGGTTCCCGATCGAGGTGTTCACCGCCATACGGCAGGTGTGGCCCGCGGACAAGCCGATGACCGTGCGGATCTCGGCGACCGACTGGGTCGAGGGCGGCACGACCGGCGAGGACGCGGTCGTGATCGCACAGGCCTTCGCGCAAGCAGGCGCCGATGCCATCGACGTGTCGACGGGAGGAGTCACGCCCGACGAGCGGCCGGCGTTCGGCCGCAGCTACCAAACCCCCTATTCCGACCAGATACGCAACGAGACCGGTATCGCCACGATCGCGGTTGGCGCGATCTCCTCCTACGACGACGTGAATTCGTTGATCCTCGCCGGCCGCGCCGATCTGTGCGCCCTGGGCCGGCCGCACCTCTACGATCCGCAGTGGACCCTGCACGCCGCCGTCGAGCAGGGATACAGCGGGTCCGGCGTGGAATGGCCGGCACAGTTCGCGGCTGGCAGCCGAAAGCCGCAGACGGGCCGCACCGACGGCCCCCGTCCGCGGCTGGAGTTGATCCGGGACGGCCAGCCGGCGACACGGCACCTGCGCTGGCGGCCGCGCTGACATGGCCGTTGCCGCGATCAGTCCGCGTCAGCCCGCAGCGCGAATCGCTGTAGCTTGCCCGTTTCCGTGCGCGGCAGCCGCGTGACGAACTCGATCGTGCGTGGGTACTTGTACGGCGCGATGCGCTGCTTGACGAAGTCCTGCAACGCCGCGACGTCGGGTTTGGCCGCCGACGCCGGCACCACGAAGGCACATACTCTCATCCCGCGCTCGACGTCCTGTTTGCCGACCACCGCGCACTCGGCGACGTCGGGATGGGCGAGCAGGGCGTCCTCGACTTCCGCGGGCGCGATGTTGTACCCGGCCGAGATGATCATGTCGTCGCTGCGGGCCTGATACCAGAAGTAGCCGTCGGAGTCGCGGACGTAGGTGTCGCCGGTGATGTTCCAGCCGTCGAACACGTAGTCGGTCTGGCGGTCACCGCCAAGGTAGCGGCAGCCGGTGGGACCCCGCACGGCGAGCCGGCCGGGCTGCCCGTCGGGCACCGGCACACCGTCCGGGCCGAGCACGGCGGCCTGGTAGCCGGGCACCGGTTTCCCGGTCGCCCCCGGCCGGATCTCGTCGTCGGCGGCCGACAGGAAGATGTGCAGCAGTTCGGTGGCGCCGATGCCCTCCACGATCCGGATTCCCGTCGTGGCATGGAACTCCCGCCACACCGTGGCCGGCAGCGCCTCCCCGGCGGACACGCAGCGGCGCAGGCCGGTGAGCTTGCCGGAGACGCCCGCCGCGAGCATCGCCCGGTACGCGGTCGGAGCGGTGAACAGTACCGTGACGCCGTGTGCCTCGATCGCCTCGGCCAGCTCGGCCGGGCTCGCCCTCTCCAGGAGCAGGCATGCGGCTCCCACCCGGAACGGGAACACCACCAGCCCGCCGAGCCCGTAGGTGAACGCCAACGGGGGAGTGCCGGTGAACAGGTCATCGGCACGCGGCTTGAGGATGTGGCGGCCGAAGGTGTCGGCGATCGCGAGCACGTCACGGTGGAAGTGCATGGTCGCCTTGGGGCGTCCCGTGGTGCCGGAGGTGAAGGCGAGCAGGGCGACGTCGTCGGCTGCGGTGTCCACCGCGGCGAACTGACCGCTCTTGTCGGCACACCGCTGGGTCAGTTCGGTGCCGGTGAGCACGGTCATACCCGCGATCGCCGCGGCATGGAGATCGTCGAGGAAGCGGTCGTCGCACACCGCGAACCGAGGCCGGCTCAGCGCGCCGATCGTGGCCAGCTCGCCCGTCCGCAGCAGCGGCATGGTCGTGACGACCACGCCGCCGGCCTTGAGCACACCGAGCCACCATGCCACCAGCCACGGTGTGTTCGGTGAGCGCAACAGCACCCGGTTGCCCGGCAGGAGTCCGAAGTCCTCGACGAGCACCTGTGCGACCTGGCTGGCGTGCCGCCGCAGCTCGCCGTAGGTCCACACCTCCGAGCCGGTCAGCAGGCACCGCCGGTCGCCGTCGACGTCGTCGACAAGCGCGCCCGCGCAGTTCAGCCGCGCCGGATAACGCAGTTCGGGCAGCGTGAACACCAACTCCGGCCACAGGTGTCTCGGCGGAAGGTTGTCCCGGCAGAACGTGTCGACATGTGCGGACACCGCTAACTCCACGCGCACCTCGATTCGTCTCGTGGCCCTGAGTATTCCCCCTATCTGACGGTAGTCAATCAAACGACATGTGACATCTGGGGATTCCCCGACCATGGGCGATATCGTTGTGGCGTGAGCACTGTTGCCGAGGTCGACGAGCTGGCCGGAGCGACCTGCGCGCAGCCGAGACAGCTCATCGTCACCGTGTACGGGCTCTACGCCAGGCAGGCGGGCGGGTGGCTTTCGGTCGCGGTGCTAGTTCGGTTGCTCGGCCAGCTCGGTGTCGACGAACCAGCGGTGCGTTCGTCGATCTCCCGGCTCAAGCGGCGCGGCATCCTGGTGTCCGAACGGATCAGCGGTGCCGCCGGTTACGCACTGTCCGAGCAGGCGAGGGAGATCCTCGTCGAGGGGGACGAGCGGATTTTCCAGCGGCACCGTGCGCGGATCACCGACGGCTGGTTGCTCGCGGTGTTCTCGGTGCCCGAGGCCGAGCGCCAGAAACGGCACCTGTTGCGCTCGCGGCTTGCCGCACTCGGCCTCGGCACGGCGGCGGCCGGAGTGTGGATCGGCCCAGCGCACCTGTGCGACTCGGTGGAGCAGGCTGTCGTCCGGCTCGGCATGCAGTCCTATGTGGACCTGTATCGGGCCGACTACCGTGCCTTCGGTGACCTTGTGGCCAACGTGCGCCGCTGGTGGGACCTGGAGGCGCTGCAGCGCTCCTACACGGAGTTCCTCGCTGTCGCCGGACCCATGTGCGGCCGGTGGAACCGGCGGCGGTCGACGCCGGGACGGGACGCGTTCGTCGACTACGTGCTCGCGCTGACCTCCTGGCGACGATTGCCCTACCTCGACCCCGGTCTGCCCATCGAGCTGCTTCCGGCGGACTGGCAGGGCACGGCCGCCGCCAAGCACTTCTTCGCACTGCACGAACGGCTCGCCGAGGCGGCCCGCGACCACGTCACCGAGGTTCGGCTGGCCGCCACCGGCTGAGCGCTCGGCTGGCCCGGCCTAGTGCGGGCACTGTTTCCAGGTGACGTGGTAGACAGTGTTGACCCCTCCGTCGGTGGAGTCCATTGCCATGAAACTGGTCGTTTCCGGGTCCGAGGTGCCGCGGCTCACCCGCAGTTCGGTGTTGACGTTGACATTGTGGTCGACGCCGCACGGCGCGTAGACGAGGCTCGCGACGTCGGCCCGATCCGTGGACTGCCAGTCATCCGAGAATGGGCCGTTGAACACGTGAGTCACCCGTGCTGTCTGGGACATTCCCTGGAAATAGTAGTTCGCCCGTTCCATACCGCTCGCGCCGTTCTCTAGATGGGCGAAACCGCGATAATCGGCCTCGGTGATGGCATAGGTGAAACCCTGGGGAATGTGCACTCTCAGGTCCAGCTGGCAGTTCTTCCGGAAGTCCGTCGGAGTGGCTCCGACCCCGACCTGGGCGAGATACTTGCTGTAGGTCACGGTGAAGGCCGTGTTGTCGGAGGCGACGGCGACGGCGGCGGTGTCTGCCGGGCATCCCGACCCGTTCACGGTGACCACGTCGATGGTAATCGTCTCGGGCGGCGGAGGTGAGAGCTGTCAGATCGCTGGCGATGTGAACATAGACATGGCCAGACCTGTGGCCGCGATCGTATTCAGCATGGGGTTCCTTCCCAATACTTCACGATGTGAACACACGCGGGGTCAGCCTAACACGATTTTCTTGACAAGAATCGGCTGAACGGTGCAATGCGGACCTTTGTGCGTCCACATAGGACCGGCCGGAGTTTGACGATCCGATGACAGGAGGGGATGTCGTGCTTCTGTATGTAATGGATTTCTCGCGGCTATTTCCGCCGTCCGGCGATCACAGTGTGAGGGAGGGGATCGAGATACGGCGGCCTTCGGCGGAGGAGCGCATACCGAATTCGGCCAACTGGACGCCGCGCGCGCCGGACAGGAAGTCGAAGGGGTGCGGGCCGTCCTCGACGACATGGCGGACGAACTGCTCCCACTGACGTTTGAATCCATTGTCCAGCTCGACGTCGTCGGGCACCAGCTGCCACTGTTCGCGGCAGCGCTGCGGGTTGGGCTGGTCCGGGTCCCACACCAGCATCGGAGTGGTGACGCGATGCTGCACCCGACAGCAGCGGAGGCCGGCCACCGCACTGCCCTGCGTGCCGTCCACCTGGAACTCGACCAGTTCGTCCCGGTACACCCGCACCGCCCACGAGGAGTTCAGCTGGGCGATCACCCCCTCGGCCAGCTCGAATATTCCGTACGCCGCGTCGTCGGCGGTGGCGGCGTATGCCTGGCCCTGTTCGTCGTAGCGCGTGGGGATGTGGGTGACGGTCCTCGCGGTGACCGCCTGTACGGCACCGAAGAGGTTTTCCAGCACATAGTTCCAGTGGCAGAACATGTCGATGGTGATCCCGCCGCCGTCCTCGGCGCGGTAGTTCCAACTCGGCCGCTGCGTTGGCCGCGAGTCTCCTTCGAAGACCCAGTAACCGAACTCGCCGCGTACCGAAAGGACTCGGCCGAAGAACCCCGTGTCGACAAGGTGTTTGAGCTTCACCAGGCCCGGCAGGTACAGCTTGTCATGCACGACGCCGTTCTTGATCCCCGCCGCCGCGGCGCGCCTGGCCAGCCGGATCGCGGCGGAGACCGACCCGGCGATCGGCTTCTCCGTGTAGACGTGCCATCCCGCCTCGATCGCCGCGAGAACCGAATCCTCGCGGGCCGAGGTGGCCTGAGCGTCGAAGTAGATGCCCTGCGGCCGGCCGGCCAGCGCCTCGCCGAGATCGGTTGTCCAGCGGCCGAGGCCGTGCCGTTCGGCGATACGGCGCAGTTTCGCCTCCACCCTGCCCACGAGTACCGGCTGGAGCTGTACCCGTGATCCGTCCGACAGCGCGACACCACCCTGCTCGCGAATGGCGAGCACCGAGCGCAGCAGGTGCTGCCGGTAGCCCATCCGGCCGGACACCCCGTTCATCACGACGTCGAGAGTGCGCACGATCTCAGCCCTGGTGTGGACAACAATGTCCGGCGCGTGAGGCTGAGGCTCTCGTGCGGAACCCGCGGACTTGGGCAGCCCGACGGCGACAGGGGCAGCGGAACAGTGGGGCGGGGCCGCACATCAGGGCAGTACCGCCACACCCTGGAGTTCCACGAGGGCCTCGCGGTCCCAGAGGCGGGCGACACCGAGACCGGCCATGGCCGGATAGTCGGTGCCGGCCAGTCGGCGCCACACCCGGCCGATCGCCCTGGCATTGGCCCGGTAACCGTCCATGTCGACCGTGTACATCGTCACACTGGCAAGGTCGATGGGCTGGCCGCCCGCGGCACGCAGCGCGGTGAGCATGTTGTCCAGGGCACGCTCGAACTGCTCGACCATGGTGCTGCCGGTGATCCGGCCGTCGGTGTCCGTCGCGGTCTGCCCGGCGAGGAAGACGATCCGGGAACCGGTGGCCAGCACGGCGTGCGCGTAGCCGGAGGGGGTGGGCAACCCGGGCGGGTTGATGCGGTCCAGGGTCACGACTGCACGCCACCCCCATCGACGTTGACGGCCTGTCCGGTGACTGCGGGATTGTCGATCAGGGACAGCACCGCGGTGGCCACCTCGTCCGGGGTGATCAGCCGTCCGATCGGCTGTTTGCCGGCGAGCAGGGCCCGGACCTCGGCGGCGTCGCGTCCCGTCCGGTGGACGATGGCGGCGACCGTGGCGTCGGTCATGGGGGTGTCGACGTAGCCGGGGCACACCGCGTTGACCGTTACGCCGGACCTGGCGACCTCGGCGGCGGCGGTTCTGACCAGCCCGAGCACCCCGTGTTTGCTCGCGGTGTACGCGGCGGTGTAAGGCGCGCCGATCTTGGCCGCGGTCGAGGCCACGACCACCACCCTGCCCCAGCCTGCGGCGATCATCGCGGGAAGTGTCCTGCGCAGACAATGGAAGGGCACGGTGAGGTTCACCTCCAGCATGCGTCGCCAGTCGTGATCGGTGGTCTCCACCAACGGCGCCGAGGTACCGGCGCCGGCGTTGGCCACCAGGATCTCCACCGGCCCCCACTGCCGTTCCACCGCGTCGACGACCTGCTCGACCGTGCCGTCGGCCGTCATGTCCGCGGGAAACACCAGACCAGGCCCGGCGAGTTCGTCGGCGACCGCCGAGAGTGCCGTGGCGTCCCGCGCGGTCATCGCGACCCGGTGGCCGGCAGCGGCCAGCCTGATCGCGATGGTCCTGCCGATGCCCCTGCTGGCTCCGGTGACCAGGCACGTTCTGGGCTGCACGCCGCGAAGGGTGTCACGCCTGCGTTGCGCTCGTCAACAACGCAACACATCGGTGGGAATCATCGGCTGTTCAAGGACCCGAGCCTGTCCGCGATCGTCAGCGCAGCGGCGTCCTCAGCCCAGCAGCGCGCTGCCGAAGTGGTCGGTGTTGTCCTTGACGCCGGGAAGGGTGAAGAAGTAGCCACCGCCGAACGGCTGCACGTAGTCGGCGAGCGGCTCGTTGACCAGTCGCGTCTGCGTCGCCTCGAACTGGCGCGCGAGGTCCTGCTGGTAGCAGCAGAACACCAGCCCCGCGTCGAGTTCGCCATTGGACCTGAAGCCCTGGTCGTAGTTGTACGCCCTGCGCAGAATCCGGCTCTTGTCCGTTTCGGGCGTGCGCGGGTTGGCGAGCCGGATGTGCGAGTCGAGCGGAACGGCCTTGCCATGGGGATCGTTGTGGTACTCCGGAACGTCGAACTCGGCGCTGCCAGACAGCGGGGCACCGCTGTCCCTGCGACGGCCGAAGATCCGCTCCTGTTCGGTGATCGATATCCGGTCCCAGAACTCCACCAGCATCCGGATGACGCGCACCACCTGGTAGCTGCCGCCCGCTGTCCAGGCGGGCTCGGGGGCCCCGGGCTGGACCCAGACCAGTGTGTCGGCCTCGGATGCGGTTGGGTTGGCGATGCCGTCCTTGAAGCCCAGCAGGTTCCTCGGTGTCCCGGACGGGCGAGGCGGGCTGACGAAGCCGTCCATCCGGTATCTCGGCTGCATGCCGTACCGGGTGCGTTTGGCGATGTCGCGCAGCGCGTGGTGCACGGTGTCGGCGTTGTTCGCGCAGATCTGCAGCATCAGGTCGCCGTGACACCATGCGGGATCCAACGCGTCGTTGGGAAACGGCGGCATCGTCGTCAGCCGGGCTGGCTTGCGGTCGGCGAGGCCGAACCTGTGGTCGAACAGGGACTCGCCTACGGACACGGTGACCGTGAGCCCGTCGGCCGGCACGGTCGCGCCGAGGATGGCGCTGTCCGACGGCGGGGAACCAACTCCGAGATCCGGTGGAGCTCCGCCGCCGGTCAGAAACCGTGACCGCGCTGTCAGGTCCATCAGCAGGCTCACCAGGCCACTCCGGTCGGTGACGGTGAGATCGAAGGCGGCGAACGTAGCCGCGCGCTGCGGTGCCGTGAGCACGCCCGCCTGGTGCTCTCCGTGGAACGGGATCGAGACGGCTGTCCCGGAATCACCCGCGGCGCTGTTGGCCGTGTCGGCGCGGGCCCCGGCGGCGATCAGCCCGCCGGCCAGCGCGGTGCCAGCGACCCCGGCGCCGGTACCTTGCAGGAACCTGCGTCTACTCAGGGACATCGCCCCTCCTTTCTCACAGCCGACCTGTCAGCTGGCACGGACTTCGAGCATCGCCGGGATGGCGGACAACGTCTCAAGGACTTCCCCGAGCCGGGAATCCACCACCTGGCGGTCGGCAAGGGACGTCTCGTCCATCTTGTTGCCCTGCAGGATTTGGGTCAGCGCGGTCAGCTCCGACCTGGCCTTGGGGATCAGATCGTGCTCGCGGTCGTTGACGAGATCGGCGAGCCGGTCGAGCACCGCGTTGGTGGCGTCCACGTCGGCGGCGGTCTCGGCGTAGGCCGCGTCGGCACCCTGGTCGGAAAGGCCCGTCAGATGCCATCGCAGCGCGTCCTCGAGGATCTCGTGCGCCCGTAGAGGCAGATCGGCGGGGTCGGTCTCGATCGAAGGCAGTGTGTGCTGGAGGGTAACGACATCGGCGTGAAGTTTCGTCGCGATCGGGGCCAGTTGGGCGGAGTCCTGACCGTGCCACAGACCGAACTCGATACGGTGCAGCCCGGTAAACCCCGGGTCCGCGGTGCCGCCAGGAAGGCCCTGCGGGCGTCCGTCGATCGCTTGGCCCAGATCGCCGAACCGGTCGTAGGCCGCGCCGATCCGCTCCCACGTCAGCTGGGCCGGCAGCCACGCGGTCCGGGCACCGGCGAGGTCGTGGGCATCCAGGCGGGCGCGCAGCGTGTCGGCCTGGGCGGCGAGAGTGGCCAACTTGTCGGCGATGTAGGCGGTGTACGACGCCGCCGGACCGGCGAGATCCTTGTCCGACACCGGAACGACGGCGGGAACGGCGGGCTCGCCGGCATCTCCGCTGACGGCGGCCGCGGGGGAGACCTGGTCGAGTTCGCCGGGAACCAGGCAGCGCCACGTGTACTGGCCGGGGGTCAGGTCGACGGCGATGGATCGCCGCGTGCCCGGCCCGAGCCCCTCGATCTCACCGATCACCGCCCCGTCGGTGGAGCGGGTCAGATAGATCTCGCCGCCGTGATTGGACCTGTTGACCACGGTGATGATTGACTGCCCGGCCGGCACTCCAGTCCAGTCGGTCGCGCATCCCGTCGCGGTGACCGTGACCTGCCGGCCGGCTCGGCCGGATTGGGACACGGTGAACAGGGCGAACGCGCCGACCACGAGCAGCGGGGCCACAACGGCCGCCGTGACGTAGGCCCACCGGGGAAGCCGGCCCCACCGGGCGCGCGTGCGCGCAACGGGTGGGCCGGCGGCCTCGGTGCCGGGCTTGCGCAACAGCGCCGCGAGGACCACCGTGCCGTAGCACAGGTAGGCGACGATCTGGAACCAGGTCATCTTGGGGGTGAGGTTGGTGATGCCGCTGACCATCGACACCCACCAGCTGTCGGTGGAGATGACCTGGGACAAGTCGAAGGCCGCCCAGGTGCGTCCCGGCAGGATGCCGGCGATCTGCAGTTCGCCGACGCCGTACGCGAGCACTCCGGCGGCGATGACGACCAGCAGCACCGCGGTGCGGGAGAAGAAGACACCGAGGTTGAGGCGAAGGCTGCTGCGCATGATCAGCCAGCACAGCACCATGGCCGCCCCGAGACCCAGTGCGGCACCGATCAGCGGCCCGACGGTCTCGTTGGCGGCCTGCACCGTCGTCCACAGGAACAGCGCGGTTTCCAGGCCCTCGCGCGCGACGGAGAGGAAGGCGGTCAGCGCCAACGCGCCGGCGCCGACGGTCAGTGCCTGGTCGACCTTGTCCCGAAGCTCGCCGGACAACCCACGGGCGGTGCGCCGCATCCAGAAGATCATCCAGGTGACCAGCACGATCGCGACCAGGCTTAGCGCACCACTGAAGACCGCCTGTGCGGTGAGACTCAGCTCGGCGCGGGAGAAGGTCAACACCGCGCCGAAGCCGAGCGAGAGGACGGCCGCGGCCAACACGCCGAGCCACACCGGCGACACTGACCGGTCTGGCGCCACGCGCCGCAGTGTGGTGAGCAGGATGCCGACGACCAAGCCGATCTCGAGGCCCTCACGCAGTCCGATGACCAGGTTCGGTACGGCGTCGGCCCACACGGCTCACTCCCATCTTTGGTAAGGCTTACTTAAGTAAGGCTAGGCGCGCGCGCCCAGTTCCCACAAGCAGAAGAAGGGGTGACGGCGCCCTCAGATACGTAGTACATATGCTATTAAATGTACGACGACTTAGACGGGAGGGTGTATGTCGAGAACGACCACGGACGCCGA
>JAFAZC010000058.1 GCA_019239965.1 Kutzneria sp. | reverse complement strand
GTGCAGGCGTTGGCCGGGGCGCCCGGCCTGTGGTGCGGGGTGTCCGCGCAGGCACGGAACCTCAACGCCGGGTCCATCGGGTGCGCGCGGGAGGCCCCCGTGGTGCCGGTGACCGGGAACGGGCCGCACTGGCTCCAGGTGAGGCCGTTGTTGGAGGTGAGATCCAGCCAGACCCGGTCCCCGTACGACGCGCCGGTCACCTTCGCCCACACCTGCTGGCGACCGTCGACCGGTCCCCGGTCCAGCTCGACGGTGGGGCTGTGGTCGGTGGCGAGCGGATGCACGGGAGGAAGTGCGGCCTGTCCGGCATCCGACGGCCACGACCAGTCCCGGCACACCTCGTCCTGGGTGCGGACAGCCTGCTGGGTGCGGGTGACCGGGAACAGCCGAGCGCCGGCGAACACCCCGGCGCTTCCGGCCACCGCCGCCGTCACGGCGACAACGGCCGCGAAGAACAGCCGAGGATGCCGCTCCCGCCAGCCCGCGGCCGGCTCGCCGTCCACACCGGCGCCCCCCGCGCCCCCCGGCCGCCGTTCACGGGACGCGAGCGCCCACGCCAGCCTTGTCGGCTCGGCGGGCTCGCCCGCGGCGCGGCACAGGCCCTCCACCACCGACCACGGCGGCACGGTCCGGCCGGACAGGTACCGCGACAGCGACGAGTCGCTGGCATGGACCAGCGGCTCCAACTCCTTCAGGCTCCGCCCGGTCTTGGCATGCAACGCCTTGAGCCGCTGCGCCAACTGCTCCCTGGCCCCCGCCGGATCTGGCCGCATCGTCCCACCCTGTCAGCTCCCCCATCCCGTCACATCGACCATTTGTGCATTCCAGCGGCCTGGGATGGCCTGGGACGCCCCGTGACTCCGCGCAACGCTGTGCCCGGCCGGCGCCGGTTGGCACGGTGGAGACGAACCGAGGGGAGGGGATCCGGTGCGACCGAACCGACTGGCGGGACTGGTGTCCTGGCTGCTGCTGGTGCCGACGGGGGCGTCCCCATCAGTTGGTCCGGTCGACCCGGCGACCGTCTACGCCCATGCGCACGCCCACAACGACTATCTGAACGACCAGCCGCTCACCGGCGCCCTCGGGCACGGCTTCACCAGTGTGGAGGCCGACGTCTGGCTGGACGGCGGCGCACTGGTGCTCTGCCATGCGATGCGGGGCGAGACGTGCTACGACGACACGCCGGGATCGCTCGGCGGCCCGCGCGTGATGCCGAAGCGGCGGCTGGAGGACTCCTACCTCGCCCCGCTGCTCAGCCAGGTCGGCACGGCCGGCGGACAGGTGTATCCCGGCTACTCAGGCCGTTTCCTGCTGCTGATCGAGATCAAGTGCAAACGGGAGGAGCAGCCGGTGTGCCCGGCCGACCAGCCAGTGGATACATGGCGCGCGATCGAGCAGCAGCTGTCCCGGTTCCAGTCCGAGTACCACGGTCCCGGCCAGCTGTTCACCGGCTACCGGCACGGCGAGAAACACCCAGGCGCGGTTCAGGTCGTGATCACCGGCGGATACAACAGCCAGCAGGGCACTGCGGGCGACTCCGTGCGCGACCACATCGACGACCCGAGCTCGACCAGGATCGCGGCGCTGGACGGCGGCGCGTCCGACGTCACCACGGCGACACCGACCGCGGTGACACCGCTGATCAGCCTCGGCTGGTCCGGGGCGACCGACGGCGGCTGTGTGGGCGGCGGGCTCACCACGGCGCAGCTGGCGGCGGTCAGGGCCGCGCACGACGGGAACTACCTCGTCCGGATCTGGGGAGAGCCGGACTGCCCGCGCCGCGCCGACCACACCACCGACCCGGCGAAGCTGGCCGCCTACCAGCGCGGCCGGGAAGCGGCGTGGACCGCCATCCACCAGCTCTCCGACACACGGGGAAACCCGGCCGTCGACTACATCAGCAGCGACCACGAGAGCTACCTGCCCACGTGGCTGAGTGCCGTCGGGTGGGTGAAGTAAAACAACAACCACGGGGAAAGAAGGCGAATCACATGAGTATCCGTCGTCTGTCGTCGCTCGCCGCCGCCTGCGGTGTGGCCGCCGTGCTCGCGTTCAGCGCACAGCCGATCGCCGGCGCCGCCACCGCCGGCCCAATGGACAACATCGGCTGCAAGGACTACGGCAGCGCGGTCAACAACAAGACCGTCACCGTGGTCACGGTCGGCCACCTGCGCAGCTGCCCGAGTACGGGGTCGAACGTCATCGGCACGTTCGAGGGGCAGCCACACGTGTACCGGCAGTACACCGGCGGGGAGAACGTGTGTCCCGGCAACGGGGTGTGCTCCAAGGTCTGGTACCTGACCTCGCACGGCTGGGCTTCCGCCGCTCTGACCAACCGGCCGAACGGGGTCTAGTCACTCCACGCCGATGAGCACCAGGGAGTCGGGCTGGCCGCCGGCATAGGCGACCAGCTCGACTTCCGGGTGGCTGTGCCGGAGATGCTCCTCGAGCCTGGCGGCCAGGTCCGCCTGGGCTGCGGCGCCGACCAGCAGGGTCACCAGTTCGCCGCCGAGACCGACCATGCGGTCGACGAGCTGGCACGCGGTCGCCAACACGGTTTCGGCACCGGCCGGGCCGGGCTCGATGAGCACCACCTCGCCGTCCAGCAGCCCCAGCGCGTCACCCGGCTGGCAGCGCCCCACCCAGGTCATCGCCTCCCGCTCGGCGAGGAGCACCTCGCCGCGCCGGGTGGCCGCCGCCGCCTCGGCCATCGCCACCACGTCGTCACCGGGCCGCCTGGCCGGGTCGTGCACGGCGAGCGCGGCCAGCCCCTGCACGGGTGAGGCCGTCGGCACGACGACGACCTCCTGCCCGCCCCGCTCGACCTGGTCGACCGCCGCGGCCACGAGACCGGCGAGCACGGTGTCCGAGCTGTCGGCGAGCACGGTGACGTGCGCGGCGCCGGTTTCGGTCAACGCCGTGACCACATCGCCGACGGTCAGCTCATGACGGGGTCGCGACAGCACGGCGGCGCCTTCCGCCAGGAACAGCTCTGCGATGCCCCGCGCCGCCACGACGGCGAGGACCGCCCGTGTCCTGTCCGGCCGAACGGCGCGCGTCGTCAGCCGGGTCACCGTGATCCGGTGTGGCCGGCCCAACTCGATACCTGCTTCGATCGCCGCGCCGACGTCGTCGCAGTGCACGTGCACCGACCACCGGTCGTCACCATCACCGGCGACGGCGACGCTGTCGCCCAGAGCCGAAAGCCGACCGCGCAGGCCAGCTTCGTCGGCGAGGCCGTCGACGAGGTACATGACCTCGTACTCGAACCGTTCCCGGTGCGGTGTCCGCGGCACCGGACCGGCCAGAGTGGGTACCTGGTGCTCGCCGTCACGTTCGGCGACCACGTCCTCCAGCGCTCGCAGCAGCACGAGGAGCCCCTGTCCGCCCGCGTCGACGACACCGTTCTCGGCAAGGGCCGCCAGCTGACGCGGGGTGTCGGCAAGCGCTTGCGCCGCTGCGGTGACGGCGGCCCTCACCAGTTCCTCGAGCGAATCCTGCTTCGACGAGCCGGCACGGTTCCGCACGGCGTCGGAGGCGGCGCGCAGGACCGACAGCACGGTGCCTTCCACCGGTTCGGCCACCGCGGCGGTGGCCAGCTCGGTAGCTCGGCGCAAGGCGTCGGGCAGATCGGCACCGGTCACCACGTCGACGCCGTCCCACGCCTCAGCCAGCCCACGCAGCACCTGCGACAGGATCACTCCCGAGTTGCCCCGCGCGCCGGCGAGCGCACCCTTGGCCAGTCGGGACGTCACCGCTCCCACCGCGTGGGCATCGCCCTGCGCAGCCGCGTCGAGCGCACACCGCAGGGTGTGCAGCAGGTTCGTGCCGGTGTCCTGATCCGCCACCGGATAGACGTTGATTCGGTCGATGGCCTCCCGGTTGGCTTCGAGCGCCCGCACGCTCCCCGTCGCCCACCGGCGTATCGCGACGGCGTCCAGCGCTTCCAGCACTGTTTCGGCTCCTCTCCGGCGGCCCCGGTGGGCAGGGTAGCGGGGGCGGTTTGGTGGCCGGCCGGCCCGCCGGTTACCATCTCGGGTAACGTCTCTTGCCGTCCTGGCCAGCTGAGTCGGGGCGTGCATGTGTGATCGCTGAGGAACCACCGTAAGGAGTGTGTGACGTGGCCGCCGTCTGCGACGTCTGCAACAAGGGACCGGGCTTCGGCATGGCGGTGTCCCACTCCCACCGGCGCACCAAGCGCAGGTGGAACCCGAACATCCAGTCGGTTCGCGCCAAGGTCGCGCCGGGCCAGCGGGCACGGATGAACGTGTGCACGTCCTGTCTGAAGGCGGGCAAGGTGGTCCGCGGCTGAACCGGACACCACGGATTTCCTGAGGGGCCCTGGCGTATCGCCTGGGCCCCTTGTGCTGTGCGCACGAGGATCGAGCCTTGTCCTTGCGGTGTCGACACGTGCAGACTGCCTGAGCCGGCGACCAGTGAGGAGCCAGAGCTCATGCGGATCGATCCCAGGAGCGGGTACCACCGGGGCACATCATGAGGACACCGTCACCCGTCGCGCTGTCGGTGATCGGCGTGCTGGCGGTGGGTCTGCTCAGCGCGTGCACACCGGGTGCGAACTCCGCCGCCCACCGGCCCACCGACCGGCCGGCCGCGGACGTCCGCACCGACGTCGCCGCGATGGGCCAGGTGACGCTCACCGTCTGGGACCAGGAGGTTCGCGGCGGGCAGGACAAGCAGATCAGCACGCTGAATCAGCGGTTCCACGACAGGTACCCGAACGTCACCATCAACAGGATCTCCCGGTCGTTCGACGACCTGCGCAACACGGTCAAACTCGCGCTCACCGGGAACGAGCCGCCTGACGTCGTCCAGGTCAACAACGGCAAACAGGACATGGGCGCGTTCGTGCGAGCGGGCCTGCTCACCCCGCTTGACGGATACGCCGAGGCGTACCGGTGGACGGGGCGGTTCCCCGAATCGGTGCGGCGCCTGGCCAGCTATCCCGATACCGGCGACTCACTTGGCGAGGGCAAGCTCTACGGCGTTCAGCAGACCGGTGAACTGGTCGGCATCTACTACAACCGGGCCAAACTCGCCCAACTCGGCCTCACGCCGCCGAAGACGTGGGAGGAGCTGGACACCGCGCTGGCCAAGGCCCACGACGCCGGTCAGCTGCCTATCCAGCTCGGCAACCTGGACAAGGCCGCTGGCGCCTACCTCTTCAGCTTCGCCATGCACCGCTTCGAGGATCCAGCCACCCAGACCGCGCTCGCCACCGGGCGTGCCGGTGCCTCCTGGCTCACCGACCCGAACAGGGCGGCGGCCAGACAGGTCCTTGACTGGGTGGCCCGGGGATATCTGACGCCGGGGTTCGCCGGGCTGAAGGGCGACGACTCGTGGGCGGCATTCGCCAAGGGAGACGGCGTCTTCCACATCGACGGCACCTGGCTCATGCCCGACCTGCGTGAGGCCATGGGCGACTCGGTTGGTTTCCTGCTTCCTCCCGGCCGGCCCGGTGGCCCCACCGTCACCGGTGGCACCGGTCTGCCGTGGGCGGTGAGCGGCAAGACCCGCAATCCGGACGCCGCCGCGGCATATCTCGACTTCATCACCTCGGCCGACGCCATGAAGGTCATCGCCGACAACGGAAACCTGCCCGTGGTCAACACTACCGACCAGTCGGTGACCGGCTTGCAGCGACAGGTTTTCGACGCCTGGCGGCAAGCCTCGACCACTCCGGCACTCGTGCCCTACCTCGACTACGCGACGCAGAACGCCTACGAGGTCGTCACGGGTTCGGTCGAACAGCTGATGAGCCGGCAGCTGGACGTCGATACCTTCCTCGGCCAGCTTCAGGCCGACCTGGACGCGAGCCATGGCGGTCGGTGAACTGACCGGCCGCCGGCGGGGCGGGCCACCCGGTGAGCCACGCCGGATCGGCTACCTCTATCTGCTGCCCGCGCTCGGGGTGTACGGCCTGTTCCTGCTGTTTCCCTTGCTGCACAGCGGTTGGCTCTCCCTGTTCGACTGGGACGGGCTGACACTTGGCCACTGGTCCGGGCTGGCGAACTACCGAGCACTGCTGCGCACCAACGGCGCGGGCGCGGCCTTCGGGCACGTCGCGGTGCTCGCGGTCTTCTTCGCGGTGCTTCCCGTTTCGGTCGGGCTGGTGGTCGCCACCGCACTGCATCGCACCAGGGTGCGCGGCCTTCCGTTCTTCCGCACCGCTCTGTTCCTGCCGCAGGTGCTCGCCATGGTCGTCGTCGCCGTCGCCTGGCAACGGATCTTCGCCCCGGACGGCGTGCTGAACCAGGTGCTGCGAGCTGTCGGCCTCGGCAGCCTCACACGCGCATGGCTCGGCGACTCCGCGACGGCGCTGTTCGCGGTGGGAATCGTCGGCACCTGGGTGCAGACCGGCCTCGCGGTGGTACTTTTCCTCGGCGGCATCGGCAAGATCTCCAGTGAGCTGTTCGACGCGGCGAGACTGGACGGTGCCGGCGCGGCCGGGGAGTTCCACGCGGTCGTGCTTCCCGCACTGCGCGGCGAGATCGGGGTCGCCCTCACCCTGACCGTGATCGCCGCGCTGCGCACGTTCGACCTGGTGTACATGATGACTCCACTCGGCGGCCCAGGAGGCTCGACGACCGTGCCGGCGTACGAGATCTATCAGCGCGCCTTTCTCGGCGGGCAGGTCGGAGTCGCGGCCGCGATCGGCGTCGTGATCACCGTGGTCGCCTTAGCCGTCACCTTCCTGATCACCCGCATTACCGGGAGGGAACGCTGATGGGAACGTCGACAGCGGCGCGCCTTGGCACCTACGCCGTACTCGGCACGTTCACCGTCTTCGCGCTCTACCCGATGGCCGCCATTCTCGTCACCGCGTTCGGCTCACCGGTGGCCGGCCGAGGCGGCGTGCACTGGGAGAACTTCGCGACAGCCTGGACACAGGCGCGGTTCGGCAGTTATCTGCTGTCCAGCCTGATCGTCAGTCTCAGCGTGGTCGTACTGACCGTTGTGCTGTCCGTGCTCGCCGCGTACGCCCTGGGCACCATGCGTTTCCGAGGTCGCGAGGGGTTGTTCTACCTGCTGCTGCTTGGATTGACCGTGCCTGGTGAGGCCGTGGTCGTACCGCTGTACTTCGACCTGCGCGATCTCGGTCTCACCGACACCTATGCGTCGCTGATCTTTCCCCAGGTTGCCCAGTCCGTCGCGTTCGGCGTCTTCTGGATGCGCACGTACTTCGCGTCGACCTCGCGTGGAATCGTGGAGGCGAGCCGCCTTGACGGCGCCGGGCACTGGCAGACGCTGTGGCGGGTGCTGCTGCCGATGGGACGCCCGGCACTGGTGACGCTCGTCGTGCTGGTGTTCATGTGGACGTGGAACGAGTTCCTGCTCGCCAGGGTGATGGTGGTCAGCGAGACGCTGCGCACCGCGCCGCTGGGGCTGCAGTTCTTCTCCGGGCGGGCGACGACGAGCGTGCCGCTGCTCGCGGCGGCCTCCGTACTGGTCGCGCTGCCGATCGTGTTGCTCTACCTGTTCCTGCAACGACATTTCATCCGCGGCATGGTGGACGGGTCGGTCAAGGGCTGACTCCTCCAGGCGTGGGCGACCGGCGTGGACGACGATTGTGGAGGCGACGCGGTGGGTTCGATCCGATGGGGCGTGGGACTGCTGTCTGTGGCGCTGGCGTTCGGCGCGGTGATCCCAGCACAGGCCGCCGGCCATCCCGGACAGCCTTCCGATCCGGCCGGGCTCGACGTGCTGTTCGTCGGGGCGCATCCCGATGACGAGTCGGGCATCCTGTCCACTCTCGGCCAGCTGCACATCGATCACCGATTACGGGTCGGCGTCGTCACGGTCACCCGCGGCGAGGGCGGTGGCAACGCCGTTGGCACCGAGGAAGGTCCCGCGCTCGGCCTTGTGCGTGAAGCCGAAGAGCGTCGCGCGCTTGCCGAGGTCGGTGTCGTCGAGGTGATCAACCTCGACAAGGCGGACTTCTACTACACGGTCAGCGCGCCCCTGACAGACCAGGTGTGGGGTCACGACGACACCCTCGACAGGCTGGTTCGGGTCGTCCGACGGACCCGGCCGAAGATCGTGCTGACGATGGATCCAGCGCCATCGCCGGGAAACCACGGCAACCACCAGGAATCGGCCCGATTGGCCGTCGAGGCCTACCAGGCGGCCGCCGATCCCGCCGCCTTCGCCGAGCAGATCTCCCGGGAAGGCCTGCGTCCGTGGGCGGTGTCCCGGCTGTTCACCGACGACATGCGCGGCCACGCGGCCACGGGACCGAACTGTGTGGCCGACTTCGCCCCGACCGAACCTACCGATCTGGTCTGGGGTGTGTGGGCGGGCGCGAGGGCACCGGACGGGCGGAGCTGGGCTCAGGTGGAACGCTCCGCGCAGCGTGAGTACGCCAGTCAGGGGTGGGCTGGGTTTCCTGACGTGCCAACGGATCCGAATGCCATCGGGTGTGACTACTTGACCCAGGTGGCCAGCAGGGTGCCGTATCGGACAGATCACAGGGGCATCGACGGCGTGCTCGACGGAACGGACGGTGCCGGCCTCGTCGCGGAAGCCGGCGACTATACCGTGACTCCTGGCTCGTCGACCCATGTGGCGGTTCGCGTCTCGGCGGCGTCAGCCGCGGCGCGGGCAAAGCTGTCCGTGCCGCCCGAATGGCAGGTCAGTGGCGGCGGCGAGCTGACTCCGGGCGACCCGTCCACCGCGGAGTTCACCGTCACGGTCCCCAGGGGCGCCACACCGGGCAAGGTGCGGCTGCCGGTTACGGTCTCCAGCCCCGGCCGCGCCGAGGAGACAACCACCGCGCTGCTGGAGGTCACCGCCCCAGTCGTCGCGGAACAGCAACCACTGCCCCAGGTCGCGCAGTTCCGCGAGTGGGCCCGCGGTGTCGGTCATCCCGAACTGGCCGATCTGGTGCCGCCGGTGCTCACCCTGCCGTCCGGCGGCAGCCGTGACATCGACGTGTCCGTTCGCAACCAGGGGACGACGCGGGCCGCGGCGGGAACGGTCGAACTGGCGCTACCCGACGGATTCGCCGCCACTGCGGCGAACAAACGGTTTCCCGCGCTCGCCCCGGGAACCGCCACGGCGATCCGCTTCTCGGTACGCAACACCGATCCCGGGCTGGCCACCGGAATGCTCGGCGGAGACTACCGGTACACGATCACCGTACGGCCCGAGGGCGGTCCGTCGAGCACCGTGAGCCCTGCTCTGGAGCTGGTGCCGTCGACGACCATTCCGCGGGCAGCTGTCGAGCCGACCGTTGACGGGGTCGCCGGCCCTACCGAGTACCCCGGCCCCGAACTGGACGTCTCGTCGCGATGGGAGGGTGATGAATGCACCTCCGCCGCGGACTGTTCGGCGAAGGCACGTCTGTCCTGGTATGGCGACACGCTGTTCGCGGCGGTGACCGTCACCGACGACAAGCTGGGCAGCCAGCTCGCCGCCGCCGACTGCAAGCGCCACTGGCGCACCGATTCCGTCGAGCTCACCATCGATCCGCGCGGACGTTCGGAGAACACCTCGACCACCTTCAAGCTGGCCGCGCTTCCGGTCACCGCCGGTGGCGGACCGCCGTGTCTGCTGCGGGACGCCGACAACCATCAGGGCGACCAGGAGACCGCACCCGGCGTTCGGGTGGCCGCCAAGATCAGCTCGCCGTATACCGGCTACACCGTGGAGTTCGCGGTGCCCCTTTCCGTGCTGCCCGGCGCGGTTGATCCGGCCGGTCTCGGGCTGAATCTGCTGGTGTACGACTCCGACACCCAGGACAGGACCGGGCAGACCAGGATCGGCTGGTCCACCTGGGGCGGTGTGCAGGGCGACCCGTACCGGTGGGGCCGGGCCACACTCGACGGCTACCAGCCACCGGCGGGGCGGCCCACCGAGCCGCCAGCCCCGGTGCTGCCGCTGGAGGCGCTCGCCTCCAGCGACTCGCCGCTGTCCATCGAGCAGTCGGTGGGCATCGGCACGCCGCTGGGCGGGGCACCGGCCGCACCGCCGATTCGGGCGCTGGCAATGGGTCCGGACGTGTCGGTCTTCACCGCCGAACCGGGGCAGGCGCACGTGTTCCTGCTCGACGCGGCCGGCGCCGTGATCGGTCAGCGGACCGTCGCGGTGACCCCCGGGCCGAATCGGATCACGATCCCGACCACCGGCTCCCCTGCCCGGATTCTGGTCGGGTTCGCGGACTCCTCGGGGCGGACGGCGGCGACAGCGGCGCGGATCAGGTGACGGGAATGATGGTCTCGTCGTCCCCGAACAGATACGTCACGCCGCCGGTGGCGAAGTTGGCCACGTCGGCGGTTGCCGCCCGTGCCGCCTGCGAATCCAGGACGGCATACATCGCCGCGCGATCCTCGGCATACAGGTCGACCATCAGGTGATAGGGCGGGGGGTTGCCGTCCCGATCAGCTCGCAGCCAGGTCAGTTTCCAGCCACTCAGTCCGGTCATGGCGCGCGCAAGGGGTAGGTGCACGTCCCGGTAGTAGCGATCGAACTCGTCCGGATCACTGGGATGCCCATACAGAATGGTCAGTCGGTACACGGTGCTCCTGTCCTCGCTGGTCGCCTGCGGAATCGGTGCCTGGTCAGGGTTTCAGGCGCAGGCCGGCAAAACGTCCCATGTGCTCGGTCATCCCGGTCTCGGTGGGCAGCCGTTCCATGCTGGAGGCGCCGAGGAACCCGGCGACACCGCGGGCCCGTTCGAACACGTATGCCACGTCGTCGGGTCCGGCGATCGGGCCTCCGTGGCACAGCACGAGAATCTCGGAATTGACCTCCCGCGCCGCCTGCCCCATCTCATCGATCCGCTGTACCGCCTCATCCAGCGTGATGGCGGTCTTGGCGCCGATCGAGCCCGAGGTGGTCAGCCCCATGTGTGGCACGAGCAGATCGGCGCCTGCCTCAGCCATGGCCCGGGCCTCGTTGGGGGTGGCGACGTAGGTGACGGTCAGCAGGTCGAGCCGGTGTGCCTCGTGGATCATCGCGACCTCGCGGTCAAAGCCCATGCCGGTTTCTTCCAGGTTGGTCCGGACCATCCCCTCGAACAGGCAGACGGTGGGATAGTTCTGCACCCCGGCAAAGCCCATGTCGGAGAGTTGGCGCAGGAATGCGGGCATCAGCCGGAACGGATCGGAGCCGCACACGCCCGCGATCACCGGTGTATGCCGCACCACGGGCAGTACCTCGGCGGCCATCTCCACCACGATCTGGTTGGCATCACCGTAGGGCATCAGCCCGGCGATGGAGCCACGGCCAGCCATCCGGTAGCGCCCGGAATTGTAGATGACGACGAAATCCAAACCGGCGGCCTCGGCGCACTTGGCCGAAAGGCCAATGCCGGCGCCGGCGCCGATAATCGGCTGGGCGGCCTGTGCCTTGTCGTGTAGCCGCTTGAGGATCTGCGTACGGGTCATGCGCGCTGCTCCCTCGCGTTCGACAGGCACATCTGATGCAGCGTGTCCGCCATCGCCTCGCCGAGGCCCGGGTCCGCCGCGCCGGCGTCGACCCGGCGCACGGCGACCTCGGGTCGAAGGCCGGTCAACAGCGAGTCCACCAGTGCGCGATCGGCCTGTTCGTCATGAAAGGGACCGCCCGGCGCCGAAATCGCCGACAGTCCGCCGGCCGGCACGAACAGGGCGACTGGCCCAGTTGCGGCGTTGAGCTTGGCCGCGATCCGACGGCCCAGTTCGGCACACTCGGCCGGGCTGGTCCGCATCAGCGTGATGGTCGGGTTGTGCGCATGACACAGCCTTCCCCGGTAGCGCTCAGGAATCATGTCGGGCGGCCCGAAGTTGACCATGTCGAGCGCTCCGAGCGAGACCACCTGGGGGATGCCGCGCCGCCCCGCCGCGGTCAGCCGGTTCGGGCCTGCCGAACAGGTACCGCCCGCGAGATCGTCAGCCAGTTCGGTGGGCGTCACATCCGCCACTGCGACCAGATGGCCCTCCTCAGCCAACGCCTCCAACGCCTCGCCGCCGGCCCCGGTGGCGTGAAACGTCAGGACGGTGTATCCGTGGCTCTCCAACCGTTCGCGCAGTGCGTTCACGCACGGCATGGTGAGCCCAACCATGGAGGTACCGATCATCGGCCGGTCATCGGTGACCACGGTGCGCGGTGCTCGGGCCATGCCGGCCGCGGCGGCGGCCGCGTTGTCCAGGATGCGCGCCGAGATCGGGTTGATACCGGCGATATCGACGATCGGGTACATCATCGTCACGTCACTGGCACCAACGTAAGGCCGGGTGTTTCCCGAGGCCATGGTCGACACCATCACCTTCGGCACCCCGGTCGGCAGTGCGCGCATCGCGCGGGTCCCAATCGAGGTGCCGCCGGAGCCACCCAGCGCGAGCACCGCGTCGAGCCGCCGTTCGCGCCACAGCCGGCACAGCACCTCGGCGGCACCGTCGGCCATGGCGGCCACCGCAGCTCCCCGGTCGCCGTCGGCGGCGAGACTCGTGATGTCGACACCGCCGGCTCGGGCGACGCTCGTGCGGTCGATGTCCGGGGGCAGCCCCGGCTCCGCCAGGACACCGGCGTCCACCATGAGCACCTCGCACCCCAGGTCCACCAACCGATCGCGTACGTAGCCGTACTCGTCAGCCTTGGTGTCCAAGGTGCCAAGCAGTACCACCGTCACCATGGGCATCTCCTTCCCTTGACCGTGCGACGAGCGGTCCGCCACGGAGTCCCGGCGGGACACCGGCTCAGGGGAACCAGTCTCCGCTTGGCATCACAACTCGGAGTCCCCCCGGGAGGTGACTGTCACCTCGTCGCCGACGGACAGCTTTCCCGTGCGTAGTACGGCGAACTTGGCGCCGAAGGCGACACCGCCCTGGGCCGCGCGACGGTAGTCCGCGAGAGTGCGGAGAGGTTCGGGCCCGGCCTTCGCGCCCACGTCTTGATCGACCATGGTGACGGCGCAGCGGATGGCGAGCTTGGTGTAGCCCAGCTCGACTTCGCCGATCACGATCCGGCGAGCCTGGTCCTCCACGTGCGGCTCACGCCAACCATCGACAACGATGTTGGGACGGAACCGCCCCATGGACACCGGTTTCGCCCCCCATGCGGCGATGCGCTCGTTCAACACGGTCACCGAGGCCACCGACAGAAGGTGCACCGCACCGCTGTCGGCATAGCCGGCGGTACCCGGTATCCGGCCGTCAGTGACCCGATGGTGTTCCGGCGGCACCCGCACGAGCCTGCTCGGCACGCCGAGCACCTCCGACAGCCATTCGGCAGCCGTATCGCCCTGATCGATTCCTCGGTAAGACGTGCCGAAAAGGAACACCTCACGGCGGGCGGCCAGGAGATCCACGGTCACCCGCACCGGGCTGACACCGTCCGCGGACAGCGTCAGTTGCCCGCCGTCGGCGCTGACTCGGGGGCGGACGAGAGCCAGCCGCGGATCCCGTCGTTGGCTGCGGAACACCCCATCGGTGTCAACGACCATGAAACCGCGGTCGTGGGCGAGGCCTGCCGGCGTCACGACCGCGTCGGGCACCGAGATACCGGCGCATCCCTTGACGGGGTAGCAGTGCAACGCGGCCACTCTGGGCACATCGGCGCCCGGATTCGATTTCGGGGCCGACGGTAAATCGCTGGAACGCCGCGAACCGCTCACGGCAGTTTCCAGTCGATCGGATCGCCTCCCTGGCGTGCCAAGAGTTCGTCGGCCCGACTAAACGGCCGGGACCCGAAGAACCCGCGGTCGGCCGACATCGGGCTCGGGTGCACGGACTGGATACTGGGCACCCCGGCGAGCAACGGGGCGAGGCCGCGCGCATTGCTGCCCCACAGAATGGCCACCAGTGGCCCGCCGCGCTCAGCCAGTGCCTTGATCGCCTGGTCGGTGACTTCCTCCCACCCCTTGCCCCGGTGCGAGTTGGGGCGGCCGGGTTGAACCGTGAGCGCCCTGTTGAGCAACAGCACTCCTTGCTTCGTCCACGGCGTGAGATCTCCGTTGGAGGGCCTGGGAACATCCAGGTCCGACTGGAGTTCCTGGAAGATGTTCTCCAGGCTGCGCGGAATGGGCCGCACGTCGGGCGCGACCGAGAAACTCAGCCCCACGGCGTGGCCCGGTGTCGGGTAGGGATCCTGTCCGACGATCAGCACCCGCACCTCGCGGAAGGGCTGCCGGAACGCGCGCAGCACGTTGTCCCCGGACGGCAGGTACTTGCGGCCGGCGGCGACTTCGGCCCGCAGGAAATCTCCCATCGCGGCGATGCGCTCGGTCACCGGTGCGAGCGCCTGCGCCCAGCCGGCCTCCACGGTGTCGCTCAACGAACGAGATGTCATGGCGAAATCCTAGGGGGGATCTTGTGGCGGACGGTGACCGCCCTTCACCGTGGTGAGTACCACGACCGGCCAATCGGGGCCATAGAGCAGCGCCTCCACGTCATCGCGCCGGCCGCGTGGGTCCACTCGCCATCCCGACCGCACGGCAAGCAGTGTGGCCAGCGGGCGGGTCGCCAGCCGACGTGCCCGCCACGGCAGCGTGACGTGCGCGAGAAGTGTGCCAGCCTCCGGATCGGCGAGTACGGCTCTCGTCGGCTGGCCGCGTACCGGAAGCAGGCGGACGTCGGTCCAGTCGGGACCGGACGCCAGCCATGCGGCCGCTTCGGCCGCATGGCGCCGTCGCACCAGCCTCGTCACCACCTCGAGGTCGCCGGCCGGCTCGGCGAACACGTGTCCGAACTGTCTCGGCCGCAAGAACCTACGACCCCTCGGTTCATGGGGTGGGGACAGTGGCAACGCGGCGGCGCTTCCATCGAAGACGATCACGCCAACGCCACCGCTGTCGACCTCGCCCAACACGGTGGCCGGTGTCGGCTCCCCATCGACCCGCAGCTCACCGAGGTCCATCCCGACGGGCAGGCCGAACAGCTGCTCGATCTCCGCTCCCCGTTCGGCCGCGACCGAAACCTCCGGCAGCACTGTCCCGCCGGGGCTGTACCACCGCACCTGCGCCCACACCCCGCGTCGCGGCGCCCGCCGGGCGACGAGGTCGACCAGTTCCGCCTTGCGCACTGTCCGCGCGTTGTCGGCACGCAGCAGGCTGACGCCGGCAGCGGCCAGCACCGCGGCGGAGAGGATCAACACCAGCCACAGCGCGATCCACCCGGACACCACGACGGCCGCCAGCGCGCCGAGCACGCGGATCGGCCGCGGAACCTGGGAATGAGTGATCGGCGGGAGCGCGTCGACCTGGGCCGGCAGTACCAACGCATCCGGTAACGGATCGTTTTCGGCTGCCCGCACAACGCCCCCTCCAGTGTCATCCGAAAGGGTAGTCGATTCGGCGCAGTTCGTGCCGGTATCGCTGGGCGTTCGCCACGTACATCCGCACGACGTCCTCGACCGCGCCCGCGGGAACCTCGTATCCCTCGCGGATCCTCGCCGGCACACCGAGGGCCATGCGCCGCGGCGGGACCTGACCACCGAACGACACGACAGCACCGGCACCGACAACGGCCCCGTCGGCGACAACGGCACCGTTGAGCAGGACCGAACCCGAGGCGATCAGGCAGCCGGCACCGATGGTGGCGCCTTCGATGTGGGCGTTGTGGCCAACGACACAGTCGGGGCCGATCACCGTCGGATGGAACTGGGTGCAGTGCACGACTGTGCCGTCCTGCACGCTGGTCCGCTCCCCCACCGTGATCGACCCGTAGTCGCCCCGCAGCACCGCGTGCGGCCACACCGAGGCGGATCGCCCGATCGTGACATCACCGATCACGGTGGCGTCCGGATGCACGTACGCCTCGGCGTGGATCCGCGGCTCGTGCTCGCCGAGGGCGTATATCGGCATGATGTCCGTCCTCTCCGGTGTCCGGCTCGCATGGGCCCGCGACCGTCATCGCCAGTGTTCCCAGCCGCTTGTCTCCTGGTAGACACGACCGTCGACGGTGACACCGGAACCGCGCCGGACCGTGCCGATCGTCGTCCACTCCTCGGGCACGTCGGCCGGTTCGGGGAACGTCGCCGCGAACGCGTGGTCCTCACCGCCGGTCAACATCCAGTGCCGCGGGCTCGCGCCGAGCGCGGCACCGACGTCGATCAGCCGCTGGTGCATGGGCAGCAGGTCGGTGCGAATGTCGATGGCTACCCCGGACGCCTCGGCGATGTGTCCGACGTCGGCGAGCAGGCCGTCGGAGACGTCCAGCATGGCGGTGGCTCCCGCCTCGGCCGCCTGTGGGCCGGCGAGGTACGGCGGCTCGGGCGCCTGGTGCGCACCGACGATCGCCACCGGCGAGCGGAATCCCCGGCCGAGCACGGCCAGTCCGGCCGCCGCCCAGCCGAGCCGGCCGCACACCGCGAGCACGTCACCGGGCGCCGCACCCGAACGGGTCACCGGGGCGAGTCCTCGCATGTCGCCAAGCGCCGTAACGGAGATCACCAGCTGGCCACAGCTGACCATGTCGCCACCGACCACCCCGGCCCCCGCCCGTGCGGCCTCCCGCCACAGCCCGTCGGACACGCCGTCGATGAGGCTGGTCGGCGTGTCCGGCGGGCAGGCGAACCCGACGAGCAGCGCTGTCGGCACCGCCCCCATCGCGGCGATGTCGGCGAGGTTGGCCGCCGCGGCCTTGCGTCCGACGTGCTCCGGAGAGGACCAGTCCAGCCGAAAGTGGACACCGGCGACCAGCACGTCGGTCGTCGCCACGACCCTGCCGTCGGGCGCGGCGACGACGGCGGCGTCGTCGCCGGGCCCGAGCAACGTCCAGGCGGGCTGACGCCGGCCGTTGGTGACCCGCCGGATGAGACCGAACTCACCGGCTTCGGCGACTGTCTCCGCGTCCCGCGGCGACTCCGGACGCACTATTGCCTCCGTTCGTGGGCGCTCCCCGACCTCAACTGAGGTACGTTTCTGCCCACGTTCCTACCCCGTGCCGGCCGATCGAGACGAAGGGGCGCGCCGTGGTGCATGCGTACATATTGATCCAAACCGAGGTCGGAAAGGCGGCTGCCGTCGCAGGTGAGATATCCGGCATAGCCGGGGTGACCACCGCGGAGGACGTCACCGGGCCGTACGACGTCATCGTCCGCGCCGAGGCCGAGACCGTCGACCAGCTCGGGCAGCTGGTCGTCGCCAAGATCCAGAACGTCGACGGCATCACGCGGACGCTCACCTGCCCGGTGGTCCACCTGTGATGGACTAGTGGGGTGCCAACAGCTCTGTCAAGACCGGCGATCGTCGTGGCGGTCGGCCTGCCCGTCCTGCTGGCGATCGGGGTGGCCGTGGTCGGCCTGATCGGCGGGCCGGCGAGCACGCCACCGGCGCCGTCGGCGGCGGCCGCGGACAGGACCGGCCCGCTGCCGCTGGTGCCGGTGGACGCGCCGGACTCCGGATCACCGGCCTGTGCCGCGCTGCTCAAGGCGTTGCCGGCACAGGTGACCGAGGACGGCGTTCGGCTGCCTCGCAGGGCGCTGCGGGATCCCGCGCCACCGGCCACGGTGGCCTGGGGGGACGCGGCGCACGATCCGGTGGTGCTGCGCTGTGGGCTCGGCCGGCCGCCCGAACTGGTGCAGACCTCACCGCTGATCGGTGTGTCCGGTGTGCAGTGGCTGCAGATCAACGGCGAGAACGGCTCGGCCACCTCCTACGTCGTCGACCGGTCGGTGTATGTGGCGCTGACCACGACGGGTGACACCGGCAGCGGCCCCGTGCAGGACGTGTCGGCCGCCGTCGCCGCGGCGCTGCCGACAGCGCCGATCCGGCCCAACACCGGCTGACCGGCTGGGCGGCACGTGGTGTTGACAAGCGTCCGCAAAAGGTGATGACTCCGTTCCGGAAATGGTCACTGAGGTCCTCCGGAACGGTATACCGCGACATCACGCACGGCACCTGAGTTGGCTGCGCAACGGACTTGGGGACCGGTTTCACGGCGGTGTCGTGCTGCGCACCGGGACCCCGCGCTTTCGCGCTTGACGACCGCATCGCCGTCGCACCCATCTCGGTCCTCTGGGCGTGAGGACATCGCACAACGGCGGCCCTGCACACAGTCCTCGGTGTGCTGTCGGTCGCCGCACTCGCCACGACCTGGGTCGCCGTACTGCGGTGAAGCGCCTCCGCTCAGCGCAAACCGGTTCCCCTGGCGATCGCGGTGTCGACGAGGGTGGACAGCAGCGTCGGGTAGTCCACCCCGGTCACCGCCCACATCCTCGGGTACATCGAAACCGAGGTGAACCCGGGCATGGTGTTGACCTCGTTGACGATCAGCTCGTCGTCGGCGGTGACGAAGAAGTCGACCCTGGCGAGCCCCTGGCAGTCCAGCGCCCTGAAAGCCCGCACCGCCATCTCACGCAGCCGGGCCGTCGTCTCGTCGCCGAGCTTGGCGGGAACGTCGAACTCACAGACCCGGTCGGTGTCGAGATACTTGGCGTCGAAGTCGTACCAGTCGACGGAGTCGCCGACGACGCGGACCTCCGCGGGCAGCGAGGCCTCCACCCGTCCGTCGGGGAACTCGAGCACACCGCACTCGATCTCGCGGCCGACCACGGCCGCCTCGACAAGCACCTTGGGATCGATGGTGCGGGCGTTGGCGATGGCGGCGTCCAGTTCGTCCCACGATTCGACCTTGGAGATCCCGGTGGAGGAACCGGCGCGGGCCGGCTTGACGAACACCGGAAGACCGAGCCGGTCCCGCTCGACCGGTGACAGGGTCGTCTGTCCACGGCGCAGCACCGCGTAGTCGTCGATCGGCAGCCCGTCGGCCGCGAACAGCTTCTTGGCGTACTCCTTGTCCATCGCCACCGCGCTGGACAGCACCCCCGCTCCGACGTAGGGGACGTCGGCCAGCTCAAGTAGCCCCTGGATCGTGCCGTCCTCACCGTAAGCGCCGTGCAGCACGGGAAACACCACGTCGACCGCGCCGAGCATCTCGCCCTCGCGGCCTCGCTCGAGTGCCACCAGGCCACCGCCGACAAGGGTCAGCGCGGCACCGGTGTCCACCTCGGGCAGCCGCCGGCCGGTCACGGCGAGCTTGTCCTGCTCCCCGGTGCCGAGCACCCACGTGCCGCCGGGGGTGATGCCGACTGGGATCACCTCGAATCGCTCGGGGTCGAGGTTGGCGAGCACGCTGCCGGCCGAGACGCACGACACCCCGTGTTCAGTGCTGCGCCCACCGAACACCACCGCGACCCGGACTCTCTTGGACTGATCCATGGCGCCGACCCTACCGGCCAGCGGATTTGGCAAAACTGTATCCGATGTGGATACTATCCGCCGCGGATATTTCACCCGAAAGGATGGCAATGATCAAGCACATCACCTTCGCATCGCTCTACGTCAAGGATCAGGAGGTCATGCGACGGTTCCTCGTCGACGTACTCGGCTTCACCACCGAGACCGACTCGGAGTGGCGGCCCGGCGCCCGGTGGCTGGAGATGGGGATCCCAGGTGCGCGGACCCGGCTCGCGGTCCACAAGGCGGCGGACTTCGAGCGCGAAGCCGACACCGCCTATCCGGTGTGGTTCACGGCGGACGATCTGGACGCCACACTCAAGGCGGTCAGAGCGGCCGGGGGCACCGCGTCCGATGTCGTCAACGACCCGCACGTGAGCTACATCACCGTCACCGACCCGGAAGGGCGTGCGGTCAACATCGGCAAGTCCGACGACTGACTCGGTCCACCACTCGCGGCCGTGCCGCCAGCCCCGGCCAGGGACGAGCGGCACGGCCGCCGGTTGCCGGAGGCATCGATACCCCCTGTTCCACGATGACGACGTTGCTGGTTCTTGGGAGTGAGCGGGTCGATAAGCACCGGAAGCACGGAAGCGCGGCGGGCCGCTAGCCGTCGATGAATGCGACGGTCGCGGCGAGAGGGGCTCGGTCGATGCGGTCGTAGACCGTGGTGGCGTCCTCGAAGCCGATCGACATGCCGCAGAACAGGATGAGTTCCTCCGGAGGAGACACGACGTCGGCGACCGTCTGGCGGTAGACCGACCACGCCATCTGCGGACAGCTGTGTAGCCCCTCGGCGTCAACGGAACCGTGGGCATCGTGGTGGCACCGCACGACCGGCTGCGGCTCGTCCTCGCCGTCACGGTCGCCGACGAGCGGATCAGTGGGTACGAGCTCATCGCCGCCCCGGACCGGCTCGGGCAGCTCGACCTCGCTGTCCTCGACGGTCTCCACCCTCGTCGCGATCTTTGACGCGGCGCGTCGTCACCGCGCCGCGACCGCGGGCGTGAGCAGGTCGACGAGCACCGGAAGCACGGCGTTCAGCTGGGCGCGGGAGCAGGCCGTGTAGCCGATCGCGACACCGTGCCAGCGGGGGTGGCCGGCGTGGTGGCGGGCAAGGGGGTCGAGCCGGAAACCGTGCCGCTCGCCGGCCGCGAGCACGTCCCGTTCGATCTCGTCAGACGGCAACAGCACGACGACATGCGCGCCGGCGTCGTCACCGAGCACTGCGATCCCGGCGCGCCGCAGGGTGTCCACCACCAACACTCGCCGCTCGGACAACTCGCGGCGCAGGCGGCGAAGGTGTCGTCCGAGATCGCCGTTGCGGGCCAACTCGACGACAACCCGCTGGCCGGCGGCGGCCGGCTTGATCCCGGTCCGGTCGCGGTGGGCGATGACCGCGGCGGCCACGGCGGGCGGCGCGACCATCCAGCCGGCGCCGAGAGTCGGGGTGAGGATTTTGCTCGTGGTACCGAGATGCACGACGACATCGGGCGCCAGCGCTGCGAGCAGCGGCAGCGGAGCGACGTCGTAGCGCAGCTCGCCGTCGTAGTCGTCCTCGATGATCCACCAGCCCTCGGCTCGGGCCCGCTCGACAAGGGCGACCCTGCGCACCGCCGGAAGCCTGCTTCCCAGCGGATACTGGTGCGCCGGCGAGCAGTAGACGGCTCGCACCCCGGCGGGCAGCTCGTCGACAACCAGTCCGTCCTGGTCGAGCGCGGCCGGCACCACCCTGACGCCGGCCGCGCGCAGGGCGCCGACCGCGCGTTGGTAACCGGGCTCCTCGACAGCCACGACGTCGCCAGGGTTCAACACCGCGGCGGCGAGCTCGGCGACGGCGGCGCTCGTGCCCGCGGTGGCCAGCACCGAGTCGGTGGCCGGCCGGCCGCTGCCCATGGCGCCAATCGCCAGGCCGCCGATCGTCAGACCACGGTGGCGCAGCAGATGTTCCACAACGGCGACACGGTATTCGGGTAACCCGGCGGGCTCGGGTCGGACGAGCGGGTCGCTGTCGGCCGCACAGCGCCATGCTCGCCGCCACGCCGCCCTGTCAAGGCCACCGACCCAGGGCACGCCCAGCAGCAGGTCGACGACCTCGGGTTCGGGCGTGGTGGCAACGGGCCGATCCTGGACCACCGACGGCACGCCGGGCGGCGACGTCGTCACGTACGTGCCCGAGCCGTGCCGACCGACGATCCAGCCCTCGGCGTGGAGCTGGTCGTAGGCGGCCGCGGTGACGGTCCTGCTGACCTTGAGCCGGCCGGCCAGCGTTCTGGTCGACGGCAGCCGGTCCCCGCTGCGCAGCTGGCCGGTGGCCCCGGCGGCGCGCAGGGCGTCGGCCAGCTGTACGGCGAGGGGCGTGCGGGCTGTACGGTCCAACGTGATGAGCAGCGCGTCGGCGTCGGCATCCTGCATCAAGTGGCCTTTCAACTTCCGTCGATATTGGCACTCACATAATGCCATTTGCGGGCTGACACTGGACCCATGAGTCGCCAGCCACTCTCCCCGACCGCGCGCAGCACCCTCAACCGGGCAAAGGACCGAGCCGTCATCGACCGGTCCGAACTGGACGCCGTGCTCGATGAGGGTCTCATCTGCCATCTCGGAGTGATAGTCGACGGGGCGCCAGTGGTCCTGCCGACCGGGTACGGTCGCGATGGCGACACGCTCTACCTACACGGGTCGACCGGAGCGCGGAGTCTGCGCAGCAAAGACGACGTCTGCGTCACCGTCACCCTCGTCGACGGCGTGGTGTACGCCAGGTCGGTGTTCCACCACTCGCTCAACTACCGTTCCGCCGTCGTGCACGGCCGACTGCGCGGAATCGATGACCCCGCCGAGAAGCTCCGTGCACTGCGGGTGGTCGTCGAGCACATGGCCCCTGGGTCGTGGGAGCACGCGAGGCAGCCGACCAAACGCGAGCTGGCGGCGACCGCGGTGCTCGCGCTGGACCTGACCGAGGCCTCGGTGAAGGTCCGACGGGGTGGTCCCAATGACGACGCGGAGGACATCGCCGCGGACACGGCCTGGGCCGGCGTGCTCGCCATCGTCTGCCAGTGGGGCACCGCGGAGTCGCACGCGAGTCTGCCCGTTCCCGCCCACGTCGCGGACCGTGGCCGGACAGCGCCACTCCAGCCTTGACGGCTCGCGGCGCGATCAGTCGACGGGCAGCGTGATCCCCGTGGGATCCAGTGGGTAGACCGTCATCCGTCTCCGTTCCGGACCGAAGACATGAACGCTCACGGCCGGATCGAGACCCTGATTGCCCACCTGGTGCACGTGACGCGGCCCGAAGACGCGGGACTGCCCGGCGCGCACCGCATGCGTCGTCCTGCCGGTGTGTCCCGTGCCAGCGACGAACTCGGTGAGCGCGCCGGACACCACCGTGAACGCGCCCTCGGCACCTCCATGGTCGTGCAGATCGGTGTGCTGCCCAGGGAGCCAGGTCATCAGCCAGACCTCATAACACGAAGTGCGCTCGATCAGCGCGGTCCAGCGCTCGTACGGGTCGTAGCGCAGCAGCGGGTCCCATCGCTCGCGGTCGGCGACGACCTCGCGCACGATCCTGGTCGGCTGCGGTAGGGCGCGGCGAGCGGTTGACACGACAGTGTTTTCCGGAACGGCGAACATGATAGGTCCTTCGAGACGTCGAACAGTGCCCGAACTGGTCGAGCATGCGAACTGAACAGCGGTGAGATACCGGTCAGATCAACGCGAAGGACACAGCGCGCTTGCGACGAGGCAGAGGTCCACGGGACCCAGCCGGCCGGACGTGGCGCGCGAGAACATGTCCAGATTCAACAGTCCCGGCGGCCTGGCGGTCAAGCTTGGACGGCACGTCGCCGGCCGAGGCTCATCCACGCTCGGTCTTCTGCTCCCTGCCGAGCAGGTCGGCAGCCATCTTGTTGACATCCCAGTCGGCGTGGCAGACCCGGTACACGCCATGGGTGATCGGCATGTCCACGTCATACCGAACAGCCAGCTCGTGGATCGACGTCGCCGACTTGACCCCCTCGGCGACCTGGCCGTGGGTGGCCTGCTGGGCCCGCGCCAACGTCTCCCCGAGCCCGAGACGCCTACCGAAGCTGCGATTGCGCGACAGCGGCGACGCACAGGTCGCCACCAGGTCGCCGAGACCCGCAAGACCGGCGAAGGTCAGCGGTTCGGCACCGAACACAGCACCGAGCCGAGCGGTCTCGGCGAGCCCCCTGGTGATCAGCGAGGCCATCGTGTTGTCGCCGAACCCAAGGCCGGCGGCCATGCCGCAGGCAAGCGCGATCACGTTCTTGCACGCACCACCGAGCTCGCATCCGACGACGTCGGTATTGGTGTAGGGCCGGAAGTAGCCGTTGACGCAGGCTCGCTGCAGCGCGACGGCCCGCTCGTGGTCGCTGCAGGCGATGACTGTCGCGGTGGGCTGCTCCGCGGCGATCTCCTTGGCCAGGTTCGGTCCGGACACTACGGCCACCTGGTCGGCAGGCACGCCGGCGACTTCCGTGACGACCTCGCTCATCCGCTTCAGGGTGCCGAGTTCGACGCCCTTGGCCAGGCTCACGAGCGTGACGTCGGTCGGCAAGAACTCACGCCAGGCAGCGAGGTTGGCACGCAGAGACTGGCTCGGCACGGCGAGCACGACGGCCTGCGCGCCGTGCAGCGCCACGGTCGGGTCGGCCGTGGCCCGCAAAGCCTTCGGCAACCGGATGTCGGGAAGATAGTCGGGATTGCGGCGGCCTGTGCTGATCGCCTCGGCGACTTCGGAACGCCGCGCCCACAACACGACGTCCCGCCCCGCGTCGGCGAGCACCTTGGCGAACGTCGTGCCCCACGACCCAGCACCGAGAACGGCGATCCTCTGCATGTCCATTCCGCTCAGTCCCCGTTCCGATCAGCCGACCTCGTCGGCGTGTAGAAGCCGTCAGGGGCCTGTTCGCCACGTGCCTCGGCGAGAAGGTGCTTGACTCTCGTCATGAGCAGGTCGGTCACCTCGCGCAGGAGCGGCCCGGTCAGCGGCCGTCCCCGGTATGCGGAGAGGTCGACGGGTTCGCCAAGAACCATCCGCACGGTCTTGCGCGGCAGCGGCCGGAACGTCTTGCGGTAGCCGTCGTAGATTTCCCGCGTGCCCCAGCGCGCCGCCGGAATCACCGGCACGTCGTTGGCCAGTGCCAGTCTCGCCACGCCAGTTCGAGAGCTCATTGGCCAACCGTCGGGATCCTTGGTGATCGTGCCCTCGGGATAGATCAGCAGCGTCTTGCCGGCCGCCAGACCGTCATCGGCGGCGCGCAGGCTGTCCCTCGAGTCGGCCGTGCCTCGCTCCACCGGTATCTGGCCCGTCCCGGTCATCACCACGCGGAGCATCGGGTTCTTCCACAGTGAACTCTTGGCGAGGAACCGCGGCACCCGGCCGGCGTTGTGGACGACCACGGCGTCGAACAGCGGATCGAGGTGGGACACGTGGTTGAGCACGATGAGCACGCCCGAGCTGCCCGCTTCGGGTAGCGGACATCCCGTCACCTCGCGACGCCCGAGCAGCCGAACCGCCGGATGGATGAGCGCCGAACAGAACTTGATCCAGAAACCGTCCCGTTCCTTGGTCATCCATGCTCCTTGTCAGGTGTGTGCGCCGGCCCGCCCGAGTCTGCACGCCGGTCGGCGTCGGGTCCAGCACGGATACCTACCACGGTCCGGCAAGATGGCTAACCATGGGGCGGAACGTGGACCTCGTCATGGCGGTCAAGATGCTGGACCGCGCCAAGTCGAGGCTGGTCGGGGCGGCCGACAACGGCATCGGCGACGCCGCGACGCACGCGGAGTTGGTGACGGCACTCGCGGTGGACACGGTCAGCGCGGCAATGGCCGCCGAAGGCGTCGGGAGAGTGGTTGTCGTCACGTCCGATCCGGAGCTTGCCGCTACGCTCCGGAGCGAGGGGGTCGACACCATTCCCGAAGGACCGGAACCGGGACTCAATGCCGCATTGCGCCACGGCGCCGCACAGTTGGGGCCACTGGTGGGCGCGCTGCAGGCCGACCTTCCCGCGCTGCGGCCGGCGGAGTTGGCCGCAGCGCTCGCCGAAGCCGACGGCAGAAGGGTGTTCTGCGCCGACCGACACGGCACCGGAACCACACTGCTGGTCGCCGCGCCGGGCGCGGCGCTCGATCCGAGGTTCGGGCCCGATTCGGCTCGCACGCACGTCGCCTCCGGGGCAGTCCCGCTCGTTGGCGACTGGCCGTCATTACGGTGTGACGTGGACACCGCGGCCGATCTCGCCGTCGCGGCCCGCATCGGGCTCGGACGCCGCACCGCGGCCAGGGTTTCGCTCTCAGCGCGACACCGGTCCGCCACCGTGGAACAGGCGACCGTACACACCGTTCATCCTGACGGATCCGTGACCATGCTGCGTGACGACGGGGTGCTGGTCGACGCTTCGGCGACGGCCGTTGCCGTGGGTGGCTGGCGACGCCCGCGCCCCGGACAGCGGGTGACGTTGCATCGGACCGACGGGACGGTGACCGAGGTAGGCCGGCCCGTGGCCTGAGTGCGAACCGTGCCCGTCAGGTCCCGGTATCCGCTACGACGACGAGCGCATTTCGGCCGTACGTGCGTCACAATGGCACGGTGCGAGCTGATGAGAACGACGAACAGGCCCAGCAGGCCGCCGACACGCCGTCGCACCGGTTGCCGGCGGCTCCGCCCGCGGTCACCACGTCGCTTGCGGCCGAGACCGACCTGCCCGACGACCGCTACTTCAACCGCGAACTGTCCTGGTTGGACTTCAACGCGCGGGTGCTCGGGCTCGCCGAGGACGCTTCGCAGCCCCTGTTGGAACGGGCGAAGTTCCTCGCGATCTTCGCGTCCAACCTCGATGAGTTCTTCATGGTGCGGGTGGCCGGACTCAAGCGCAGGGAGGAGACCGGGTTGTCGGTGCGCAGTTCCGACGGCCTGACAACCGCCGAACAGTTGAGTCAGATCGCCGCACGCGCCCAGCAGCTCGTGACCCAGCACGCCAAGGTCTTTCTCAACGAGATCCGCCCGAGCCTGGAACGTCACGGCATCCGCATCGTGTCCTGGCAGGACCTCGGTGATTCCGATCGGAAGCGGCTGTCCCACTACTTCAGCGAGCGGGTGTTCCCCGTGCTCACCCCGCTCGCCGTCGACCCGGCACATCCTTTCCCCTACATCTCCGGGCTGTCACTGAACCTCGCGGTGACCGTGCGGGACCCGGAGACCGGCCGCGAGCAGTTCGCCAGGGTGAAGGTCCCCGACAACGTGCCGAGGCTCGTCCGTGTCGAGGCCGATCGGCGTAGCGGCACGGCGACATTCCTCCCGCTGGAGGAACTCATCGCGGCACATCTCGGCGAGCTGTTCGCCGGCATGGACGTCAGCGAGTGCCACGTCTTCCGAATCACCCGCAACGCCGACCTGGAAGTCGAGGAGGACCAGGACGAGGACCTGCTCAAGGCACTCGAGCGGGAACTGGCCAGAAGGCGTTTCGGCCCACCGGTCCGCCTCGAGGTCGGCGACGACATGAGCGAGCATGTGCTGGACCTGCTGCTGCGCGAGATGGACGTCGAACCCGAGGAGGTCGCGGAGATACCCGGTCTGCTCGACCTGTCATGCCTCTGGCAGCTGCACGCCGTCGACCGCAAGGAGTTGAAGGACCCGCCGTTCGTGCCGGCCACTCATCCCGCGTTCGCCGACCGGGAGACGCCCAAGAACGTGGTCGCCACGCTGCGCGAGGGCGACGTGCTGGTACACCACCCCTACGACTCGTTCTCCACAAGCGTGCAGCGTTTCATCGAACAGGCCGCTGCGGACGACAACGTGCTTGCCATCAAACAGACGCTGTACCGGACCTCCGGTGACTCGCCGATCGTCGACGCGTTGATGGACGCGGCCGAGGCCGGCAAGCAGGTCGTTGTGCTCGTCGAGCTCAAAGCGCGGTTCGACGAGGAGGCCAACATCAAGTGGGCACGCGCACTGGAAAAGGCGGGCGTACACGTGGTGTACGGCCTCGTCGGGCTCAAGACCCACTGCAAGATCTCGCTGGTGATCCGGCAGGAGGGCACCACCATCCGCCGCTACTGCCACATCGGCACCGGCAACTACAACCAGAAGACCGCTCGGCTCTACGAGGACGTCGGCATTCTCACCGCCGAGCCGACGATCGGAGCCGACCTGACGGACCTGTTCAACGTACTCACCGGGTATGCGCGCCAGGACACCTACCGCAGCCTGCTCGTCGCGCCGCACGGAGTGCGCCGCGGAATTGTCCGACGTGTTCACCGGGAGATCGAGCATGCGCGGGCCGGGCGTCCGGCGGGTGTGCGGCTGAAGGTGAACTCGTTGGTCGACGAACAGGTCATCGACGCGCTGTATCGGGCCTCGCAGGCCGGTGTGCCTGTTGACGTGGTGGTTCGCGGGATCTGCTCGGCAAAACCCGGGGTGCCCGGCCTCAGTGAGAACATTCGGATTCGTTCCATTCTCGGCCGGTTCCTCGAACATTCCAGGATCGTCCATTTCGTCGGCGCCGACGAGATGTGGATCGGCAGTGCCGATATGATGCACCGCAATCTGGACCGGAGGGTCGAGGTGATGCTTCGGGTAACCGATCCGGCGATCACCGCCCAACTCGGCGCGGTTCTCGATTCAGCACTCGATCCGGCCACCCGGTGCTGGATGCTGGATGCGGACGGCTTGTGGTCGCCCCGGCCGACGGAAGGCTCCGAGGTCCGCGATCACCAGGTCGAACTGATGAGGCAGCACAATCCCAATGAACAACTGTGAACACAAGGGAGCGGGCGTGACGATCCGTGCCGCGGGCGCCGCGCTGTGGCGGACGAACACCGCAGGCGGCGTCGAGGTGGCGGTGGTGCACAGATCTCGGCATGACGACTGGTCGCTCCCCAAAGGCAAGCTCGAAGCCCAGGAAACCGCCCCGCTGGCAGCGTTTCGCGAGGTCGTCGAGGAGACCGGATTCAGCCCGGTACTGGGCAGGACACTGGCCGACGTCCGGTACCCGGCTGGCGGCGCGGACAAGGTGGTGCGGTACTTCTCCGCCAGGGTCCGTTCCGGACGGTTCGCCCCCAACAACGAGGTCGACGAGCTGCGCTGGCTTCCACCGGTGGAAGCACACGACCTGTTGACCTATTCGAGCGATCGGGACGTCCTGGCGGCCTTGTGTTCACTGCCAACAGATCTGGTGACCCTACTGCTCATACGGCATGCGAAGGCCGGCAAGCGGGCTGAGTGGGCCGGCGAGGACGAGCTGAGGCCCCTGACTCAGGCTGGCACAGCGCAGGCTGAGGCATTGCGCCGGTTGGCGCCGATTTTCGGTGCCGATCGCGTCTACACGGCTCCCAGAGTGCGGTGCGCCGACACCGTGCGGGGGATCGCCGAAGATCTGGGCGTGGACATGGTCAGTGAGCCGCTGCTGTCCGAGGAGGGATACCACGACCGTCCTTCCGCTGGCGTCGCGCGCCTGCTGGACATCTGTGGCGACGGCGGCGCGCCGGTGGTCTGCAGCCAGGGCGGCGTGATTCCCGACCTGATCGCGAGGCTGGCCGACCTCGGTCGACTGGAGCTGGACACGATCACCAGCAGGAAGGGCAGTCTCTGGGTGCTGTCCTTGGCAAAGGCCGTCCAGCACGGGCAGGCACCGAGGCTGGTCGCGGCTGACTACATGGCCAGCCCACTGCGGTAGGAGTTCAGAGGAGGGCGCCGGGCGCCGGTTCTCCTTCCGACGCGCTCCGGCATACCCAGTCAGATACAACAAAGGGCGGCCCTGCTCGCGTGTCCGCGAGCAGGGCCGCACAGAGAAAGCCTCCCGGCACGCGCGGGTACGGTGCCGGGACGGCTGTCGTCAAACCGCGGTCACTTCTTGACGGCCCGCTTCGGAGCGGCCTTCTTCGCCGTCCTCGCGGTGGCCTTCTTCGGTGCGGCGGTCCTCACGGTGGCCTTCTTGGCAGCCGGCTTCGTCGCGACAGCGCGCTTCGGAGCGGCCTTCTTGGCTGCTGTCTTGGTGACGGTCGCCTTGGCGGCGGTCCGGCGAGTGGTCGCCGGCTTCGTCGCGGTCGCGGCGGCCCTGGTACGGCTGGTGGCCGGGCGTGTCGCCGTCGACTTCGTCGCGGCTGCCGCACGGGCGGGAGCCTTGGTAGCGGCGGCCTTCGGCAGCTTCTTCACGCCGCTGACCACGTCCTTGAAGGTCGTCCCGGCACGGAAGGCCGGAACGTTGGTCTTCTTCACCTTCACGGTCTCGCCGGTCCGCGGGTTACGCGCCACGCGTGCGGCACGTGCCCGCTTCTCGAAAACTCCGAATCCCGTGACGTTGACCTTCTCGCCCTTGTGGACGGTGCGGACGACGATGTCGACCAGACTGTCAACCGCAGTTCCAGCGGCCTTCTTGTCGCCAAGACGCTCGGCAAGAGCCTCGATGAGTTGGGCCTTGTTCACCTTCAGTCCCTCCCAGGACATTGTATCGGCCCTGTCGTTGGGCCACTTCTCGCACACCGTAAGCCCTAACGTCAAGAATTTCCACGCGCCACGCCCAATTTTCTCTTACGGGCACGTTGGATCCGCTCTTCAGGGGGACAAAACCACGACTTTCGGAGCGGCGAGGAGGCAATAAAGGCGACCGTATCCCTGGCACGACCGGGATTCCGGACGATGGTCGTCAGGTCCTCATGACCGGATTCGTTGTCGGCAGCCAGCTTGCCCTGCTGGCCTCGAAATCGTCGATGTCGGCGACGTTTCTCAAGGTCAGACCGATGTCGTCGAGTCCTTCGAGCAGCCTCCAACGGGTGTAGTCGTCGACCTGGAAGGGGGCGCTGAAGTCCTTGGCACTGACCACCTTCGCCACCAGGTCCACGGTGACCTCCGTGCCTGGGGCGGACTCCAGCAGGTCCAGCAGCGATTCGATGTCAACCTGCTCACATTGGGCCGCCACGAGGCCCTGCTTGCCGGCGTTGCCGCGGAAGATGTCTGCGAACCGAGCCGAAACGACCACCCTGAAGCCGTAGTCCGCCAGTGCCCACACCGCGTGTTCGCGGGACGATCCGGTGCCGAAGTCGGGACCGGCGACCAGCACGGTGCCTCTGCGGAAGGGCTCCTGGTTGAGCACGAAGTCGTCCTGCGAGCGCCACGCCGCGAACAACCCGTCGGCGAACCCGGTTCGGGTGACGCGCTTCAGGTAGACGGCCGGGATGATCTGGTCGGTGTCTACGTTGGATCGCCGCAGCGGGACGCCGATACCGGTGTGGCTGGTGAAGGGTCGCATGTCGTTCGTACCGCCTTTCAGGCCAGGTCCTCGGGCGCCGACAAGGTTCCCCTGACCGCGGTCGCCGCCGCGACCAGCGGGGAGACCAGATGGGTCCGGCCCCCTCTGCCCTGCCTGCCCTCGAAGTTGCGGTTGGACGTGGACGCGCTGCGCTCGCCCGGTCTCAGCTGATCGGGGTTCATGCCAAGGCACATCGAGCAGCCCGCCGACCGCCACTGGGCGCCCGCCGCGAGGAACACCTCGTGCAGGCCTTCGGCTTCGGCCTGCGCCCGCACCCGCATCGACCCGGGAACCACGAGCATCCGAACGCCTGGGGCGACGCGCCGGCCGTTCAGTACCGCTGCGGCGGCGCGGAGGTCCTCGATCCGGCCGTTCGTGCAGGAACCGAGGAAGACCGTGTCGACGCGGATCCGCTTGAGCGGAGTGCCCGGCGTCAAGTCCATGTATGCCAGTGCGCGACGCGCGGCGGCCCTGGAGTCTTCGTCATGCAACGTCTCCGGGTCGGGCACCCGCCCGTCGAGCGGAAGTCCCTGGCCGGGATTGGTTCCCCAGGTGACGAACGGCGCGAGCGTGTCCGCGTCGATGCGCACCTCGGTGTCGAACTGGGCGTCGTCGTCGCTGCGCAGCGAACGCCAGCTGGCGATGGCCGCATCCCATTCGGCTCCCTGCGGAGCGTGCGGTCGCCCGCGGAGGTAGGCAAAGGTAACCTCGTCGGGAGCGATGACACCGGCGCGCGCGCCCGCCTCGATCGACATGTTGCAGACGGTCATCCTGGCTTCCATCGACAGTGCTTCCACGACGGCACCGCGATACTCGATGATGTGCCCTTGCGCGCCGTTCGTGCCGATCCTCGCGATCGTTGCGAGGATCAGGTCCTTGGCCGTGACGCTCGACGGAAGCCGGTCGGCCGTGCCGTCGATGGTGATTGCCATCGTCCTGAACGGACGCAGCGGCAGCGTCTGCGTGGCCAGCACGTGCTCAACCTCGGAGGTGCCGATACCGAACGCGATCGAGCCGAAGGCACCGTGCGTCGAGGTGTGGCTGTCACCGCAGACCACGGTCATTCCCGGTTGGGTGAGCCCTAGCTGCGGGCCGATCACGTGCACGATGCCCTGCTCGGCGCTTCCCATGGGATACAGCCGGACACCGAACTCCGTGCAGTTGCGGCGGAGGGCCTCCACCTGCGTTCTCGAGACCGGGTCGGCGATCGGGAGCTCGATCCCGTCGGTGGGAACGTTGTGGTCCTCGGTCGCGAGGGTCAACTCGGGCCTCCGGACCGTTCTTCCTGCCAGCCGAAGCCCGTCGAACGCCTGCGGACTTGTCACTTCGTGCAGCAGGTGCAGATCGATGTAGAGCAGATCTGGTTCATCCCCCTCACCCCGACGCACGAGATGGGCGTCCCATATCTTTTCCGCCAGCGTGCGGCCCACTGATCCGCCTCCCTGGGATGTCGTGTCCTGGCAAGGACACTCCGGTCTGGACTTCCCACATATCGGGAAGGTAGTATCGTTACGTGGGACAGCATAGCGGGATCGGTGTTCTGGACAAGGCAGTTGCCGTGTTGGGTGCGGTGGCGAAGGAGCCGTGTGGGCTCGCGGAGCTCTGCAACCGAACTGGTCTGCCCAGAGCGACCGCCCACCGGTTGGCGGTGGGCCTTGAGGTACACCGGTTGTTGCGGCGAGGTTCAGACGGGCGCTGGCGGCCGGGTGCCGCGCTGGCCGAACTCGCCGGTGGCGCAACCGATCCACTGCTCGACGCGGCATCGGCGGTGCTTCCCCGGCTGCGTGAGGTCACCGGGGAAAGCGTTCAGCTATACCGGCGGGACGGGATGCAACGAATCTGTGTTGCTGCCGCGGAGCCTCCCAGCGGTCTTCGGGACACGGTCCCGGTTGGCGCACGGCTTCCCATGTCGGCCGGTTCCGGCGCGAAGGTGCTCGCCGCGTGGCTCGACCAGCCGACACAGCGGGCCGTGCTCGCCGACGCGGTGTTCGGCGAACGGACGCTGTTCGAGGTGCGCCGCCGTGGCTGGGCGCAGAGTGTCGGCGAACGCGAGCCAGGTGTCGCCAGCGTGTCAGCTCCGGTACGCGACGGCACCGGAGCGGTGATCGCCGCGGTGTCCGTGTCCGGCCCTGTCGAGCGGATCGGACGGCGCCCCGGTGGACGGTGGGCCGCCGACCTGCTGGCCGCGGCCGAGGCTCTGCAGAACCGCCTCTGAGTGTCCAACGACCGGACCTGAGGCCTGAGGCCCACGGTCACACCGTGAGCCTGGGGTGGCCCCCAGAAACAAAAACGGAAAGATCCCCGTCGACTTTGTCGACGGGGATCTCCCAATCTTGTAGCCCCGACGGGATTTGAACCCGCGCTACCGCCTTGAGAGGGCGGCGTCCTAGGCCGCTAGACGACGGGGCCTTGAACTCCTTCAGTCTAACAGAGCACCAAACCGCGATTCGCGGGGGGCCACACCCGGAAACTTAGGGGTTGCCTCCCTCTCCCACCGCCCGGGACCGGGGACCTGGGGGCCGCCCCCCAGAAACAAAACCAGCGAACGGCCTTGTCCACGCTTTCCGTGGACAAGGCCGTTCGCCGAAAGCTGGGGTACCAGGACTCGAACCTAGACTAACTGAACCAGAATCAGTCGTGCTGCCAATTACACCATACCCCACTGGCACGACGACGACCGCGGAACTGATGGCTGTCACCATGCTGTGGGCAACAGTAGCCCATACTTGGCGTCTACTGGAAACCGGGTCCCTGGTCAGCCGGACAGATCGCAGACCAGCAGTTCGGGAAGCTCGGCCAGGCTGGCGATGGCGGCGACACCGGCGGGCACATCTGACCACCGGCCGGTCCTGTTCAGCCAGACCCCGTGCATTCCGGCGTTGCGGGCGCCGACAGCGTCGACGTCGAGCCGGTCACCGACATGCACAGCCGTGCCCGGGTCGACACCGAGGCCGGCGCAGGCCGTCAGGAAGATCTGTGGATCCGGTTTGGCGACACCCAGTTCGCCCGCGATGGCCACGTGGTCGAAGAATCCGCCGAGGCCGGCGGCCGCGAGCTTGGCCCGCTGGTGGGCACCGGAGGCGTTGGTGACCGCAGCGATCTTGATGCCGGTTGCGCGCAGCCAGTCCAAACAGGGCACGACATCGTCGAAGACTCGCAGCGACCGCTCCATTTCGGCCAGTCTGTGCTCTTCCCTCCTGAATACCTCGGCGTCATCGAGGTACTCACCACGGCCGGCGAAGAACGCCTTGGTGCGCACCCGCCTCATCGTGTCGTAATCGAACTCACCTGAGATCGCCCGTGCGACGTGCTCATCGGTCATGCGCTGCCAGTCCGGCCATGCACCGTCGTGGCCGACAAGAGCCGCGAGCGCGGAGCGTGCAGAACCGTCGTAGTCGATGAGCGTGTCGTCTATGTCGAGGCAGACCGCATGCACCTCGACCGTGGTGTCAGGAACGAGCCTGGTGAGAACAGATGTCACCACGCGAGGCTAGGTGCGGACCCCTCGTCTCCGATTCGGCTAACAAGGTGATCCTGATGACACGATATGGTCACTCTCCGCCATGGTGGTCCGCGCCGGCTCCACGCGCGCGAGCGAGACGAGCGAGACAGCGTTCACGCCCGAGCAATTCCATGGATTCGTACAGCGGGGGTGACACCGTGCGCCCGGTCACGGCGACACGGACAGGTGCGAACGCCTTCCGCGGCTTGAGTCCGAGTTCGTCCACGAGGGCGCTCTTGAGGGCCTCGGAGATGGCCGGTGCGGTCCACTCATCGAGCGCTGCGAGCGAGTCGATCGCGGCCCGCAGCACGGGATCGGCCTCGGCGCCGAGCGTCTTCGTGGCGTCGTCGGGGTCAGGGGTGAACGCGTCCTCCTCCGCGAACAGGAACGACAGCATCGGGGCGGCTTCTGACAGCACGGTGATGCGCTCCTGCACCATCGGTGCGATCGCGGCCAGCGTGGCGGCCTGAGCCGCCGTCGGTTCGGCTGGCAGCAGTTTCGCATCGGCGAGGTACGGCAGGACCCTCGCGACGAACTCCTCGGTCGACAACGCGCGCAGGTGCGTGCCGTTGATGGCCTCGGCCTTGCGCACGTCGAACCGGGCCGGATTGGCGCTGACCTTGGCGATGTCGAAGGCGGCCACCATCTCCTCGAGCGAGAAGATGTCGTTGTCGTCGGCGATGGACCACCCGAGCAGCGCGAGGTAGTTCAGGAAGCCTTCCGGCACGAAGCCGCGATCCCGATACAGGAACAGGTTGGACTGGGGGTCCCGCTTGGACAGTTTCCTGTTGCCCTCGCCCATCACGTAGGGGAGGTGTCCGAACCTCGGGGTGAAGTCGGTGACACCGATCCGTCGCAGTGCCTGGTAGAGCGGAATCTGCCGGGGAGTCGAGGACAGCAGGTCTTCGCCGCGCAACACGTGAGTGATCTTCATGAGCGCGTCGTCCACGGGGTTGACCAGCGTGTAGAGCGGTTCACCGTTGGCGCGGACGAGAACGGGGTCCGGTGTGCTGCCCGCCTTGAAGGTGATCTCGCCCCGTACCAGGTCGTCAAAGGCGATGTCACTGTCGGGCATGCGCAGACGCAACACCGGCTCGCGCCCCTGTGCTCGCAGCCGTGCCCGCTCAGCCTCGGAGAGGTCACGGTCGGCGTTGTCGTAGCCCAGTTTGGGATCCTGGCCCGCGGCGCGTCGGCGCAGCTCGATCTCCTCCGGGGTGGAGAAGGACTCGTAGAGCTCGCCGGCTTCCCGCAGCCGCCGCACGACGTCGGCGTAGATCTGTTTGCGCTGGCTTTGCCGGTACGGCCCGTGCGGCCCGCCGACCTCCGGGCCTTCGTCCCAGTCCATGCCCAGCCAGCGCAGTGCGTCGAGCAACGCCACGTAGGACTGTTCCGAATCGCGCGCGGCGTCGGTGTCCTCGATCCGGAAGACGAACGCCCCGCCGTGGTGTCGGGCGAATGCCCAGTTGAAAAGGCAGGTACGGATCAGGCCGACATGCGGGGCTCCCGTCGGTGACGGACAGAACCGGACTCGCACCTGCCTGGTGTCCTGCGGCGTACTCATGATCGGGAGATGATACCGGGTGAACCGGCTTGACTCGGGCGTGGCCTAGCGGGATCCTGTCTATATTCAACAAAGGTTGAAAGAAGGGGTACCGATGGAGCGGACAGCGTGCTGCGTAGTGGGTGGCGGGCCAGCAGGCATGGTGCTCGGGCTGCTGTTGGGTCGGGCCGGAGTCGACGTCACCGTGCTCGAGAAGCACGAGGACTTCCTGCGCGACTTCCGCGGCGACACCGTGCACGCCTCCACCTTGACCCTGCTGGACGAACTCGGACTCGGTGACGCGTTCGCCAAGCTGCCGCGTCAACTGCTCGACTCCATCCAGATACCGTTCAGCG
>JAFAZC010000039.1 GCA_019239965.1 Kutzneria sp. | reverse complement strand
CAGGCCGATTTCGACGCCGACGGCGCCGGTCATGAACGCCACGACTACGACAGTGCCGCCGATGACGGCGAGACCGCCGGTGCCGAGACTGGCCTCCGCGAGCAGCCGGGCGACCTCGCGCCAGTACCGCAGCAGGACACGGGGCATCCACCGGTAGGCGCGAGCGTGGAAGGCAAGCTGCCGACCGAGTTCATCCAGCACTGGGACACCATTCGGCATCGGGTTTCCTAGCTGTGCGACGGCAGGAAAATCGCGGTGATCACACCGTTGGTGAAAAAGAGGAGCATGAATCCGCATACGACGGTCTGATTGACCGCCTCACCCACTCCCTTCGGGCCGCCCTTCACCGAAAGGCCGAGATGACAGGCGAGTAGTCCGGCGAGCATTCCGAACACGGCAGCCTTGAGTTCACTGACGCCAAAGTCGCGAAGGTCGGTCAGCACTGTCAGATTCGCCATGAACAGACCGGGACTGGCGTGCTGGGCGAACACCGAGAACCCGAATGCGGCGACGAGTCCGACCAGAATGACCAATCCGTTGAGGGACAGCGCCACCACGGTGGACGCGAGCATCCTCGGCACGACGAGCCGGTGCACGGGATTGAGGCCGAGCGTGCGTATCGCGTCGATCTCCTCCCGGATCTTCCGTGCTCCGAGGTCCGCACAGATCGCGGTGGCTCCGCAGCCGACCACCACAAGGGCGCTCACCACCGGGCCGATCTCCCGGACAACACCGAGCCCGGCGCCGGCTCCGGACAGGTCGGCACCGCCGAGTTCGATCAACAACTGGTTGAGCAGGAAGACCGTGATCACGCAGAACGGCACCGCCATCAGCAGCGTCGGCAGGATGGACACACTGGCGATGAACCACGCCTGCCGCACGAACTCGCGGGCGGGAAAAGGGCGCCGAAAGGTGAACCGAAACGAATCCAGGGAGGTGGCGTAAAAGCCGCCGACCGCGGCGGCGGGCCTTCCGATCACTCCGTTCAGCATCCTCATCACCCCCTTCTCCGAGTCAGGGCCGTACCGAGAAGACCCAAAGCGGGCCGGTCACGGGAAACGGCGTGCTTTCGGTCGAATCGGTATCCGCCGGCACAGTACCCCGACCCAAAAAAGACGTACCCGCCCACCCAATCGAATGATTGGAGTACGAATCACTATGGGGTGAAAAATAAGCTGAGCGTGTCCGGTTTCACCAGACGGCCCCGGTGAGCGTGGCTCCGGCCAACCTGATCGTGTCCAGATCAGCGGCCGGAGGCAGATGGAAGATCATACCGTCGAGCCCGGCGGCGATATGCTCCCTGACCTGCTCGGCCACCTGCTCGGGACTGCCGACGACGGCCCTGGCACGCAGATCCTCCGGATCGGCGCCCGCGGCGGTTGTCCTTTCCGCGAACCGACCGGCGTCGATCTGCTCGGCCAGCCGGCGCTCGGCCTCTTCCTCGGTCTCCGCGATGATCAGTGCGCACAGCTTGGTCTTGGTGATCTCGGCGGGGTCGCGCCCCTCGGCCTCGCAGTGCGCGGCGAGCACCTCGAGCTTGTGCCGCACCATCGGGATGTCGCCGAAAAGGTTGCACGCGTCGGCGTACCTCGCGACCAGCCGCAGCGTGCGCTTCTCACCCGCGCCGCCGACCAGGATCGGCGGCCCTCCCGGGGTCACCGGCCGCGGCCGGTTGAGCGCTTCGGAAATCCGGTAGTACCTGCCTTCGAAACTCGGGCTGTCTTCACGGAACATCGCCCGCACGATCCGCAGGGTCTCCTCGAGTCGACTCAGCCGCTCGCCGGTCGGTGGGAAATCAAAGCCGTAGCCTTCGTGCTCATCGTCATTCCACGCGGCGCCGACACCGAGCACGGCACGTCCCGAGGAAATGACGTCGAGGCTGGTGACGATCTTGGCGAGCAGCGCGGGATTGCGGTAGGTCAAGCCGGTGACCAGCGTGCCGAGCCGAACGGTCGACGTGCGCGCGGCCAACGCCGACAACAGCGAGTACGCCTCGATCATCGGCTCCTCACGGCCGCCGCCGGCCACAGGCACGGGAATTTGGTAGAAGTGGTCCATCACCCACACCGAATCGAACCCTGAGTCCTCCGCGGTCCTCGCGCTCGCCGCGATCCGCTCGAACAGTTGGGCATCGGGCACCCCTGGGTAGGTGAAATTGCTGAATTGCAGGCCGAACCTGGTCAGCGGTCGGCGATCAGTACGTCGCGTCATGGGACCGCAGTGTCCCCGCTGGAGCATGCTCCAGGTCAAGGCGATGGCGTGAGCCCGAACGCGCATCGTGGAAAAGCCGCCAGCGGCGAGTTATCGTCACCCGTGCGCACGTTGTTGGTCGACAACTACGACTCGTTCACCTACAACCTCGCCCACTATCTGGTCGAGGTCACCGGGTGCGCTCCGCTCGTCCTGCGCAACGATGATCCTCGACTGATGGCCGACCTGCTCGGCGAATTCGACAACGTGGTGATCTCTCCCGGTCCAGGCACCCCGGAACACAACGCGGATCTCGGGTACTGCATGGAGATCATCCAACGGTGCGAACTGCCGCTTCTCGGCGTCTGTCTCGGCCACCAGGCGATCGCGCACTGCCACGGCGCCAAGGTGTCCTACGCCGCCGAGCCCCGTCACGGCCGCGTCTCCCTCATCGAGCACGACGGCACCGGTGTGTTCGACGGGTTGCCCTCACCGTTCGAGGCGGTTCGCTACCACTCGCTGGCCGTCACCGACCTGCCCGACGACCTGCGGGCGACCGCGTGGACACCGGATGGTGTGCTGATGGGACTCCGCCACCGCGACCGTCCACTGTGGGGTGTGCAGTTCCACCCTGAGTCGATCCGCACCGAGTACGGACGAGAACTGCTCGGCAACTTCGCCCGGCTCACCCCACGCCGCGGCCAGGTGCGGACGGTTACACGCGATCATCGAGGGCCGCACCAAGGCAATCGTTTGCGGGTGCACGTCACGACCCTGCCGACCCGATGGAGCGACGAGGTGGTGTTCGACCATCTGTTCCGGTCAAGCGAGCACTCGTTCTGGCTCGACAGCGGTCGCATGGACCGGTTCTCGATCATGGGCGCGGCGTCCACCGTGGTCACCGCGGACTCCGTGCAGGGCCCGTTCCTCGACTGGCTGGACGGCCAACTGCGACAGACCACGGTGGACATCGTCGACCTGCCGTTCGAATTCGCGCTCGGCTGGGTCGGCTACCTCGGTTACGAACTGAAGGCCGAGTGCGGCGGCCGGCGTGCGCACACCTCGCCGCATCCGGACGCGGCCCTGGGTTTCGTCGAGCGGGCAGTGGTGTTCGACCACGTCGAGTCGACGACTTACCTGCTTGCCCTCGACGCCGGCTGGTTACGGGAAGCCGCATCGGCGCTCGACAGACTGTCTACTGTGGATGAACAGTACCTTGGACCACCGTCGGGACCGACCCGGTTGACGCTGCGCCACGACCGGGATCGGTACCTCGAAGCCGTCACCGCCTGCCAGGCCGCGATTGCCGCCGGCGAGACCTACGAGGTGAACCTGACCAACCTGATCGAGGTCGACGGAGACGTCGACCCTTGGCGTAGCTACCAGTTCCTGCGCCGATTCAGCCCGGCACCGTTCGGTGCCCTGCTTCGCTTCGGCGACCTGTCCCTGCTGAGCACCTCCCCCGAGCGCTTCCTGCGCGTGTCCCGCGACGGCGCGGTGGAATCCAAACCGATCAAGGGAACCCGTCCCCGCGGCGCCTCCCCCGAGGAGGACACGATGTTGCGCGAGCAGTTGCGCACCAGCGAGAAGGACCGGTCGGAGAGCCTCATGATCGTCGACCTGGTGCGCAACGATCTCGCTCGCTGCGCCGAGGTCGGCTCGGTGCACGTGACCAGCCTCTTCGAGGTGGAGACCTACACCACGGTGCACCAGCTGGTGGCGACGGTACGTGCGAGGCTGCGCCAGGACGCCACGGCCGTGGACTGCGTGCGGGCCGCGTTCCCCTGCGGATCGATGACGGGCGCGCCGAAGATCCGCACGATGGCGCTCATCGACCAGTTGGAGAAGGGACCCCGGGGCGTCTACTCGGGAGCGATCGGATACTTCTCGCTGTCCGGTGCCGTGGATCTGAGCGTGGTCATCAGGACCGCGGTACACACCCCCGGACGCACGACGTACGGCGTCGGCGGTGCGATCGTGGCCCTGTCCGACCCGGCCGCCGAGTTCGAGGAGACGGCCGTGAAGGCGGCCCCGTTGCTGCGGCTACTCGGAGCCGAATTCCCCAATCGAGTGATCTGATCAGCGAAAAACCGGGCGCGGGCGAACCATGGGACGGTCACGTCCGCACGATGCCCACCAGGGGGCAACGATGAACAAGCCGACAGTCGGGATCATCGCCGGGCTAGTAGTGGCCGCCGTCCTCGTGATGACCGGTATCACCCTGGCGACCGCGGAGACGACCAACGACAGCACCAGCACCGCAACCCAGCTCGGGCAGGCTCGCGACGCATTGGCGACCGCCGTCGCGGCACGCGATCTCGACGGCGTCCGCGCCGCCCTCGACACTCTGACACCGGCACTGGCCAGGGTCCGCACGGACCTTGAGCGCGGCGCGTTGCGCCCCGAGGCGGCCGGCTATCTCGGCACCGCCGAACAGCAGACCGCCGAACTGCAGAAGCGTCTGGCCGGTGCGGAACCGCGCGGCGGCATTCTCGACTCGGTAACCGGCTTGCTCGGTTCGCTGCTGGACACCGTCACAGATCTGCTGCACAGTCTGCTCGGCGGCGGAGCATCAACCACCACGACGACGCCCGCGCCGACCACGACGACCAGCCCCCCGCCCATGCTTGTCGCGGGCTGACCCCGCGTGGGCAGTGACCGGCCGCGGCCACTGCCCACACCGACCTGTCAGGCCACCGACGCCAGCGAGAACGCCGCTCCCTGGGGATCTCGCATGGTCGCCATTCGACCGTAGGGCGTGTCCACCGGTTCACGCACCACCGTCGCTCCCAACCCCTGCGCGGTGCGGATCGTCGCGTCGGTATCGGCCACCGCGAAATAGACGTTCCATGCCGGTTCAACGCCGTCAGCGGTGAAGATGCCACCGACGTCCCTGCCCTCGGCATTGATCATCGTGTAGTCCGCGCCCTCCTGCGTGCGGCCTGTCTCCACGCCGAACACCGTGCCGTAGAAGTCGCGCGCCCGGTCGGCGTCCGGGGTGGCGAGGTCGTTCCATATCACCGCGCCGGGCTCGTTCACGATCAGGGCGCCGCGGTGCTGACCGGGCTGCCATACCCCGAAGCGCACGCCGGTCGGGTCCGTCGCCACTGTCATTCTGCCCGCGCCCATCACGTCCATCACGTCCATCAGCGGCTGGCCACCGTTGTCGACGATCGCCTTCTGGATCGCGTCGGCGTCGGTCGCGGCCAGGTACGTGGTCCAGTAGGCGTGTGGCTGCTCCTGCTCCGACATGGCCTGCATCAGTCCGGCGACGATCTCGCCACGCAGCATCGCCTGTGTGTAGCCGCCGGTCTCCGGTGGTCCGACAACGTAGTCCCAGTCGAACAGCGTCCGGTAGAACTCCTTGGCCGCCTCGATGTCGGGGGTGGAGAGGTCGACCCAACATGGTGTTCCCTGAGCATACTCGGTTACCTCGGACATCGTGTCCTCCAATGAAATGCGGAACAGCTACTGATGCTGCCAGCCCGCGGTGGCCCTCGCAGCGGGAAACCCGTTGTCCCGTGAGAAAAAGCGCTCACGTGTCATCGCTGGTACGCGAGAGGACGAGCAGGATGTGTTCGGTGTCCACGGTGTCGATGGTCAGATTCGCGCATCGCACGAAACCGCACTTCTCCAACACCCGGATCGAGCCCACGTTGGTGGCGATCGGATCGGCGTGCAGCGGCCGGACCCTCACCTCGTCGAGGAACAGCGCGAGCGCCCTCGTCGCGACGCCCCGGCCCCAGAACTCACGCCCGTACCAGTATCCGACCCAGTACCGCCCCGACTGCTCCCAGCAGATGACATAGCCGGCGAGCTGACCGTCCGCGAGAACCGAGCGCACCGTCACCGTCGGATCGGTGACAATGCTGGTGGCCCAGTGGGCCATGAAGACATCCCTCGCCCTTGCCGGGAACGCCGCCCTGCGCGTCGCCTCGGGATCGAGCTGCTGACTGAAGAAGACCTCGAGATCGCGATCCCGCACCGCCCTGATACGCACGTCACCCGAGGGCGAACCGGACTCGGACATCGGCGTCTCCTCTCCCGCGGCCAAACGCTGGCGAGTGTCGCATCGACCCCTGACAAGAAGCGAAGAACGAGATGCCGGCCCGCCCTTCGTCGATGCCGCGCCACAAGGCCGAGTCGGCTCGGCTACTCGGACGTCCGCGAGCCGTCGGCGGCGAAGATGCCGCGGGTCCACACGGTGACCAGGGTGTCGACGAGTTCATCGTCGATCGTGGTCGGGTTCCTCGCGTGCGCCATGGCAAGGCAGTGCTCGGTCATTTCGACCAGCATGGCGCCGAGTGCCTCGGCCGAGGGAGGCCCGGCAGGGGCCAGACCGTCGGCACGCGTCTTGTCGATGATGGCGACCGCGACCTCGACGAGGCGGCTGGTGCGACCCGCCACGAACTCCTTGATCTCCTGCGACGCCTCCACACTGCGCGTCGCGTGCAGCACCGCCCCGTGCTCCCGCCACATGCGTGCCGCCGCCTGGATGCCACGTCTGATCTCCTGGCGCGCGTCGCCGTCACGTCGCCAGCTGTCCACCTCCGCGTGCAGTACGTCGGAGACCCGTGCCACCAGTGCGCGCAGCATCGCCTGCTTGGACTCGAAGTAGAAATAAAAGCTCGACCTGGAGATGGCCGCGCCCGCGGCGAGTTCCTCGATGCCGATCTCGGCGAGTGGCTTCACCGCCAGCAGGCGTTCCGCGGTGTCCAGGATCGCCTCTTGTTTGAGGTCACCCTTGCTCGGGCCGTGGCGGCGAAGAGAAGTGGACACCAGCCAAGCCTACCTTTTCTCGACAAGGTGTCGAGAAAACTCGACGTACGGCGGTTGGAGTACCGGTGCTCGCCGCCTAGTGTCGGCTCATGTCCTTCTTGCTCTCGGTCAACATCGGCTCGGCAACGCCGACCGATCACTCGGATATCGGCGTGACAGGGATCGACAAGCGACCAGTCGACGGTCCCGTCGAGGTGCGTGCCCCCGGTCCGAAAGGAGTGGGCGGCAGCGGATTGGTTGGCGACCGGGTCTGTGATCTGAGAAATCACGGCGGTAACGACCAGGCGGTCTATGCCTACGCGCGCGAGGACCTCGACGCCTGGGCCGCCGAGTTGGGCCGAGAGCTGCCGTCGGGCTCGTTCGGCGAGAACCTCACCACCACCGGCATCGATCTGACCGCCGCGCTGATCGGCGAACGATGGGCGATCGGCGAGCGCGTGGTGCTCGAGGTGTCCTGCCCCCGGATCCCCTGCCGCACCTTCGCCGGCTGGCTCGGCGAGCGCGGCTGGGTCAAGACCTTCACACAACTGGCGATTCCCGGTGCCCATCTCCGTGTGATCCGGCCGGGCACGATAAAGCCGGGAGACCGGGTGGCGGTGGTGCACCGTCCCGACCACGACGTCACGATCGGCCTGGCCTTCCGGGCCCTGACCATCGAGGCTCACCTGCTGCCTCGGCTGCTGGTCGCCGACGCACTACCGGACGAGGACAAGGAGCGGGTCGCCAAACGCACACCGGTCACCGTGGACGATCTCCCGGACTGACCAGTGTCGACACGGTGCCGAAAAAAGTCGACATCGTGTTGACTACCGTGGGATTCCCTATCACAGTGGAGGCATGACCGCCGTCGACAACGCCCTTCCACTGGGCTTCGACCCGCTCGACCCGTCATTCCTCGCCGACCCCTACCCGCATTACCGTCACCTGCGGGAGAACGCGCCCATGTACCGCAGCTCGTCGGGCCTCTGGGTAGCGACCAGGCATGCCGACTGCACGGACGTGGTGCGGGACAGCCGGCTCGGCAGGCCCGCCGAGGGCGAGCGGGACGTGACCAACAGTCACAACATGGACCTGTCCTTCCTGTCCATGGACCCGCCCGACCACACAAGATTGCGACGGTTGGTCAGCAAGGCGTTCACCGCCAAGGTGGTCAGCGGCCTGCAACCGCGTGTCCAGCAGTTGGTCGACGAACTGCTGGACCGTATGCGCGGGCAGCGGGAGGTGGACCTCATCTCCGCCTTCGCCCATCCGCTTCCGGTACGGGTGATCAGTGAGATGCTCGGTGTGCCCTATGCGGACCACGAGCGGTTCGCCCAATGGTCAGACGCGCTCGGCAACGCACTCGGCCCTGGCTTCCTGCTCACGGAGGAACAACTACGTGAACGCATGGAGGCCAAGGCCGAGTTCGACGACTACTTCCGGGGCCTGATCGCGGCGCGCCGTCGCGAGCCGGCTCAGGATCTGCTGAGCGAACTGGTCATGGCCGAGGAGAACGGCGACTCGCTCACCGAACAGGAACTGGTGGACATCCTGGCGCTGCTGCTGGTCGCCGGGCACGAGACGACGGTGAACCTGATCGGCAACGGCACGTTGGCCCTGCTGCGCCATCGCGACCAGTTCGAGTACCTGCGGGACAATCCGGACCGAGCGGCCGATGCCGTCGAAGAACTGCTTCGCTATGACTCACCGGTGCAAACGATCATCCGCTATGCGCACACCGACATCGAGATCGGCGGCCATCGAGTCGCCGGCGGGGAGGGAGTGGTGGCGCTGGTCGGTGCCGCCAACCACGATCCAACGGTGTTCACCGACCCGGATCGGCTCGACCTGACCCGTTCCTCGGTCCGGCACCTGTCCTTCGGTCAAGGCATCCACTTCTGCCTAGGCGCGCCGCTGGCCCGGCTGGAGGGGCGACTCGCACTGGCCTGTCTCGTCCGCGCGCTGCCCGCCATGGAACTCCTCGACGCCGATCCGCCCCGCCGCAAGGCGTTGGTCCTGCGCGGGCTGACGGAGTTGCGGGTCAGGTGCGGCTGACGGGCCGGTGCGTCGCAAGTAACATGCAGGTCGGATTGATTGTTAGTTGGGGCGGCACTACGGTGGTGACGCCCGAGGACACAGGCAGGGTCTTCGGACAGTTCGGGCACAACAGCCAGGAGGCGCGCCCATGACCGCCGAAGCGTTCGTCTTCGACGCGATCCGGACTCCACGGGGACGCGGCAAGCAGGCCGGTTCCCTGCACGAGATCAAACCGGTCACCCTTGTCGTCGGCCTCATCGACGAACTGCGCCGGCGGCATCCCGGTCTCGACCCCGCCAGGATCGACGACGTCATCCTCGGCTGCGTCAGCCCGATCGGCGACCAGGGCGCCGACATCGCCAAGACCGCCGCGCTGGCGGCCGGCCTGCCCGTCACGGTAGCCGGCGTCCAGCTCAACCGGTTCTGCGCCTCCGGGCTCGAGGCGGTGAACACCGCCGCACAGAAGGTCCGTTCGGGATGGGACGACCTGATCCTCGCCGGTGGTGTCGAGTCGATGTCCCGGGTGCCGATGGGCTCCGACGGCGGCGCGTGGGCGATGGACCCCGAAACCAACTACGACACCAGTTTCGTGCCGCAGGGCATCGGTGCCGACCTGATCGCGACCATCGAGGGTTTCTCCCGGGAGGACGTGGACGGTTACGCGCTCGAGTCTCAGGCGCGGGCGGCCAAGGCGTGGGGTAACGACTACTTCGCCCGCTCCGTCGTCCCGGTCCGGGACCGCAACGGCTTGCTGGTGCTCGATCATGACGAGCACATCCGCCCGCAGACCACGTCGCAAGGGCTTGCCGAGCTGAAGCCGTCGTTCGCGACGATGGGCGAAGCAGGTGGCTTCGACGCGGTGGCACTGCAGCGTTACCACTGGGTGGAGCGCATCGACCACGTGCACACGGCCGGCAACTCGTCGGGCATCGTGGACGGCGCCGCGCTCGTGGCCGTTGGCAGCGAGCAGGTCGGCCGGGACCTAGGACTCACTGCGCGGGCACGGATCGTGGCGACCGCGGTCAGCGGTGCCGACCCGACGATCATGCTGACCGGACCGGCACCGGCCTGCCGCAAGGCGCTTGCCAAGGCGGGTCTCGGTGTGGACGACATCGACCTGGTCGAGATGAACGAGGCGTTCGCGGCGGTCGTGCTCCGGTTCATGCGGGACATGGATCTGCCCTGGGACAAGGTCAATGTCAACGGCGGGGCCATCGCCATGGGGCATCCGCTCGGCGCCACCGGCGCGATGCTGGTCGGCACCATCATCGACGAGTTGGAACGGCGGTCGGCCCGGTACGGCATGGTCACCCTGTGCATCGGTGGCGGCATGGGCCTCGCCACCATCGTCGAGCGAGTCTGACGCCGGGACATGAGCACAGCGAGAACGGGCCCCGACAACGGATTGGGCACCACGGGAATGAGTGACGACTACTTCAGGTGGGACAAGGACTCCGAGGGCATCGTCACGCTGACGATGGACGCACCCGGACAGTCGGCCAACACGATGAACACACGGTTCGCCGCGGCGATCACCGATGTGGTCGACCGGCTGCGGCGCGAGCGGGACGACCTCACCGGTGTGGTGCTGACCTCGGCGAAAAAGACCTTCTTCGCCGGTGGCGACCTCAACGAACTGCGCAGGGTCGGCAGGGACGATGCCGAGTCGTTCATGGCGCTGCTGACCAGTACCAAGGCCGCACTGCGTCAGCTGGAGACCCTGGGCAGGCCGGTCGTCGCGGCGCTCGGCGGTTCGGCACTCGGTGGGGGCCTTGAGATCGCGCTGTCCTGTCACCACCGGATCGCGCTGGACGACCCGAAGTCCCGCTTCGGATTCCCCGAGGTGACGCTCGGTCTGCTTCCGGCCGCCGGCGGTGTGGTCAAGACGGTGCGCATGCTCGGCATCGCCGACGCCCTGCTCAAACTGCTGTTGCGCGGTCAGCAGCTGCGGCCGGCCGACGCCCTGGAGACCGGCATCGTCGACGAGGTCGTCGCCACGCACGAGGAGATGATCTCGAAGGCACGGGACTGGGTGCGGGAGCATCCGGACGCGGTGCAGCCATGGGACGTCAAGGGCTTCAAGATTCCTGGTGGCACACCGACGAACCCGAAGTTCGCCGCGAACCTGCCCGCTTTCCCGGCCAACCTGCGCAAGCAGCTCAAGGGCGCGCCGATGCCGGCGCCCAAGGCGATCCTGTCCGCGGCCGTCGAGGGCAGCCAGGTCGACGTCGACACCGCCCTGCGTATCGAGAGCCGTTACATGGTCGAACTGGCAACGGGCCAGACCGCCAAGAACATGATCAAGGCGTTCTTCTTCGACCTGCAGCACATCAACCGGGGCGGCAGCCGACCGAAAGACGTTCCGCCGTTTTCCGCCAAGAAGGTCGCCGTGCTCGGCGCCGGCATGATGGGCGCTGGCATCGCCTACTCGTGCGCGCGGGCCGGTATGGACGTGGTGCTCAAGGATGTCTCCGTGGCGGCGGCCGAGCGCGGCAAGGAGTATTCGGTCGGACTGCTGGACGCGTCGGTCCGCCGGGGCAAGCTGACCGAGGACAAGCGCGCGGAGATCCTGGCGAAGATCACCCCGACCGATCGCGTCGAGGACCTCGCCGGCTGCGATCTGGTGATCGAGGCGGTGTTCGAGAACACGGAACTGAAACACAAGGTGTTCGGTGAGGTCGAGGACCTCGTCGCCGCCGACGCGCTGCTGGCCTCGAACACCTCGACGCTGCCCATCACCGGACTTGCGGCCGGTGTTCGGCGCCGGAAGGACTTCGTCGGTCTGCACTTCTTCTCGCCGGTGGACAAGATGCCGCTCGTCGAAATCATCCGCGGCGCCGAAACCAGCGACGAGGCGCTGGCCAAGGCGTTCGACGTGGTGCTGCGGCTGAAAAAGACCCCGATCGTCGTCAACGACAGCCGCGGGTTCTTCACCAGCCGGGTCATCGGCACGTTCCTCAACGAAGGGGTGGCCATGCTCGGGGAGGGGCTGCCGGCCGCTTCGATCGAGCAGGCCTCAACCCAGGCGGGATATCCGGCGCCGGTGCTGTCGTTGATGGACGAGCTGACACTCACGCTGCCCCGCAAGATCAGGGACGAGAGCCGGCACGCGGCAGAGGCCGCCGGCGCCACCTGGCGGCCGCATCCCGCGGAGGCCGTGATCGACAGGATGGTCGAGGAGTTCGACCGGACTGGCCGGTCGGGCGGCGCGGGTTTCTACGACTATGCCGACGGCAAGCGGACCGGGCTGTGGCCGGGGCTGCGTCAGCACTTCGGCCACGCCCGAACCATCAGGGATGGCGCGGAGATCCCGTTCGAGGACATGAAGGAACGCATGCTGTTCGCCGAGGCGCTGGAAACGGTGCGCTGCCTCGAGGAGAAAGTGATCACCTCGGTGCCCGACGCCAACATCGGGTCCATCTTCGGGATCGGTTTCCCTGCCTGGACCGGTGGAGTGCTGCAGTACGTCAACGGCTACCCCGGCGGCCTTCCTGGGTTCGTGGCGCGGGCCGACGAACTCCGCGAACGCTACGGCGACCGCTTCACCGCTCCTGAGCTGTTGCGCGGCATGGCGGCTGACGGGCGCGTCTTCGAGTAGCGTCTTCGCGCGCGGTTTCCAGCCGGCCGACGCCGACGCCATACGCCACCGGTGCGAGTACGCTGAGCTAGCACGGCGTCGGGAGGGATCACGTAGGGAGGCGGGGGTTGCGTGACGACGATATCGTGGCGGCAGCGCGGGTCATTGGGGCGAAACGTGACTTGATCGCCGATACCGCGGCCCTGAATGAGCTGGTGACACGTGCCGATGCGGGCGAGCGAGTCGCGGACGACATCCTGGAGTTGCTGACCCTCGATCGACGGTTGTGGGAGGAGTTCCGCCGCCATGTCCGGCAAGGGCAGGAGAGGCCCCGGGGACCTGTCCAGGACGGCATGTACGTGGATCTGCCGGGGGACGGCGATCCGTCGGCGGAGATCGTGTATCAGTGTTCGACCTGCGGGTACGAGTTTCCCGTTTTCGAGGTCGGCGAACCAGTGCCGGAATGCTGCCCACAGGGCCACTCGCCGCTGACCTAGCAGGTGTGAGCCGTCGTGGACGCCGCATTGTGGTCAGGCCTTGGTGGCAAGGTCGCGGAGCGGTGGTTTCCCCTACTCGCCTCACCCGCGCTGTTGTTCTGGATCGGTGGCGTACTGGCCTACGTCTGGCGCCACGGCGGATTGTTCGGTCCGGGCGCCGGGTGGCCGGCACTGGGCGTCGCCTGGCAACACACGTTCGGTGGCGCCACCATCGTGGTGCAGACTCTAACGGCGGTGGCCGCGTTGTTGCTGGTGGCTGGCTCGGCACGGTTGGCCGACCTGCTGACGCCAAACGTGGTGCGACTCCTGGAAGGCTACTGGGGCCGGTGGGCGGGTCCGCTTCGCGACACCGTGGTGGTGTTACGTGGGAGGAGCATCGACAAACGGTTCGGGCGCTGGCGCGAGTTGGCCCGCCGTCGAGCGGTGTTGACCCTCGCCGAACGTCGGCGGTACGCGCGGCTGAACGCCTGGCGGGCCGGCGTGCCAGCCGAGCCGCACGACCGCATGCCGACCCGCTTCGTGACGTACTCAAGGCGGCGGAGTCCCGGCCTCGCCACCGATATGGCTTGGACACCGTGGTGTGCTGGCCACGGCTCTGGCTGATCATGCCTGAAACCGCACGGAATGAGATCTCCGCCGTCCACGACCGCTTGAACGAGGGTGCTCGGCTGTGGCTGTGGAGTCTGCTGTTCTGCGTGTGGGCGATCTTTACCTGGTGGGCGCTCGGTGTCGCGCTACTCGGAATGATCGTCGCCTATCGAACAGCCCTTGCAGAAGCCGCGGTCTACGGCCGTCTGGTGCAGACCTGTTACGACCTCTACCGCAAGGAGCTCTACGCGACGTTGGGTCGCACGTTCCCCGAGGATGCCAGACAGGAGATCCTGGCGGGCAGACGGTTGACCGCATACCTGGAACGTGGCCCGCTGCTGGAGCCGGCAACCGAGGAGCCGAGGACAGAGGACACGACCAACCTGTGAAGGAAGGAGCCCATGCATGGGCTGGCTGAGACGCAAGCCGCGCGGCGGCAGGCCAGATGCCGCCACTCACCGCTCGTCCGACAGTGTCTGTGATTCGTGCAGTGATCCACTGAACCACACCGCGGGTTAGTATCTCGCGACCAAGAATGTCGTGCTGTCCGAGGCGTACTGGCGATCGGCTTTCGCGGGTATCAAACGGACGACAAGCAAGCTCGATATCAACGAGTCGCAACGGTTGAAGGTGTTCCACCATGCCCTGATCCATGCCGGTGGGCAACGGTCGCCGTGGAGTATCTGCGAGGACTGCAGCGAGTTCTTCACTTTTGATCGAGACAAGGCACGATCGTATGCCGCCCGTGGCGCCGAGCCGCCCGAGTGCGGGCCAGTGGATCCGTCCCAGTTCACCATCTTCGCCGCCGCGGCGTGGGAACATGTTTTCGGTCGGTGGCCGGCCACGGTGCAGCAGCCGGAAGTCGACGATTCCTGTGACCTGTGTGCGAAGAAGATCTATCGTGGCGAGGTAGCCGTCGGCCATCTGACCAAGGAGCGGTTCGAACGGTTGCGCGCCGATGGCATAGTCGACAACGCTCCACTGTCGCCGCCCCGCCCCGAGGGGGAACACTGGGTCGCCTGCGTGGTGTGCCTGAACCGCATACTCGCCAAATCGCATCGGGCGAAAACGCGCCCCGAGTAATCGGGCCGACCGGATCAGGAGCGCGTTTCCCATGGCAGCCGCCAGCAGAGCCGAGCATTTCTTCCAGCAGGGCAAGAACTTCTTCGCCCAGAAGGACTACCCGCGGGCGACCGAAGCGTTCGACGCCGCGATTCGGCTGGCTCCGGACGTGCCGAACAGCCAGTTCCTGCTGGGCGTGAGCCGGGTCAGATCAGGCGACGTCCCGGGTGCGCTCGTGCCACTGGCGCGGTGCGTCTACCTCGAACCGGAACACCCCGACGGACTCAACGCCCTGGCCATGACGCTGCGGTGGCTGGGCCGGGACGACGACGCGGTGATCCATCTCGCGCGTGCGGCGTACCTCGGCAATCTCCAGGCGCCGGACACCCTCGCCGCGATGGGCATGGACTTCTGTCGGACATGTTCTGGCCCAGTACGCCTCTCCGATACCGCGTCGGCCGGCGGTGCGTGTCCACGTTGCGCCGGCGAGCCGCGAACACTCACTTCTCCGCGACTGCGCATGTGGCCATTCGCCCGACTGCCGGAGGACGACTGGCGGTCGCGGCTGTCGCTGCCACGCGAGGAGTTGTCCGAGCTGGGTTTGCAATATCTGGAGTGGCACCGACACGGTAGCGAGAACAGGGGCATTGACCAGGCGATCATGTATCTCGAACTCGCGGCCGCGTCCACCGAGGCCGACACCGAGTATCCGATACAACTGTCCCACCTCGGCGTCGCCTACCGGGAGCGCTTCGGCCATCATGGTTTGTCCACCGACCTCGAATACGCGATCGACTGCCTTAGCAGGCGTACGCGGTGGCCCTTCCCGAAGTCCCCGAGCAGGGATTGATCTGTTCCAATCTCGGCCTCGCCTATATGCAGCGTTACCACCACGTCGGATCGTCGGCCGATCTGGATCGGGCCGCCACGCTGCTGGAGCACGCACTGACCGTCGCGCAGGTGCCCGCGGACGAACGTACCGCGATCCTGGCCAACGCGGGCACCGTCCATCGGAGCCGGTTCGAGCGCGACAAGATCAGAGGCGACCTCGACCGCTCCATCGACCTCACACGGCAGGCGGTGGCGGTGACACCCGCGGATCATCCACGGTTTGCCTTACGCCTGAACAACCTCGGGACAACGCTTCAGGCGCGTTTCGAACTCAGCAGGGCATCCGATGATCTGGATGAGGCGGTCACGGTTCTGCGGCGTGCCGTCGAAGCGTCACCGGACGGGCATCGGAGTCGGCCTCTGCGGTCGGCGAATCTCGGCGGCGCACTGATGGATCGCTTCCAACGGCACGGGCGCCGAGCTGACCTGGATTCGGCGATCGGCTTGCTCGAGCAGGCCGCGGCGGCCACCGGGAAGGACCGGCCGGAACTGTCCATCCTTCTGTCCCGTCTCGGCCATGCCTATTTGGCGAGGTGGGAAGCCACGGGTCAACGCGTCGAACAGCAGACCCTGCGCACGCTCGCGCACCGGCTGGCATCGGTGACAGCCGCGTCGCCCCAGGTTCGGGCCATGGCCGGCCTCGCCGTCGGGATGCTCGCGCAGGCGATGGGCGAGCACGCGATCGCCGTGGCGGTGTTGGACGCCTCAGTGCGGCTACTTCCCATCGTCACGGCGAAAGATGCCGACTGGGCCGACCGAGAGGACCGTCTTGGCGGCCATCTCGGCCTGGCGATTCAGGCCGTCGCCGCACACTGCGCCCTTGGTGACCTGGTTGGCGCGGTGGAGATCAGCGAACTGGGCCGAGGAGTTCTGCTCGCCGCTCAACTGGAATCGCGCACCGATCTCACCGACCTCGACGAGCGGGCGCCCGAACTCGCGGAACCCTTCCGCCGGGTTCGAGACCTCCTGAACTCAGCGGGATCGGCCGGAGACCGGTCCAGCCTGTGGGCGAGATACGATGATCTGGTCGGCCGGATTCGCGCGCGTTCCCGCTTCGATCGTTTTCTCCTCCCTCCTCGGCTCGCTGATCTCCAGGCTGCCGCGGCAGGCGGCACCGTCGTGCTGGTCAACTCGGCGCGACAACGCTCCGACGCCATTCTGATCCGTGCTGACGGCGACCCCGTACACGTAGAACTCCCTGATCTCCTATTCAGCGACGTCAAAGCCTTTGGCGAAGCCCTGCCGCGTACTGTCCGCCCGACCGATCGGCTGGCTGGACAGCCGGATCGCGACACACTCCGCACTATTCTCGGCTGGCTCTGGGATACGATCGTGAGCCGGGTGGTCAACGCGCTGCGAGCCTCGCCCGATGAGCCGCGACGGGTGTGGTGGCTTCCCGTCGGCCTGCTCGGCTTGTTTCCCCTGCACGCCGCGGGACACCTTGGGCGGCCGGGCGCACTCGACACCGTCGTGTCGTCCTACACGCCAACCCTGCGGGTGCTGGCGCACACGCACGCCCGACCACCCGCGACCGTCCGGCACCAGCTCACCGTCGCGCTCGCGCGCACACCCGGACTGCCTGATCTGCTCGGGACAATCGAAGAAGCGCACGAACTACACGAGAAACATCCTGGCGGGACACAATTGTCGAACCGGAAGGCCACCACCGACGAGGTCCTCGCCGCTCTGCCGGACGCCACCTGGACACACCTCGCCTGCCACGCCAGAGCCGACCACTCCGCACCCTCCAACGGAGGGCTGCGATTGCACGACCGTATGTTGACCATTCCGGAGATCGTCCGGCTCGATCTGACCGAGGCCGAACTGGCATACCTGTCCGCATGTTCGACGGCCGACCGCAGTCCGCATCACATCGAGGAGGCCGTCAACCTGGCCTCGGCGTTCCATCTGGCCGGTTTCCGTCACGTCATCGCCAGCCTCTGGCCACTGGCCGACGGTGTCGCCGTCGAGGCGGCCCAGGGCTTTTACCAAGCCCTCCCCGCCGCCCCCGCCGCGTCCAACGCCGCGCTGGCTCTCCATCAGGTCACTCACGCACTGCGTACCCGGTATTCCGATCGCCCTGAACTCTGGGCTCCCCTGATCCACAGCGGGCCGTAGCCGCGGACACCGACCAACGACTCACACAGGTTTCTGTCCCCCAGGGCTACCGGCCGTTGCCGGATACATCGGGTCCGGCCGAGCGATCACCCGGCCGGACCCGCCGGTACTTGTGCCGTGCGTGGCCCGAACGGTTCAGCTCGCGCTGGCCGCCCAGCTGGCGAGAACAGAGCCGAGGCGTTCCAGGTCCTCCTGCAGTGACTTGTTCACGCCCTTGCGCATGAACAGCTCGGCGGCCTTGGGAGCCCCGCCGATCTCGACCCTGGAGTGCACACGGCAGGCGCCGGACGAAACCGGTTCGACGCGATAGCTCATCCGGTAGAAGGGTTTGGCGTCACCCGCGGTCTCCAGGGTCAGCTGTCGGTCCTGCTCATACTGCGTGACACGCATGGTCTTCTCGCTCTTGAAGCCGGAGAACTTGCCGGACTCGAAGTAGCTCGTCCCCGGACGCGCCGGCCCGTGCGGGGTGACTCGTATGTCCTGGATGCCCGTTATCCACGTGGACCGCGCTTCGAGGTCAGTGAGAAAGGCAAAGACAGTAGCCGCCGGATGATCCAGGGCGGTGGAGTGTTCGGACTCGATCATCGCGTCCCTTCCGCGCTCTCGCCTCGAAGGCGATCCATTAGCAACGGAGAGACTTTAGCGTCATACATCTTGACTGCCAAGTCAAATGACTGGATCGCTCGGGTTCACACGACGAGACCCAGTACCAGCAGGAGCAGGAGACCGACGATGGAAATGATCGTCTCCATCAGTGACCATGTCTTGACCGTCTGCCCGACCGACATACCGAAGTATTCCTTGACCAGCCAGAAACCGGCGTCGTTGACGTGGGAGAAGAACAGCGAGCCGACACCGATGGCCAACGCGAGCAACGCGGTGTGCGCCGGCGACAGCCCGGCGGCCAGCGGGGCGACGATGCCAGCGGCGGAAATCGTGGCGACTGTGGCCGAGCCGGTCGCTACCCGGATGGCGACGGCGATTAGCCAGCCGAGCAGCAGCGGCGAGAGGTTGACTCCGTTGGCGAGATGGGTGATGACGGTGCCGACCCCACCGTCGACGAGTGTCTGTTTGAACCCGCCGCCGGCGGCGACGATCAGTAGTGGGGCGACGATGGGCGGCAGTGCGGCGCCGATGATCGACGACAGCCGTTCCCGGCCGAACCCGGCGGCGCGGCCGACCGTGACCATGGCTACCACGACGGCGATGAGCAGGGCGATCAGTGGCGTGCCGAGGAAGTCGAGTGCGGCGT
>JAFAZC010000031.1 GCA_019239965.1 Kutzneria sp. | reverse complement strand
GCCCTGGTCGGGCTTGGCGTCCTCGGCACGAAGCTGGTCGGCACTGGGCAGGGCAAGGCGAGCTGTCTCCTGGTAGCTGCCCACCTGCTGCGCGGTTGGCGTGTTCACGGTGTCGCTGACCGGATCGAAGTACCAGTTGGGGCCCAGTTTCGACAGTGACGACGGCAGTGCGTAGACCGGTGCCCAGCGGTCGCTCCAGCCGACCGGGTCGATGGTGATGCTGGTCTCCGGTCCCGCGCTCGCGGACTCGTCGCCACCCGGCAGCCGAGTGCTGTCCAGCTGGATTCCCCCGTTGATAGGCTGGCCGATACCCCAGCCGTCGTTGGGGGAGTAGCTGTCCAGGGTCACCGCGTGCAGGTACGTAGCGGTGGTGAGACCGCGCACCCGGAACAGCTCCCTGTTGCCGTTGCGGCCCTCGTCGAGCAGGCCACTGAGTTTGGTGAACGGTTTGATGCCCAACGAGGTGGCCGGGCCGCGTCCGGTGCCCCCGGGAAGCGTGCCGACCGTGCCCACCACGGTGACGGTGGTGCCGACGACCAGCGCCGCGACGGCGGCGACCACGACCACTCCGATGGCTTCACGGTGCCCGCGTTCGGCCCCGCCACTGGTGCCTGTCCGGTGACCGCGCCAGGCACGTTGTCGCTGCCGACCGTCGACCACCAGGAGGATGGCGAACGACGCGACACCGAGCACAAAGCTCCACCACGGCAGCAGCTCGTCGGACAGTGATGCCGGCACCGCGTACACGCACAGCAGCACGAGCCCGGAAGCGGCGGGCGCCTCCGCGGCGACAACCAGGGTGTCGACGATGATCGCCACCAGCCCGCCGGCCACGAGGACCAGACACAGCAGCGCCGAGTCCGCCGTCACCGGGGATGCTTTGGTCTGCACCTCCACGATGGCCTGGTGCAGCACCATGAGCAGGTCGCCGATGGCGGCTGGTCCAGGAAGTACGAACAGCACGCCGCTGGTGGTGAACGAGGTGACCAGCAGGCACAACAGGACGAACAGTTGTCCGAATCCGACGACCGGGATCGGTGCGTGCACCGAGCGCAGCGTCATGCCGGTGCCGACGATGAGGCCGATCGTGACGGTGAGGAAGAACAGCCAGGCGCCGCCCCGCAGCACCCCGGACAATGCCGTGGCCGCGCACACGACGGCGAACCCGGCCGTGATCGGGGCTGCCGAAAGGGCTCGCGGCCGCACGAACCGCGGCGCTGGCCTGGACCGGTGTGTCGTCGCTGACGGCCACCCCGTCGGTGGCCCGGACTGGAACGTCATCGGACCTCCCCGATCCACGGCAGATCGCGGTCGGGGGAACCGCTTGCCTGGCAGAGCTGCCCCCACACCAGTGCGGGCGGAGTGTCCGGGCGGGCCACCGCCACGCTCCAGCCACAGCCGCGCAACACCTGTTTGGCCGCCGTGGTGTCGTCGGCGACCGCACCCCTACCCGCGGCACCCCACGCGGAGACGTCGAGCAGCACGGCAAGGCCGTGGGCCGTGCGGGAGCGGAGCCGGCTCAGCTCGGCGGCCTCCGCCGAGCTGGTAGCGCCGAACACGGCGACCACGTCCGGCTCGACTGCCGGGTCCGGCCGTAGCGCGAGGCCACGCTGAGCAGTCGGCTTCAGCGCGGCGAGAGAGTCAAGCACCGCCACATCAGTCAGTCCGCCTGACCGGGTCGCGTCGACAAGCACGGTTTCGTCCACAGTAGACAGTCGTACCTGGCGACCGTTGCGACGCAGGTGAAGACAGACGCTGGCGGCGAAGGACACAGCCCATTCCAGGCTGGAGGTCGGACCGGCACCACGGTGAGCCGAGGCGCGGTGGTCAAGGAGCACCGTTGTGCCGCCGGACCGTGGCCGTTCCTCGATCCTGACCATGAGTTCGTCTCGATGTGCCGTGGACCGCCAATGCACCTTGCGCAGCTCGTCGCCGTGCCGGTACGGCCGCACGACCGCGTCGTCCGTGCCCTGCCCGGAGCGCAATCGCGCCGATCCCGTCGCACCCGTGTCCGCACCGGACCCCGCTGGTGTCCCGACCAGGCTGGTGACCCGCGGCACCACGACGAGTGTGTCGTTGCCGAGCAACTGGCGGTCGAACTCGGCCATTCCGAACGGGTCGGTCACCCGCGCCGTGAGCGGGCCGACCTGCTGCACACCACGCATTGTCGGTCGCACCTGGTAGCGCAGCGAGGTGACACGGCGGCGAGACAGCCGGTCGACCACGAACCGGGGACGGCTGCCGAGCAGGTAGGACACGCCGTCCTCGAGCAGCAGACCGCCGCCGGGCAGCCGACCCGCCTTGGCTATCTCGATGCGCACCTCGGTGCCGGCGCCGACGGGCACCCGGTGCGGCACCACCTTCCGTTCAGCGGTCAGCCCGATTCTTGCGCGGGCGGCCAGCAGCGCGGACAGCACGGGGAGCAGCACGGCGAACACCGCGATCCGCAGCAGGTCCCGCTCGTTGAGCACCACGGAGCAGGCGGCGGCCGCGACACCGGCTGCCATCAGGCATCGTCCACGTGTGGTCAACCCCGACAGGGCGGCCACCTAGCGGGCCCCTGGGTGCGCCGAGTCGTGCCACGCCCCCTGCCATTGGTTGCCGTTGACCGTCGAAGCGATGGTGCCGTGTGGGACCGGGACGCGCTGCAGCAAACCACGCACCAGATCGCTCGCCGAACGCCGCGCCGCCGTCGCTTCGGCGGTCAACACGAGCCGATGCGCGAGGACCGGCACGGCCACCGCGTGGACGTCATCGGGCACGACGAACTCGCGGCCGGACAGGGCGGCTTGGGCGCGGGCCGCGCGCACCAGGTGCAGCGTGGCCCGAGGGGACGCGCCCAGTCGGAGTTCGGGGAGCCGGCGGGTGGCCGAGACGAGCTCGACGGCATACCGCTTGATCTCAGCGGTGAGGCGTATCCCGCGGGCCGCCTCGATCAGGGTTCTGATCCTGGCCGCGTCGGACACCGGCCGTAACTCGGTGAGCGGATCCCGCCCCGCATGCTCGTCGACCATGGCCAACTCGGCTTGGGGGTCGGGGTAGCCGATGGAGACCCGTGCGGTGAACCGGTCGCGCTGAGCCTCCGGCAGGGTGTAGGTGCCCTCCATCTCGATCGGGTTCTGAGTGGCGATGACCATGAAAGGAGAGTCGAGCGGGAACGTCTTGCCGTCCACCGTGACCTGGCGTTCCTCCATGCATTCCAGCAGGGCCGACTGGGTCTTCGGGGACGCGCGGTTGATCTCGTCGCCGACAACGACGTTGGCGAACACCGGTCCGGGCCGAAACTCGAAGTCGGCGCTGGCCCGGTTGTAGACCGACACTCCGGTGATGTCGCTTGGCAGCAGATCGGGGGTGAACTGGATCCGGCTGACGGTGCAGTCGATCGACCTGGCCAGCGCCTTGGCCAACGACGTCTTGCCGACCCCCGGCACGTCCTCGACGAGTAGGTGGCCTTCGGCCAGCATCGCGACGAGTGCGATCCGGACCACGTCGGGCTTGCCGACGAGGATCTGCTCGACATTGGCCGCGATCCGTCGCGCCGTCTCGTGCAGTTGGCCGAGGCGTGTCCCCAGCCACCCGTCACGATCGGTGTCGTCGGCGACTGGCACTACTGGCTGGGCACTCGACGTCAATTCACCCTCCAAGAGCCGCCACGGTCCGCTGACCGTGCGGCATCGACTTCCCGGCCTATGAGCTTCGGCAGACCCGTCGGCTTCGGCAGGGCCACAAGCTTGTCAGGAAAGTGTGTCAAACCGGAGCGAGCCATCCCAAGGGTTACGCCGAATCGGTGCCGCGGGCACTCACGTAGACGTCTGCGGGTACAGACGGTTGCGCGGATTTCCACTGTCTCCCCACCATCGCCCACCGATACTCCCGGACGGGCCGGCGAGGGCGGCGACCCGCCGGACTGTGGTCCGATTCGCGGTGATCCGAGCCGCGCTTCTCGCGCCGACGCGCCGTGGCCCCCACCGTGGCCCCACCATGTCTACCTGCGGAAACCACTGAAACCGGGGACCGTCGGACGGCTCGTTGACGTTGACTGTGGCGGAAAGTGGGGTAGTGTGGCGACCGGTGGGGCGAACGGGGGTCCCGCCGCCGGTCTGGTTCCTCACGGGACCTGGTTCGGGTTGGAGGTGGGCGTTGCAATGTTCCTCGGCACGCACACTCCCAAGCTCGACGACAAGGGCCGGCTCACGCTGCCGGCGAAGTTTCGGGACGCGCTCGCAGGGGGTCTTATGGTCACCAAGGGCCAGGACCATTGCCTCTATGTGTTTCCGCGCGCCGAGTTCGAACAGATGGCCCGCAAGGTCGCGGAGGCGCCGCTGACCAACGAGGCGGTGCGGGCCTACCAGCGTTACCTGTTCGCCGGTACCGACGAGCAGCGGCCGGACGGACAGGGACGGGTGGCGATAGTTCCTGAGCTGCGTCGCTACGCGGGGCTGGCCAAGGACTGCGTTGTGATCGGTGCGATAACGCGGCTGGAGATCTGGGACGCGCAGTCCTGGCGACGCTACCTCGACGAGCACGAGGACGACTACGCACAGGCCAGGGAGGAGGTGCTTCCCGGACTGTTCTGATTCCCCAGGACCGACCTGACAGAACTGTTGCCATCTGATGGGGGCTGTCCGATCCGAAGCGGGATTGGGCCGGCCCGGGTGCCGTTTGGCCTCGGTCCGCTCGGCTATCGGCCCTGGCGCACCTTCCCCGGCGCCAGGTTCGACGGGCGGGCGGGGACCTGACCGCACCCGGCACGGAGGTCGTCGACGTTGCTGTCGGCGGCCGGTGTGGGGGGTGTTCAGCAATCATCGCCGAAAGGAGCGAGTGGGAAAGGGAGTCGGCCGTGACTGAGCAGCGCACCGCGCGACACGCGCCTGTCCTGGTGCGGCGGGTGGCAGAGCTTTTGGCTCCCGCGCTTGGCGAACGGCCGGCCGTCCTGGTCGACGCCACGCTCGGACTCGGTGGCCATGCCGAGGCCCTGTTGTCCGCCCATCCCCTGCTCCGGCTCGTCGGCATCGACCGCGATCCCGAAGCGCTGGACATGGCAGGCCGCAGACTGGCGCCGTTCGGCGACCGGGTATGCCGGGTGCACGCCGTCTACGACGAGCTTCCCGCCGTGCTGGCGGCACGGGACATTCCCGCGGTTGACGGCGTGCTGTTCGACCTCGGGGTGTCCTCACTGCAGTTGGACGTTGCCGCGCGCGGCTTCGCCTACGCCAGCGACGTTCCGCTGGACATGCGGATGAACCCGACGGTGGGTCGGACCGCCGCCGACGTGCTTAACAACTACTCGGCCGACGAGCTGGCAAGAATCCTGCGCGAGTACGGTGAGGAGCGCTTCGCGGGCAGGATCGCGCGGGCGATCGTTGCCGAGCGCGACAGGGAGCCTTTCGCCACCAGTGCCCGGCTGGTCCGGCTGCTGCAGAACACCGTGCCGGCGGCGAGCAAACGCAGCGGCGGGCATCCCGCCAAACGAACCTTCCAGGCGTTGCGCATCGAGGTCAACGGTGAGCTCGACGCGTTGCGTGCGGCGTTGCCGGCGGCGCTCGCCGCGCTCGCTCCTGGCGGCAGGATCGTCGTGGAGTCCTATCACTCGCTGGAAGACCGCATGGTCAAACGAGCGATGGCCGAGCAGGCCAGTTCACGGACCCCGCTTGGGATTCCGGTCGAACTGCCCGGTCACGGCCCTCGACTGCGGCTGCTGACCAGGGGTGCCGAGCTGGCCGACGACGAGGAGATTCGGGAGAACCCGAGGTCGGCCTCGGTGCGGTTGCGGGCCGCGGAACGCCTTCCCACCGAGCCGATCCCGGTAAGCGGAGCGGATCGGGGTTGGGGAGTGCAGAGGGGGAGAGTGACATGACGGCACCCGCGCGCGCCGGCGTTGCATCCGCACGGACCCATGGCGCTTCCGCACGGACACGAGGCCAGGCACGGACTTCCGGTGATGGGGGAGCACGGCGTGATCCGGGCCGCAGCCGGTCCACGGCCGCCGAGCGGGCGTACGCGCGCCGCGCCAACCGCAAGCAGCGGCTGCTCCGGGTCGCGCCAACGCGGACGTCGCGACTGGCCCCCAAGGCGCCCTTCGTGCTTTTGGTGATGGGGCTGCTCGTTATTGGCGTGCTCGCGACGTTGTTCCTGTCGCTGTCCGCGATCGCCGACTCCTACCGACTCGAGGACGCCAAGGGCCAGGTCACCGAGCTCTCGAGCAAGGTGGAGCGGCTCAAGGCCGACGTCGCCAAGATGGAGTCACCCGACGCGCTGATGAGCAAGGCCAAGGAACTTGGCATGGTTCCCGCGCCCGATCCGGCAAGGCTCCGGCAGAATCCTGACGGCAGCGTCACGGTCATCGGCACTCCGTCGGCGGCGCCCGCCGGGGCGCCAGGGGAGGGGCACTGATCATGCCGAATCGTCCCGCTGTCCGTCGACGGCCCGTGACACGGCGCCCGAGACGCCGGTGGCAGGCCGCCGGCGTCGGTGATCACGGCAGGAGGATCGTGGTCAGCAGGGTCGCCCTCGTGCTCGTCCTCGTGATCGCCGGTGTTCGGCTCGTGCAGGTGCAGGGCGTCGAGGCGGCGACCTGGTCGGACAAGGCCGAACAGCAGCGCAAGACCACGATCGACGTGCAGGCTCTGCGCGGGTCGATCCTCGACCGCAACGGCATCCAGCTCGCCTTCAGCGTCGAGACCAGGATGCTCTCGATCAACCCGAATTGGCTGCGCAACGACTGGAAGCACAACCCCAACGACTACAAGCCACTCGGACTGGGTGCCGACTACGACACCTACACCCAGCGTATGGCCGCCTACCTGCGGGACACCCTCGGTCCCGCGATCGACCAGAACGACCTGCTGAACAAGATCCGTTCGAACAGCACCTACCAAGTGTTGGTGCGCAATGCCGATCCGAGCAAGTCCGATGCGATCGTCGCGCGCTACAAGTCGATCAGGGCCGACCCGCGTCAGCAGCGGATCTATCCCAACGGCACGGTGGCGTCCAACCTGATCGGATTCGCCAACTGGCGCGAGGACGAGAAGCCACCCGGCATGCACGGCATCGCCGGTCTGGAGAACGCCTGGGACGACGAGCTCAAGGGCACCGATGGCGAGCGCGTCGTGGACACCGCGCAGGGCGACAACGGACTGGAGTTGGCGGGTACCACGAGGGACATCGAGGCGGTCGTGCCCGGCTCGGGACTACAGCTGACCATCGACGTCGACACGCAGTACCAGGCCCAGCAGATGCTCAGCGCCTACCAGCGGGCGAGTGGGGCGCAGGACGGCAGCCTCGTGGTGATGGACGCCAGGACCGGTGAGCTGTACGCGCTGGCGGTGACCAACGGTTTCGATCCGAACAACACCGACAACCTGACCCAGAGCCAGCTGGCCGATCCGGCGGTCACGACTCCGTTCGAGCCCGGCTCCGTCAACAAGATCGTGACCGCGGCCGGTGCGGTGGAGTACGGCGTCGCCCAGCCTGACACGGTCGTCGACGTCAAGCCGAAGTTCACGTTGGCCGACCGGACGGTGACGGACGCCTGGTCGCATGGTGACGTGCAGATGACGCTGGCCGGGATCATCGGCAAGTCGTCCAACATCGGTACCCTGCAGGTCGCCCAGAAGATCGGGCCGGACCGGTATGTGGACCTGCTGACCAAATTCGGCCTCGGCCAGAAGACGGCGGTGGGCCTGTCCGGGGAGAGTGCCGGCATCGTGCCGCCGCGCAGCCAGTGGTCGGGAAGTACCTTCGCCAACCTGCCCATCGGACAAGGGCTCACGATGACCCTGCTGCAGATGACCGGCATGTATCAGGCCATCGCCAACGACGGCGTGCGGGTTCCGCCGAGGATCGTGACGTCGGAGAAGAAACCGGACGGCACCGTTGTCGCCAGGCCGCGCCCGGACGGCGTGCGGGTGGTGAGCCCGCAGACCGCGCGAACGGTACGGGACATGATGCGCGCGGTCATGCAGAAAGATCCCAAGGATCCCAACCAGAACGGCACCGGCTACCCCGCAGCGCTGCCCGGTTACCAGGTCTCCGGCAAGACCGGGACCGCGCAGCAGATCGACCCGGTCTCGGGGACCTACAGCAATTCGCTGTACTGGATCACCTTCGCCGGCATACTGCCGGCGGACAATCCCCGGCTTGTCGTCGGGATCGTGCTGGACAAGCCGAGGTATACCAGCGGTGTTCGGGAAGCCCTCTCCGCGGCTCCGCTGTTTCGCCAGATGGCGTCGTACCTCGTGCAACACTTCCAGATCCCGATGTCCGCGACAGAAGCTCCGCTCCAGCAGCTCCAGCTGCCCTGAACGCGTGGCTTGTCCGGATGAAGCGGAGAGTTCCGCGCAAGGTTTGATTCCCAGCACGCTGTTAACCGGCAAATCTGGGCCGGAGCCCGGTCGGCGCATCTGATACGTGTCAACCGAATTTTACACGATGCTCACATACGCGACTTTGGTCTTCAGGTCCCACGTCATGCGTCGGTTTTTCAGCGCAACCGCTTGATTACTTCACAGTACTGTGCTGAAGTATTCACACGAGCCACGAAGGGGGCTGGTGATGGCGTAATCCACGCCGGAACGAGGCGGAGTGGCGTGCGCCTGATGGCGTGGTTCTGTCCGGCGGTCGGTATCAGCTCGTTCGTCAATGTCGCGCGAGCGGGGTCCGACGGTCCGGTTCTGGCCGCGGGCGTTGAGTGCCTCAGCGGTCAAACGGGGAATTTTCGCGCGTCTCTGGGGGTTTCGGGACGTGCGCTTTGCACGGTCACGGCGGTTCGATTGTGTCGAAGAAGGGGTCATGTCGGTCGGGCAATGCATGTTGCTGCGAAGCCACGGAGACGACAGTTCACGACTCGGGGATGAATTATGTCGGAAACCTGTCGATATTGTCGTCGATGATTCTGAAGTAATCGTTGAGGGTGGGAAAACAGACGTGGGCAGTGCCACGACGGCCTTCATTGACACGTCTCGTCTGCGTCCGGCGGTGGCGTGCCCCGATTCCATCCTGCGATTATCGAGCGAGGGGCGCGACACTGGTCCGCCGACAAAAGGCGCGTATCCGGTCGCACGTGCGCCGATGGGGGCGGACGCACAGGACGCAGCGCTTACCGAACTCTGCTCGACGTTGTTTGCCTCACTGCCCCGCAGCGATCAGCGCGGCAAGAGCATCAACTACCTGCGAGGCTTGCTGGGAACGCCGGGACGCAAGTCAATACGGAACATCGCCGCTCTGCTCGGCGGACAGGCCACCGAACAAAGCCTGCACCATTTCATCAGCAGTTCAACCTGGGACTGGATCCCCGTGCGTCAGGAGTTGGCCCGGCATGTGGTGGCCACCGTGCCGCCGCAGGCGTGGGTGGTCCGACCCATGGTCATTCCGAAAGCCGGACAGCACTCAGTTGGAGTTGATCGATACTTCTTTCCCGGTGTCGGCAGGGCGCTCAACGCACAACAGGCCGTTGGCGTGTGGGCGACTTCGGACGGGCTCAGCGCTCCTGTCAACTGGCGACTGCACCTGTCGAGGACTTGGCTGGAGCATGACCTCCGGCGAAGCCAGGCGTGCATTCCCGACGACGTGGTGCCGGAAACGCTGGCGGACTGCACGGCGAGGGCGTACCTACAGGTCATGAACAGGTGGCAGGTGCCGGCGCGTCCCGTGGTGCTGGATGCCCGCGACACCAACACGTTCGCGGCCATCGGCCGGCTACGTGCCGCCGGCGCTCCGCTACTGATGCGGGTCAGCGGCACGCTCGAACTCACTGTCGTGGATCCCGCGCTGCCCGGGTATGGCCCTGACGGCATTCCCACCCACCAGATCCTGATCGCGGCTCGCGACATGAGGCGGTTGGCCACGGAGACGACGCTGGTGGCCGCCGTCAGGGTCCGGCTGCCAAGGCAGGCCGGTGAGGCCGGGCACCTGAGCCGAGGCGGCGAGCTGCTCCTGCTCGGTGAGTGGTCAATGGGTCAGTACTGGCCGGCAAAGCTGTGGCTGACCGACATGACTGCGGCTCAGCCCGCGAGCCTTGTGCGGCTTGGCATGCTCATGGACCGAGTCGACCGGGACTTCGACGAGATCACAGACAAAGTGGGTATCCGGGACTTCGCCGGCCGCTCCTTCACTGGATGGCATCGTCACGTCACGCTCGCGTCCGTGGCCCATACGGTTGTGGCCCTGGGACGTCGGTGACGGCTTCGACGTCGTCCTGACCCAGTGATCAACGATCGAGGACACAGATGACTCGCGTGATGAACGACTCTCTTGACCACCCCACGGTGACCATGCCGGTGGTCAGTCCCCCCACGACCATCATGCCAATCGTGGGCACGATCGAGTTGCACGGCGTCTACGGTGCCGGTGCACTCATCGGAGAGTCCACATCCGAGCAGGAACCCGGCGCCCGGGCACGCGGGCAGGTGCCGGCCTTCTGGTTGGCTCTGTTGGCAGCTCCCCTTGCCAGCAGTCTCAGCGGTCTGGCTCTTATCCTGCCGGACATGGCCCGCGGACTGGGCACGTCGGTGGAGACGGTGTCCTGGCTTGTCACGGCCGTCGGCTGGGCGATCGCGGTGGGGGCACCGCTGATGGCCGACCTGCTGCGCCGTAGGGGCACTCGCACCATGCTGGTCACGAGCACCTCGCTCGTGCTCGTCGGGATGGTGTGTGTTCTCGCGAGTGCGTCGTTGCCTCTGCTTCTCGTCGGCAGGGCCGTGCAGGCGGTCGGCGGGGCTGGCCTTGTCACCATCGCGATGAGCCTCGCCGGTACCGCGAAGAGAATGGGATTGATCACCGCGGGATTCGGCGTGTGCGGCGCCGTCGGACCGTTGGCCGGAGCGGTGATCACCGACGCGTTGTCCTGGCACATAGCTCTGATCCTGCCCGTGGTGAGCCTACTCGCCGTGCCTGTCGTCGTGCGCTTCACGACGGCGGGTCCGGTCGCCGCCACGACGAGCCGCTTCGATGTCGTCGGAGCCGGGCTGCTGGTGGCACTGGTGGCCGGGCTGGTCTTCGTTCCACGCTTTCCCGTGCTTGCGGTTGTTGGCGTGCTGGTGATGGCCGGGTTGTTAGCCGCTCACCTCCGCGTCCGGCCGGACGGTTTCGTCCCGGTCGCCCTGCTCCGCACACCGGTCTTTCTGCTGTCCAGCGGACTGGCGTTAGCGCTGTCCACGTCGTACTTCACGCTCCTGTATGTCGTTCCCCGTCTGGTGAGGATCGCAACGGGATGGGGCTCGGGCCAGGTCGGCGTCTGGCAGATGATCGCGTTGCTCGTCGGATCGGCCTTGTCGTGGGTGCTCACCGCGCTCTCGGCACGGATGAGCCGGCTCACCGTGTTGATCGTGCTGATATGCCTTGGTGCGCTTGTCCCGTTGATTGTCGCGGTCGTGCCGTGGGCACCGGTGTTGTTGGCGGCACTTGCCATCGCCGTGTTCACCGCGTCAGCCGGGCAGGCGACGCTGGCGGTCTTCGCGACCAACTCCGTGTCCAACCAGAGGCGGCCGACCGCGATAGGCATGTTCAATCTCTGCTACCAGCTCGGCGGCGCCTTTGGGCCGGCCATCGCGACACTGCTGGTGCTCAGGTGACAGGGCGTTCTCAGGTGGCCCGGCGTCGCGGCGACATCGCGGCCCGTCTCTGGAGCTCGGCCGCGATGTCAGCTCGATACGCCGTAGCGTGACTCGCTGAGAAGCCGTTCCGCGCCTGCCGGCAGCTGGTGTCCGACGAGCGAGCGCAACACCGGATAGGCGCTGGCGTCACCGACCAGCACACCGCCGAGCAGGGTACGCGTGTCATCGGCGAGCACGAGCTTGGCGTAGGTTCCCGCCTTTTCATTGGTATAGGCCAGTTCCAGCGATCGCGGGGTCTTCGCGTGCGCGTCACCGAAGCTGGCCACACCGACGCCCAGGAGCTTGAGACTGGTGGAGGTGTCGGCGTTGGAGAACACCGTGTCATCGGATCCGAGCAGTTGTTCCGCCACGACTTCGGCCATCCGATAACCGGGCGCCACAAGGCCATGGCAGCGGCCTCCTACCGCCGCGCAATCCCCGATCGCCCAGATGTGCTTGTCCGCGGTACGGCAGTGTTCGTCGACGAGGATCCCGCCGCGGTCCCCGAGGTCGAGTCCGGCGGAGTCGGCAAGCTCGTGGCGTGGCCGCACGCCGGCGGCGAACACCACAAGGTCAGCCTCGACCGTGGTGCCGTCCGTCAAGGTCACTCCACGCACCTCACCGCCAGGGCCCGCGTCGATCGATCTCATCGCAACACCACAGCGGAATGGCAGGCCCGCGTCGCGCACAAGTCGGCCGAGAATCTCACCACCGCCCTCGTCAATCTGCAGCGGCATCAACCGCGGCGCCATTTCAATGACTTGTGGACGCATGCCCACCAATCGCAGCCCGTTCGCCGCTTCCAATCCGAGCAGACCACCACCGACAACAAGCCCGGTGCGGCCGGAAACAGCCGCAGCCCGGATCGCGTCGAGATCGTCGACTGTGCGGTAGACGAAACAGCCGGTCAGGTCGCGTCCTGGTAGCGGCGGCACGAACGGTCGCGAGCCAGTGGCCAACACCAGCGCGTCGTAACCGACTGTGGCGCCATCGGCAGTGGTCACTGTGCGCGGCCCGCGGTTGATCTCGGTCGCGGTGGTGGCCAGCCTCAGGTCCACCGACGGATCATTGAGGAACTCGTGGCTGACGAGACTGAGGTCGTCCGCGCTCTTGCCGTCCAGGTAGGAGGAGAGCTCGACCCGATCGTAGGCGGGACGAGCCTCTTCGGCCACGATCACGACTCGCCAGGCGCTATTCAGATCGTTGGACCGCATGATCTCGACGAGCCGGTGGCCTACCATGCCGTGCCCGACGACAAGAAGTGTCCGGGTCACGACGCTCGGTCCAGCCGAGATGCGCCGAGACGGTCCGTGGATTCGAGGGAGGCGTGCAGGCGACTCACGGCGGAAACGCAACTGCCGCAACCGGTGGTGGCGCGGGTGGCGTTGGTCAACTCCGAGACACGGCGTGCGCCCGAACTCCAGGCATGGAGCAAAGCCCGCTTGGTGACGTTGTTGCAGCGGCAGACGACCGCGTCGTCAGGCAGTTCCGCGGCAGCCGCGTGTCCTGTCGCGGTGCCCAGCAGCAAGTCGAGCCTACCGGACGGCAGCGGCAGGTTCCGGTCGTAAAGCTGGCTGATCGAAGCGATGGCGTCGGGCAAACCCAGCACCACCGCGCCGACGATGCGCTGGTCACACAGTGCCAGTTTCGCGCGGCGTCGATGCGTGGAGTCCGTGAGCGTCACCAGCTCGACATCGGCGTCGGAGTGATCCAAACCACGCAACGAACCGAACGAGGCGATGTCGAGTTCGGGCGCTTTCACCCGGAGGACCCTTGGCGTGCCGCGGTAACGCGCATGGCCGCCGGTGAGGAGCGTCGCCAGGGTGTCAGCCTGTTCCCAGGCGGGCGCGATGAGGCCAGGGACCTCACCTTGATGCTCCGCACAGTCACCGATCGCGTGGATGTGCTCGGCGCTAGTGCGGAGCCGATCGTCGACCAGCACTCCCCGGCGCACCGAAAGGCCCGCCCTGCGAGCCAGGCCGACCTCCGGGACAACACCGGTGCACAGCACGAGGGTGTCTGCCAGATGTACCTGGCCGTCGTCGAGCAGCAGCCGGCCCGGTCGATACCCGACAGCGTGACGACCAAACCACGTGTCGATGCCGAGTTCGGCAAGATGATCAGCCAGCAGCTGACCGGCTACCGTATCCAGCTCACGCTCCATCGGGTGAGGCCGGGGGTGCACAAGCGTGACGTGGTGGCCGCCGGCGAGCAACGCCAATGCCGTTTCCACGCCGAGGACTCCGGCGCCGAGCACCACCACCCGGTCGCCGTTGATCCGGGCGCAGTCCGCGATGGTGCGTAGGGCGGTGATCCCGTCGACCAATCTGCCGGCTGTGTCGTGCGCCCCCGGCAGGTCCGGAAGCCGCGGTCGTGCCCCCATAGCAAGGACGAGTTCGTCGTAGCGGTAGACGGTCTCGCGTCGTTCGCTCGATCCACCGCCCGTGGCGTACAGCACTCGTTCGCGCGGGTCAATGTCGGTGGCGACAACGCCCTGGTGGACCCGTACCCCGGCGGGCGGGGCGGGCAGGACGATGGCGCCAGGAGATAGCGAGCGGCGCAGTACTGAGGGCAGCAGAAGGCGGTTGTAGGCAGGTCGCGTCTCGGCGCCCAGCACCGTGATCGTTCCCTGGTGACCGTTGCGGTGCAGTCGTTCCACGAGTCGATGCGAGGCGGGGCCGTTACCGACGACGAGGACGTTGCTCATGTCCGCGCCGCCACCGCGGGCCGTTCGGGGCTGTCGCGAACCGGTGTCGGGCACGGCGCGATTCTCACCGCACAGACCTTGAACTCCGGCATCCCGCTGAGGGGGTCGAGAGCGGGGCTGGTGACCAGGTTCGCCCGGCCGTGTCCGGGAAAGTGGAACGGCAGGAACACGGTGTCGGTGCGCAGAGTGCCCACGAGACGAACTCGCGCCACCATGCTGCCGCGTGCGGAACTCACGGTAGCGAGGGTGCCTTCCCGCAGTCCGGCGCGGTGAGCCGTGTCCGGGTGCACCTCCATGAACGGCTCCGCCGCGGCCCGGTTGAGCTCGGCGACTCGTCGGGTCTGCGCGCCGGACTGGTAGTGGGCAAGTACACGTCCTGTTGTGGCGTACAACGGATAGTCCTCGCCGGCCACTTCGGCGGAGTCACGATAGTCAACCTCGGCGAACCGTGCACGCCCGTCAGGATGAGCGAAGCCGTCGAGGAACAGGCGGGGTGTGCCCGGATGAGGCTCAGCAGCTTCCGGGCAGGGCCAGTGCAGCGCCTCGCCGCTGTCAAGCCGGTCGTAACTGATGCCGGAGTAGTCGGCTTTGCCGCCACGGGACGCACGGCGCAGCTCGTCGAAGACCTCACGTGGTGAAGTGGGAAAGCGGTCTGCCGGTTGACCGAGCCGGATCGCGAGGCTGTGCAGAACTTCTAGATCGCTTCGCACCTGGTCAGGCGCGGGCACTATCCGGCGACGCCGCAGCACCCGGCCCTCCAGATTGGTCATGGTGCCCTCTTCCTCAGCCCACTGGGTGACCGGGAAGACCACATCGGCCATCGACGCCGTTTCCGAAGGCACGAAGTCAGCTACCACCAGAAGGTCCAGACAAGACAGTCGATCGACGACGTGGCCGGCATGCGGGGCGGAGACCGCGGGGTTGGAGCCGAACACTAGCAATGCCTTCGGGCCCGTCGGGGTGCCGAGCGCGTCGAGCAATTCGTAGGCGCTGCGACCCGCGCCCGGCAGGGAATCAGAGGAGACACCCCAGACGTTCGCGACGTGTTCCCGTGCCAGTGGGTCATTGATCATCCGGTAGCCGGGCAACTGGTCGGCTTTCTGACCGTGTTCACGGCCGCCCTGGCCATTGCCCTGGCCGGTCAGGCATCCGTATCCGCTGCCGACACGACCCGGCAGCCCAAGGGCGAGTGCCAGGTTGATGAACCCGGACACCGTGTCAACGCCCTTGCTGTGCTGCTCAGCGCCACGACCGGTGAGTACGTATGACCGCCGCGCCGACGCGAGCATGTGAACAGCCGCCCGCTGTGCGGAGGCGGCCACTCCGGTGATCCGCTCGACTCGTTCCGGCCACCATGACATGGCCCGCCGCCACGTGGCATCGAATCCCTTGGTCCGCTCCCGAAGATAGTCGCCGTCACACCATCCATCGGTGACCGCGATGTGCAGCAGGCCAAGCGCCAACGCGAGATCCGTTCCTGGCGCCGGCCGCAGATGCATAGCCGCACGTTCGGCTGTTGCGGTCCTCCGTGGGTCGATCACGATCAGGTCGGCCCGGTCAAGGTGCCGCATCAGCGGCGGCATCGTCTCGGCCACGTTCGCGCCGGCAAGCATGATCACATCCGCCTTGCCGAGGTCGGTGACGGGAAAGGGCAGCCCACGGTCGATGCCGAACGCGGCGTTCCCCGCAACCGCCGCTGAAGACATGCAGAACCGGCCGTTATAGTCAATCTGGCTAGTGCCGAGCGCAAGTCGGGCGAACTTGCCGAGCAGATAGCACTTCTCGTTGGTCAGGCCGCCGCCTCCGAACACGCCAACCCCGTCGGGGCCGTGGCTGGCGCGGATTTCGAGCAGCCTGGCCGCGACCGTGTCCAGCGCGGTGTTCCAGTCGGTCGGGGCGAGCCGCCCGTCCTTCGTGCGCATTAGTGGGCGGTACAGACGGTCTGGCGTGTCCAGCAGTGCTGGCGCCGTCCACCCCTTCTGGCACAGGCCACCGCGATTGACCGGAAAATCCGCCGCTTGAACCGTTACCTCAGCACCGGAGTTGCTCAGTAACGTGCCGCACTGTAGAGCACAGTAGGGACAGTGTGTGTCGACTGTGGCTCGTTCAGACACGAGTTGTCGCTCTCCGCGCCGCCATCTCAGGCGCGGGAGTACGGTCACGCCTGAGATAGGAAAACCAGACCACTGCCATACACAACACGTAGAAGCCAAGGAAGGATAGGAACGCCGGCTCTCCGGTTCTCACGTTGTCATAGGAGCTGCGGAAAGCGAGGTTGACGGCCACCCCACCGAGTGCGCCGACCGCGCCCGCGATGGCGATCAGGGCACCGGAGAGCGACCTTGCTTTCGCGAAGGCATCAGCGGCGTCCCGTCCTGAAAGGACGGCGAGTTCCGCGTCCCGGGTGAACACCGCTGGGATCAACTTGTACGTCGACCCGTTCCCGATGCCCGTGAGCACGAACAACACTGTGAACCCTGTGACGAACAGCGGGAAGGACACCCACGACGAGGCCAGTATCAGCACCACCGTGCCGACTGCCATCGCGAAGAGGGTCCAGAAGGTGACCCGCGCACCGCCCCACCTGTCGGACATACGGCCGCCAACCGGGCGAGACAGTGATCCCAGCAGTGGGCCGAGGAACGCGACCGAGGCGGCCTGTAGCGGGCTAGCGTTGAATTGGGTCTGCAGGACGAGGCCGAACGCGCTGCTGTAGCCAATGAACGAGCCGAAGGTGCCGACATAGAGCAGGCAGATCCGCCAGGTATGTCTGTTTGCCAGCGCCAGTCGCTGGATACCCGGCTGGGCCCGTGTGGCGTCGATGTTGTCCATCCTGAACGCGGCGAGCAGCGTCGCGACAACGATCAGCGGAAGGTAGGCCGCCGCGACGTACGACGGGTGAGTGCCACCCGCTGATGCGATCACCAGCAGGCCCACTACCTGGACCGCGGCGACACCGAGATTTCCGCCGCCGGCGTTGAGGCCAAGGGCCCACCCCTGGTGTCGCTGCGGATAGAAGTTGGTGATGTTGGTCATCGACGAGGCGAAGTTGCCACCGCCGACACCGGCCACCGCGCCAATGGCCATGAACACCCACAGCGGAGTGCCCGGTTGCCCTATGAAGTGCAGTGCCAGCAGTGTCGGGACCAGCAGGAGCACGGAACTGATCACGGTCCAGTTCCGGCCGCCAACCCTGGTCACCGCGTAGCTGTACGGCAATCGCAGCAGTGCCCCGACGAGGGTGGGAGTGATGACCAACAGGAACTTCTCGCCAGGAGTGAATCGGAACCCGATAGCGGGGGTCATGAACAGCACGAGGACCGACCAGATACTCCAGATCGAGAACCCGAGGTGTTCGGTGAGAATTGACAGGATAAGGTTGCGCCGCGCGATCCGTTTTCCGTCACGCTCCCAGAACTGTTCGTCCTCCGGGTTCCAGCCTTCGATCCAAGGACCGAGGGTGAGTGACCTACGTTTGTCCCCGTTGTTCATGGCGGACTCCAATTCTGCGGGCAGAGAGGCTTGCGAACCTGGCAACGCGATAGCTAGGCGGGGGACTCGCGACAATCCGTCTCACGACGGGCAAGGCAAACCGGATGTTGCGGGACGGTCAGGCATTAGCTGGACGCGCCGACTGAGGGCCGTGGGGTACTCAGTTCTGAGCGTCGTGCTCGGCCGAGGCGCTGGCCACCGATCCGAGAAAACCTCCTCTCCACAACAGCGATCTGGAAGGGATGTCTCCTCCGAAGACGCTGAAGTCCCTGGCGCCATGCATCCATGCGACCTCGTCATGCAGCTCCGTGGCGGAAAGTGAGGACAGCATCTGGTTCCGGGCCTGTGCCTTGGCGCCAGCCGGATGCCACAGCCGGATGCTTTCGCGGGCGATGAGTGCGATCCGCGCCGTACGTTCACGCCGCTGGGCGTTGTATTTCTCGAAACGCTGGGGGAATTCAGACGGCCCGCAGTCGAGCAGATCGCTGAGGAGCACGGCGTCCTCCAGCCCCATGCAGGCACCCTGCGCGGCATAGTGCAGCATCGGATGGGCCGCGTCACCGAGCAGTGTCACCCGACCGTCGGTCCAGTTGTCCACGGGATCACGGTCGACCAGCACCCAGGACCGCCAGCCTTCACCCAGCTCGAGCAGTTGCTGTGCGCCGCCGCCCAGTGACGCGAACTCCCGCCGGACGTGCTCCTGGTCCGCGGGTACGTTGGCAAACGCTCGTGCCGCTCTGTCATCACGACTGGCCGCCAGGTTCAGATACTTGCCGCCAGCGATGGGGTAGTGCACGAAATGGCATCCCGGACCCGCCCACCACGTCACACTGTTCCACCGCAGTTCCTCGGGGATCCGTTCCATGGGAATGATCGCCCGGTAGACGGTGATACCGGACACCCGAGGATCACCATCGCCGACGAGCTGCCGCCGTACCGTCGAGTGGATGCCGTCGGCGCCGATCACGGCATCCCCGGATATCCGTTCGCCGGTATCGAGAACCACCGTCGCGCTCGAACCGTTCTGTTCATAACCGGTGACCGGGCTGTTGCCGCGCAACTGGATCAGAGCTGACTGCTGGCAGGAGTCGAGCAACTGCTTGTAGAGATCGCCTCGGTGCACAACGACATATGGGTTGCGGAACCGCCTGCGGTACTCGTCGGTGAGTGGCATGCTCGCCACGTGCTTGCCGGTCACTCCGTCCATGAACCGGAGTTCGTCGATGTACACGGCACATTCGCGAACCCGGTCTCCCAGCCCGAGGCGGTCGAGCGCGTGGATTCCGTTGGGTGCGAGCTGGATGCCGGCGCCCAGTTCGGAGAAACTGGCACTGCGCTCAAGGACTACGATCTGGTGTCCCTGTTTGGCCACACCCAGTGCGACGGCCAGCCCCCCGATACCGCCCCCGACGACAACAACGTTTGCCATGGTGGTCCTTTGCGCTCCCTGTGCTGAGGCAGCCGCTCGCTCACGGCCGGACAGTCCTGTCACGCTGTGTTTCCGGTTGCCAGTAACCTGGCCAGCTCGAGCCTCTTGATCTTCGTGGTCGCGGTCTGGGGCAGGTCCTCCAGACGCCACTGGACAGGGTCGGTCATCGGGGGCAGCTCGGCCGCCGCTGCACGCCAGGCACCGAGGTCGAGAGGTGTGTCACCCTTGGTGCAGACCACCGGTACAGGCCTGCCGTCCGCACTGGGGATGATGATGACCTCGGTCAGCGTGTCGAGCTTGCTGAACAGCTTGTCCTCGGCGGACAGGGTGCTGCCGAAACCTGGAATCACATCGACCTCACGGTCGAGCAGGTGCAGACATCCCCATTTGGTGCGGTACCCCACGTCACCCATACGCCACCAGCCGTCCTTGTGCTGTTTGTCGTAGCGCTCCTGTTCGCCGAGATAGGTCACCGCCCGCCCGTCGCTGCGGACCTCGATGTATCCCGGTGACAACTTGGACGGTGGCCGGCCATCACGACTGACGACGCGCACCTCGGTCATACCGAAGAAGGGGAAGCCGACACATCGTCCATCCGCGTCCGAGCGCCGCTTCGTGGTGAACAACCTTCCCACAACGGGACCGACCTCGCTCTGTCCGTAGAGCTGGCCGAACACGGGGGACCGGCGACGCGAGGCCCCCAGGAGGCGACGTATCGTCCTGGGATGAATGGCATCGAAGGTGCTGTCGAAGTACTTCACGTTCGCCAGCGGTCCTCGCGGATCGTCCGCCAGGTCCTCCCACCGCATGAACGTGTTCGGATGCGCCTCGAGGACGCCCGGCCGCACCCGCGCGAACAGGTCGGCGACATGCTCTGGCGTGTCGTCGGCCAAGACGACGAGGGGGAATCCGCGGAGAAGGGCAATGGCAAGTGCCGTGATGATCCGGGAATGCACGAACGACACGTGCATCGCCACAGTCTCCCGCTTGCGGACGAAGGCCGCCACGCTGGCCTGGGGGCGATAACGTGCCTGAAAACTCCAGCTGGTATGCACGGCCAGCTTCGGCGTTCCAGTCGTGCCGGAGGTGTGGGTCACCAGGGTCGGATGATCCACGGGCATGGTGACGGGAGCGACTCGCTCGACTCCCTTCAGCGCCCGCAGTTCCGTGGCGCCCTGATGGCGACCCGAGGCCACGAGAACACCCTCGGCGAGGTCGAAGACCGACGCCGGGAGTTCGTTGTCGAGCTTTGCCTGATCGGTCACCAGATACGGCCGATCAACCCTGCGTACGAGTTCAGCGACGGTGTCACCGTCGAGCTTCGGTGACAGCAACACAGGTACGGCCCCAATGCGCGACAAGGCACACGCGAGGAGCGTGATGTCGAAGCCATTAGACTTGTAGACGACCACCCGCGTTCCGGGGCGGACCTTCGCGGCCCAGAACCGGGACGCGAGGTCGGCCACCAGGTCGGCCGCCTCGGACACTGTCATCCGGCGCCCCGCCTCGGGAGCGACATCGAGGTCGTGATCGAGGATGAGGACGTTGGCCGGATGCCGCTTCGCCGCTCGCTCGAAGAGCGTTCCCAGTTGGATACCGCGGTTTCCTATGCGTTGTAAGAGCATGTACCCGAGCTTTCCTCAGTAGACACAGACAGTCGGCCACCAGGCACCGAGCTCGCGGTGCCGGAGCGTCGCCGTTGCCGATGGCGAGCGGAACGTGCGTTATCGGTTCTCGATCACGGTCTTGATCCGGCGCAGTGTCGCCGCGAGATCCTGCTCGACCTTGGCACCCCACTCGACGAAGAAACGCCGCTTTTCATCGTCGTCCATGTCGGCGATGATGCCGCGGATGCCCTCTGTCGCCTCACCCATTCTGAAATTGTGCGCCAGTACGCATCCTTCGCCGTCTGGTTCGATCTCGAAGGACCACACGCTGTCCTGCCTCTGGCCGGCCTTGGTGCGCATCGCCCAGCGGAAATTGCGTCCAGGCTCCGCGGCCACCACCTCGGCTTCGGTGTCCCAGTTGCCCCGCACGACCGGCGCCCAGGAGACGACGTCCGGACTGCGGCGATTCGTGCCGCGGAACACCGATCCCACCGCCGCCGGCTCGCCCGAGACCCATGTGCCCCCAATGCACTCCTGGCTCCACTCAGCGCTGCGTGGCAGATCGCTGACGACGGCGTACACCTCCGCCGGCGGGGCCGAAACGCGTACCTCAGCCCCACACTCGAAGAGCGGTGCATCCGTGTGGCTCGTTGTACCCATGGTTGCACATTGTGATCGGGATTCACTCACATTGGTCAAGGATGTGACGTGGGTCCGTCAAGTCGGCGAGAAGGCCCAGCTCTTGCCCCGCGTCGGCGACCGGCCGGGCTTGTCTGTCAACGGACAAGAAGGCTGGTACCGCCACTATTGTTGTCGTTGAACCGCGCGGTAGACGGGTGGATCCGGTGCCGAGACGACCTGACATACTGCGGACAAAACATGATCACGATGGGTATCAGGTTGGCCCATTCGTGTGAAGATGCTCGCCGTGTACGCGGCCTACATCGAACAACTCGGTCCGCCAGACGCGATCCGTTTCGGCGAATTGCCCGCGCCGCAGCCGGGACCGACCGACGTGCTGGTCGACGTTGCGGCCACCGTGGTCAATCCGGTGGACACATTCGTGCGTTCCGGTCTGTTCCGCACTCCCATCAGCTTCCCTTTCGTGATCGGGCGTGATCTGGTCGGCACTGTCGTCTCGACGGATCGGTCGGTGTTCGGCTTCTCCGTGGGCGACCGGGTCTGGTGCAACAGCCTCGGCCATCAGGGGCGTCAGGGTGCCGCGGCCGAACAGGCTGTCGTGCCGGTCGAGCGGCTGTACCACCTTCCGGATGGTGTGCGCTCAATGGACGCGGTGGCAATGGTTCATCCGGCCGCCACCGCCTATCTCGCTCTGTTCAGCCACGGACGGGTTCGGGCTGGTGAGACCATCGTTGTTGCCGGTGCTGCCGGCAACATCGGCAGCGCACTGGTCGTGCTCGCCACCCATGCGGGCGTTCGTGTTGTCGCGACGGCCAGTACACGCGACGCGGAATACTGCCGGGAACTCGGGGCTGCGGATGTCATCGACTACCGCGACACCGCAGTGTGGAGTCGTCTCAGCCACGCATGCCCGCGCGGCATTGACGCCTACTTCGACACCTCTGGTGTCAACGATTTGGCCAATGCGGTCGATCTGCTCGCGTTTCGGGGGCGGATAGTGTTGCTGGCCGGGGCCAAGACACGTCCTGTGCTCCCAGCGGGCGAACTGTACATGAAGGACGGCTCGGTCGTCGGCTTTGTCATCTCCCACGCGACCACGGCCGAGCTCGCGGAGGCAGCCAACACCATCAACCAGCTGTTGGCCAGTGGTCAGCTTCGCCCTCGGAACAGGCACCTGTTGCCGTTGGCCGAAGCAGCGGAGGCGCATCGTCGGATGGAGAAGGGTGAACTGCACGGCACGCGACTCGTCCTGCGCGCCGACAGTGAACACTCACCGGCAGACCAGGTGTCAGCCCCTAGTTCGACCTCCGCGGACCTGTGTTCGCGGTGATAGGAGGAATCGCGAGAACATCGTGCCGCAGCAGAGGAAAGACCTCGGGTGATTGGACCAGACGTGATCACCTGACGAAGTGCGAAGTCTGTCAGTAGAGACTTTTCCTGGCTCGCAAGAGAATTGAGCATCATTGGTTGGCGGCGACCGTCGGAGTGCGGGGTTCCAGACAGGGCGCCGTTTCAGTGGATCCTTCGCTTGCGACGGAGCACGGGAAGCACAGTGAACCGTGGCAGCATCCGCTATGCCCTACTTGGAGGCACTGGGTGGACAACGCTCTGCGTGACATATGGTCAAGGACTGCCTTTCAACAGCCGCAATGGGGTGACGCCTCGCAGGTTCAGCGAGCACGTGAGGAACTGGCCGCTCGCCCTGCCTTGGTTGAGGCCCAGGACCTGAGCACTCTGCGTTCCTTTCTCGCTCATGTCGCCGCGGGCGAGGCCAACGTGGTGCAGGCCGGCGACTGTGCCGAGGACCCCGCGGAGTGCACCGTCGGCTACGTGGCCCGCAAGGCGGCGCTGCTCGACGTGCTCGCCGGCGTGATGAAGATGAACACGCACAAACCGGTGGTGCGCACAGGCCGGATAGCCGGCCAGTTCGCCAAACCCCGGTCCCAGCCCACCGAGCGGTTGGGCGATGTGGAGCTTCCGGCCTATCGCGGACACATGGTCAACAGTCCGGAGCCCGACCCCAGCCTCAGACAGCCTGATCCGCGTCGGCTGATCGACGGCTATCTGGCGGCGAAGGAGGTCATGAAGAATCTCGGGTGGTCAAACAGCGACGTTCGGTCCACGATCGACTCGCCGATCTGGACCAGTCATGAGGCGCTGCTGCTCGACTACGAGATCCCCATGCTTCGGCGCGACGAGAACGGCCGGCTGATGTTGACCTCAACGCACTGGCCCTGGATCGGCGAGCGGACCCGGCAGGTCGACGGCGCCCATGTGGCACTGCCCGCTCAAGTCACCAATCCGGTGGCGTGCAAGGTAGGCCCGACCATGTCGGACAGTGAGCT